>NZ_CP123448.1:1514035-1828071 GCF_030177895.1 Kingella negevensis
TTTTGATGTTTCGCTAAGTCCACCATGCCCTGCCAGCCTTGCGACTGTTTGGGGAACTGCTTTTGCAACGTTTCAAATTCCGCACGCGCAATGTCATACTGATAACACTCTTTTTGCGACAAACCCAGCCACCAATAGCCTTGCCACATTTTTGGGAAACGCTGCTTAAACGCTTCCGCTCGTTTCGCCATCAATACCCAATCGCATTGCTCTTTCGCCAGCAACACCAATTCTTCCCACACCTTAGACAAGTTAGGGCGTTTTTCAACCAATTCCGAAAAGTAACGCTCCGCGTCCGCCAAACGTCCCAAATTTTTCGCTGCTACGCCAAACCAAAACAGCGATTGCCACATATCAGGAAAATGTTGTTGGAATACGCGCGTGCGGTTTTCCATTTCTTGCCAATTTTGCTGAACTTCTGCCACGTTTACCAAGCCCTCAATCCCCTGATATTTTTCAGGGAAACGTTCAATCAATTGCAGAAACCAATAATCCGCCTGCTCAAACTGTTGCAAATTTTTATAAGCATGCCCCAGCCACCAACAACCCTCCCAATGCTCAGGGAATTTTTGTTGATACTGCAGCGCATATTCCACGCTTTTTTGCCAATCTTTCAAGTCGCGCGCAATATTGCTCAAGCCGTCCAAACCCTCAGGCGCGTTTGGAAAGTGTTGGCACAACCATTCAAATTTTTCAGCAGCTTGTTCGTGCTGTTTCGTGTGGCGTAATGCTTGTCCCCATGCCGCATAAAATTGAATTTTGTCTGCGTCTGGCAAATCATCAAAAGTTTCTAAAACCGCAGGCACAGCAGCAAGGCAATCTTGCCATTTTTGGTTTGCGTAAGATTGAGAGAATTGTTCAAAAGTATTCATAGCTAATTCTTTGGTTTGGTCTGTAAATAGTTGAATTATAGCAGATTGATAAAACGGTTTTTAGGCCGCAACGGTTGGCTTATTCAAGCAGGATTTAAACCAAACAAAAAGCAGCCTGAAAAATCTTTCAGGCTGCCTAAAATTTATGCAATTTAATAAAATAGATTATTTTCAAATAGATAAATCACTTATCCACAAAAGATACACACGTTCTACAAAGAAACAAAGGATATTTTCAGGCTACCTAATTTTCCAAACCAAAATTAAACCGCTGCTGCCCAATATAATAAACCGCTTTCCCACGATAAGAAGCCACCGCATACCGCGAAGCCATCGCCGCCTGTTTCGCCGCAGAATCCAAAAGCTGATGTCGGCTAGAATTCGCCACTTACGCCGCCAACGGTTTCCCCTCTTTATCCACGACCACATTCAACAGCACAACACCTTCCGCGCTATCTTCAAGAGCAGACTTTGGATAAGACGGTGCAATAGGGCGTTCCGTTGCGTGATTGAAATCCAGCTTCACCGTTTTCGGCAGCGTGAACACAAGCAACACCTCTTGCGAACTTTCAACCGCCTGACAACGCTGCTGAGAATCGCATTGTTGTGCCGCTTTCACACGCTTCGGCAAAGGATAGCTTTGCGCTAATTTGCCCAATTCAGGCGAACTTTCCTCGCCCCAAACTACTTTGGACACATTGCCCTGTTTATCCACAAGCAAACGCACCTGAACAATCCCGTCCTGAAAATTCGGTGCATCTTGCACAATTCAGATCGTTTCAGGCTGCAAAATCCGTTCCGCATGCGCCATATTCAATACCGCACACATCATCACAATTCCTTGAAAAAAAGCAGCCTGAAAAACCTTTCAGGCTGCGTTTACACAACAAGCTACATACCAGGGAACATTCCTTTCATTCCCTTCGCCATACGCATCAATTTAGCCATACCCTTACCGCTAAACATCTTCATCATTTGCTGCGACTGCTCAAACTGTTTCAACATCTTATTCACTTCCTGCACCGTAACCCCAGCCCCAGCCGCAATACGTTTTTTACGGCTTGCCTTGATAATCGCAGGGTTTGCACGCTCTTTCGGCGTCATTGAATTGATAATCGCCTCAACATGCCCCATCGCCTTTTCCGCCGTACCCTCAGGAATCTGTTTAGACAACTGTCCCAATTCACCAGGCATTTTAGACAACAAATTCTCAAAGCCGCCCATATTACGCATTTGCTGGATTTGCGCCTTAAAGTCGTTCAAATCAAAGCCCTTGCCCTTGTGTAACTTGCTTGCCATTTCCTTGGCTAAGTCTTCATCAATCCCTTTCTGTACATCTTCCAGCAATGTAATCACATCGCCCATACCCAAAATGCGGCTCGCAATACGGTCAGGATAGAACGGCTCTAAACCATTGATTTTTTCGCCAATACCAATAAATTTAATCGGTTTACCCGTTACTTGGCGCACAGACAACGCCGCACCGCCGCGCGAATCACCGTCCATTTTCGTCAGCACAACGCCCGTCAAAGCCAACGCTTCATCAAACGCTTTTGCCGTGTTCACCGCATCTTGACCCAACATCGCGTCCACCACAAACAGCGTTTCCACAGGCTTAATCGCCACATGAATTGCACGGATTTCCGCCATCATTTCCGCGTCAATCGCCAAACGACCAGCCGTGTCCACCATCAACACATCATAAAAATGCTTACGTGCATAATCTTGCGCCGCGCGCGCAATTTCCACAGGATTTTGAGACACGTCAGACGGGAAGAAATCCACTTTCACTTGTTCCGCCAACAATTTCAACTGCTCAATCGCAGCAGGGCGATACACGTCCGTAGACACCACCAAGATTTTTTTCTTCGGCTCTTGTTCCTTGATTAAACGTGCCAATTTACCTACCGTTGTGGTTTTACCCGCACCTTGCAAACCTGCCATCAATACCGTAGCAGGTGGCGTTGCAGCCAAGTTCAAGCCCGTGTTTTCTTTGCCCATCAGCTCAACCAACGCTTCGTTCACAATGCCAAAGAATGCTTGGTCTGGCGTTAAATCATTGGCGAACTCGTGTCCCAACGCGCGTTCTTTCACTTGGTTTACAAAGTCTTTCACAATCGGCAAAGCCACGTCTGCTTCCAACAACGCCAAACGCACTTCGCGTAAGGCTTCTTTGATGTTTTCTTCTGTTAAAGTGGATTGCCCACGGATATTTTTGAATACTTTGCCAAATCGTTGGGTTAAATTGTCTAACATAATGTTCTCTTTAAATAAAAGGGTTTTCAGGCAGCCTGAAAAGCGAAAATCAGAAAAATGGCGCATTTTATCATAGATATAGTGGTTTTCAGGCTGCAAATATATTGTGTTGAGTTTTACGTTTGAACGTGGCGTTGTGCCGCCACACTCACGCTTTAAATTACTGCAACGTAACAGTTTCAGGCTGCATGAACGTGAATTATCGGCTTGGAAAGCCGACCTACAGCAGAGTTTTTAGATTTTGCAATCAGCTTATTTCTGTCTTCATTGTGCATAATACCCAGCTTGTCCACAAAACTATCCACAGAAAACGAAAATTTATACCCAACCAAACAGGGAATACACACAACTTATCCGTGCACTTTTCACAAAAATGACACAGTTTATACACAAACTTATCCACAAATGCTTTCAGACTGAGACCTTTGCAAAACTTTAGATTTGAGCAATTTTCAAAGCCATAGCAGCGCAAAAAGCGACTACGTACATGAAGTACGTTGAGCTTTTGAGCAGCGCATGGCGAAGAAAATTGCCAAAGATGAAGATTTTGCAAAGGTTTCAGGCTGCCTGAAAGTAAACAAATCACGTATAATTAGCGGAATTTTTTACCGAATAAAACATAAACTTAAAAATGATACGTTTTGAATCAGTTTCCAAAACTTACCCTGGTGGTTTTCAAGCCTTGAAAAACGTCAGCTTCAATATTGGTAAAGGCGAAATGATTTTCGTGGCAGGACATTCAGGCGCAGGCAAATCCACGATTTTGCGCTTGATTGCAGGCATTACAAAACCAACCACAGGCAAAGTGCTTATCAATAAACACGACTTGGGTTCTCTGTCTGATAATCAGTTGTGCTATTTGCGCCAACACATCGGCATCGTGTTCCAAGACCACAAAATTTTGTACGACCGCAATGTGCTGCAAAACGTGATGTTGCCTTTGCGGATTATTGGTTATGACAATAAATCCGCAGAAAAACGCGCGCGCGTGGCGATTGAAAAAGTGGGTTTGGCTGGGCGCGAAAAGGACGACCCAAACGGTTTATCAGGTGGCGAACAGCAGCGTTTGTGCATTGCCCGTGCTGTGGTTCATCAACCCAGCTTGCTGATTGCGGACGAACCGTCTGCCAACCTTGACCGCGCGTATGCGTTGGACATTATGGAATTGTTCAAAACCTTCCACGAAGCGGGGACGACCGTGATTGTGTCGGCGCACGATGAAAGTTTGATGCAAGATTACGGACATCGCATTTTGCGTTTGCAGGAAGGCAGGTTCGCGGCATGAATAACAACTATCTTTCGTTGCACGCGGAAAGTGCCAAACGGGCGATTGCGTATTTCTTCAAGCAGCCTGTAGCAACTTTGCTGATTTTGGCGATGTTGTCGATTGCGATGACTTTGCCGCTGACTTTGTATTTGGGTGTTCAGAGCAGTCAAACGGTGTTGAGCAAATTGAGCGAAGTGCCGCAAATCACGGTTTACATGGAACCTGAAGCGAATGAAGCGGAAACGGAAAACGTCCACATGCTGCTGACTTCGGACAAGCGCGTGAAAGAAGTGAAGTTTGTAAACAAGGAAGACGGCTTGGCAGAAATGCAAAAAGCAATGGGTTCGCAGGACATTGTGTCTATGTTGGACGAAAATCCATTGCCCGATGCGTTTGTGGTTACGCCGTTGGAAAACAAACCTGAAGTGATTTCGGCGTTGCAAAGTGAAGCGGCGCATTTCCCAATGGTGGAAAGCGCGCAAATGGATAAGGAATGGATGCAGACCTTGTATCAATTTAACCGTTTGATGAACCAGATTTTTTGGTTCTTGGCGATTACCTTGGGTGTGGCGTTTGTGTTGGTGGCACACAATACCATTCGCTTGCAGATTTTGAGCAGCAAGGAAGAAATTGAGATTACAAAATTGTTGGGTGCGCCGTCTGCGTTTGTGCGCCGTCCGTTTTTGTATCAGGCTGCGTTTCAGAGCTTTTGGGCTGTTGTGATTAGCTTATGCTTGTGTACTTGGGTGATGTTGGCGACTCAACCTGTGGTTTCGCAAATCGTGCAACCGTATGGGATTAACCTGCAATGGCGTGCGTTTACGCCGTGGGAAATGGTGATGATTACGGTGGTGGTTGTGGTGCTGGGCATGACAGGTGCTTGGTTGGCGGTAACGCAGCATTTGTATTTGTTCCGCGCTAAACGGAATTAATAATTTCAGGCAGCCTGAAAATGGAAAACAGCGTGTTTTAACATACACGCTGTTTTTTTGTATTTTCAGGCAGCCTGAAATTTTCTACTCAACACAAAATCAGTTATCACGCATAAAACGATTGTCATCGCCATCACAGGCAAAGTATTACCCACGCTTAATGGGTGTGCCAGCCAATAGCGATACAAACCAAAACCCAACAACCAAATCAGCACATTTCGCCCATTCACATTTTGCTCACAAACAGGTTTTTTCAAAATAAAAAAGTCTGCAATCAAAATCGCAATCATCGGCGCAAACACCGAACCAATCCAATACAAAAAATCCGTAATGTCGTTCATCGAGAACAACATCGCTGCGATGGTGCAAAGTACTGTTATCGCGATTGCAAACGATTTTTCAGGCAGCCTTTGCCAAATGGCTTGCGTGGAAATACTTGCCGAATGTACGTCCAAAAAAGTGGTGGTAACGGTGGAAAACACAATCATCAACACGCCGATTGCGCCCAAACCCAAATTCAGCAAAATCTTCGCCAAATCTGTTTCGCCAACAAACAACGCCATACCCAAACCCATCGCATACATCCACGAACTCATCACGCCATACGCCACGCTGCTGATTAAGGCAGCCTGAAAAGGTTTGCTTGCGGAACGTGTATAGTCGCTCACCAATGGCAACCACGACAACGGCATAACCGCCGCCAACTCTATCGCCGCGCCAAAACTCATCGCTTCACCAGTTGGCATTTTCAGACTGCCTGAAAAGATTTTGGTGGAAATCACCAGCGTAACCAATAGCAAAGCCAATACCGCCAGCAAATTAATTTTGCTCAAATAGCGATTGCCTAGCCACAGCCACAACACAATCAAACCACCAATCAGCGCACACCAAAGCACATGATTCATCACACCAAACACTTGCGCTGCGGCTGCACCATCGTAAATCATAATTGCCGTCCAGCCGACCAGTTGCATCACGTTCAGCAAGGCAAACAGCCGTCCGCCTATTTGTCCAAAGCTGCTTTTCACGGTTTCCATAGCCGTTTGTTGGCGTACCGCGCCAATATAGCCAGCCAAGAAAAACAACACGCCGCCAATCAAATGTCCCAGCACAATCGCCAACAAACCCTGCTGCCAACCGAGTGGCGCAAAAAATGTTCCCGTTAAAATTTCCGCTAGTGATACCGCCGCACCTGCCCACAACACAGCATAAGAAAACAGTTTCATGCGAATATCTCCCGTAGTTGGCGCACGGCAGCCGCCTTATCCGCTGCTTGCGTAATCGCAGAGATCACAGCCACGCCGTCAGCGCCTGCTTGACGCAATAATTTTGCATTTTCCAGCGTAATCCCACCAATCGCCACCAACGGTTTATCGCCAATCAGTTGCCGAGCGGTTCGCACAAATTCCACGCCGAGATTTTGCACCGCGTCAGGTTTGGATTGAGTCGGAAAAATCGCACCCACCGCAAAATAATCTATTTCAGGCAGCCTGAAACTGCTTTGCAAATGCTCAACCGAACTATTGGAAATCCCCAAAAATAATTTCCCATTCGTCAATTTCACGGCTTCCACCGCCGCCATATCCGATTGCCCGATGTGAACGCCGTCTGCGCCCAAGTTAACCGCCAACGCCACATCATTATTCAACACAAACGGCACACCAAATTGACGGCATAAATCCCGACAATCTTTGGCTAATTCAATCATTTGATTTTCATCTTGCAAAGAAAACTCGCCTTTTTCGCGCAACTGAAAACAGGTAATCCCATTTTGCAAAGCCGTTTCCAAAACGCCCAATAATTTTTGCTGTGGCGAACCGCTTGTTTCGTGGCGACAATCTTGTGTGCCAGCAACAAAATAGACTTTTAACATTTCGCGTTCAAACATATTTTTTCCTTTCAGGCAGCCTGCATACGCCATTCATGCTGCTGATACGCGCTATCCCAAAACAGCCATTCCAATTTTGCCGATGTGGTGTAGGCAATGTGCATTTTCGCCAAAGTTTCGGCATCAACACGACTGGCGACATCATCAATCAAATCAATCGCTTTGCGAACAGATTGATGAAATTCATCGCCAGCGTAAGTATCAATCCACGCTTGATAAGGATTATTCGGGACAGATTGATGATAAATCGCGCTGCCAACTTCCGCATAAATCCAAAAACACGGCAATAAACTTGCCAAAACAACAGGATAACTTTCCGACCACGCAGTCGCCAATAAATACGATGTGTAATGGTGCGATGCTTCGGTTAAAGGCGTGTTGGCGAATTGTTCCGCGCTGATGCCAAATTGCTGCATAAAACCACCGTGTAATTGACGTTCCACCGCCACCGCGCCTTGTGCAAATTGCGAAAATTGCAAAATCCCATTCGCATCAAAGGCTTTGGCAGCACACACCGACAAAGCGCGTCCGTAGGCTTCCAAATAATGCGCGTCCTGAATCACATAATGGCAAAACGCATCTTGCGCCAAAGTGCCTTGCGCCAATTCTTGATTAAACGGCAAATTCAATGTTTCTTGATACAACGCTTCATTGCGTTGCCAAACGTCTTTTGAAAATAACATTTTGATTTTCCTTGTGTAAATTTATTTTCAGGCAGCCTGAAAATCATCACGCAACGCCCAATGATTAACCGCACCATGCCCATGCCCGATGTTAATCGGATTGCTGATTGCACGGCTAATCCCTTGTTTCGCCAACTGAATAGCGGATAACGCGTCCGTGCCTTTCGCCAATTCCGCCGCAATACAAGCCGAAAACGTGCAACCTGTGCCGTGCGTGTGGCGCGTGTCAAAACGCGGCGATTCCAACACCAAATTTTCATCACGCGCAAACACCCAGTCACGACACATCGCGCTTGCAGAATTGCCCAAATGTCCGCCCTTAATCACCACCGTTTCCGCGCCCAAATCTTGTAAAATCCGCGCCGCCCGTTCCGCGTCCGTGTCCGATTGCACTGCCACGCCTGTCAGCATTTCCGTTTCGGGCAAATTGGGCGTAACCACTTTGGCGCGTGGCAACAATTCACGTTTCAACGCATTTAAAGCACTTTCCTGCAACAACGGCGCACCGCCTTTCGCCACCATCACAGGGTCAAGCACCAAAGCACCAAAATCGTATTTTTGAATCGAATTTGCCACACATTCAATCACTTCCGCCGTGCCAAGCATACCGATTTTATACGCCCGAATATCAAAATCCGCGCCAATCGCGTCAATCTGCGCCGAAATCATTTCCAACGGCAAAACGTGAATACCATGAACGCCCAAGGTATTTTGCGCCGTAACCGCCGTCAAAACGCTTGTACCAAACGCGCCACGCATTTGAAAGGTTTTCAAATCGGCTTGAATACCTGCACCGCCACCGCTATCCGAGCCAGCAATCGTTAAAACTTGAGAAATCATCATTTTCCCTTTCAACATAAAAGCCGTAGGGTAGGGGCTTGCACCCACCCTACGCAAAAATTGTTGTGTACAGAATTTAAAAATAAAGTTTTTCAGGCTGCCTGAACGTGGCGTATCGCCGCCACCCCCACTCTTTCGCGCCGTGAAACTCAACCATTTATGTCAAAAAATCCAAATCTACATTTGCGAACTGCGCCACCTGTTCCTCGTTGATTGCTGCCAACGAATCCAACAACCGCACCGCAAAAGTCCCCGTTTGTGAATCCGCCAAACCTTGTGCTGCCAATTCCCCAGCCACCGCGTAAACCATACACGCTTCGCAGGCTGCCTGAAACGCCAACTCACGCGGCGCAACCGCCACAAACGCCCCCACCACCGCACTCAACAAACACCCCGAAGCCGTCACTTTCGGAAACAACGCCACGCCATTACTTAACCGCGCCACCTGTTTGCCGTCCGACACAAAATCCTGTTCGCCACTCAATACCGCCACGCAGGAAAATTTCTGCGCCACCGTTTTCGCGATGTCCGCCAAATTGCCTGAACCTTTGCCAGCGTCCACGCCTTTCGCTTGCCAGTCCACGCCAGCCAAATACGCCAATTCGCCAGCGTTGCCCCGAATCGCGGTAAACGAAATGTCATTTACCAATTTCGCCACCGTGTTGCGCCGCAACTGGCTTGCGCCCACCGCCACAGGGTCAAGCACCACAGGCACATTCGCCCGATTGGCTGCCACGCCAGCCACCAACATTGCCGCCACTTTTTCATCGGACGGCGTACCCAAATTCAACACCACCGCGCTGCTGATTGCTGCCAATTCCGCCATTTCGTCAGGGCTTTCCGCCATCATCGGCGATGCGCCAATCGCCAACAAACCATTCGCGGTAAAATTTGCCGACACCAAATTGGTAATATTGTGAATCAACGGATTGCGTTCACGAACCACATTTAAAAATTGAGCTTGAAAAGTTTGCATGATTGAATTTCCCTAAAAAAATATGTTCAGGCTGCCTGAAAACGGAAAACAGAAAAAATCCAATTAGTAAAGAGATAGAAAACAGAAAAGCACACTTGCGCCATAAATGGGCAAATGTGCTTTTAAGATTGAATAGGGGAATAGATATTCATTTAGTTTCCTACGTCAGTGCTAACTGTATCAGGTTCACGGGTATTTCTCAGCCGCCGACTGGCAGCACCCCGACTAAAAAAGTAGTGAGCGGTAATTCTATATTATGAACGGTGTGAGAACAAGTTTTCTCACGAAAACGCAGCCTGAAAAAACCTTAATGCTATAATTAACCGATTCAAGATTTTAAAATTTGTTTTCAGGCTGCCATATTTATTGCGTTGTGTAATGTGGTAAATATTTTCAGGCTGCAAGAAAGGAGCAACCATGCCTTGTCCCAAAAACACCAATCTAGCCGAATTTATCGCCAACCAAGTCGCGCAGAACGATGCGTTTACCTTGCTGCAAAGTTTGGCGATTTGGTTGCGCCAGCGAAAAGGCAAATTTGCGCCCGAACGTATGGCGTTGCTGATTGATACTTTGGAAAAGCACCCCGAACTGTGTACGCAAATCGCTGAACTGCTGGGCAAATGGCTAGGCAGTATGCGCCTGTATCCTTTGCTGATTAGCGCAGGGATTTTTTCGCGCAAAGGCTTTCGTGGCGAATTGGGGGCGCGGTTATACGAATATCTCAACCCTGCCTACAAAGACCCAAATGATTTGCGTGATGTGTTTGCGCTGCTGTTTGTGCAAGCACGAGATTCGCGTTGGATTCATGCGATTGAGCCGAAAATGTGGGCGCGTTTGTTTCATCTAATTTGGCAAAAAACCACGCCACAAACACGCGAAACGCTGCGCCGTTATGTGCGTTGGGAAGGCTTCCACGCGATTGAAATGCTGTCGATTTGGGTGGCGGCAGAAGCTCTTGAGCCTGATTTGGTACGGCTTGACCCGAAATTGTTGGGGCAAGAATCGGCATTTGTGGCGTTTAAGCGCGAAGTGGCTTTGTGGTTACACGCGCACGTCAATCGCAAGGATTTTGACGATAGCCATTTGCAAGTGATGTTGCAGCAATGCCGCGATAAGGTGGACAGGCTGCGCAAACTGGGAACAGGCACGGGCGCAGGTTCGTCTATGGCGGTGGCGCATTTGTTGGAACGATTGGAACAGACATTCAACCGTATTGTGTTGCTGCTGGAAGTGTTTAGCAGAGAGAAACCGCGTTTGCGTTGCTTGCTGAAACTGGCAGATAAGCTGGCGTGTGCTTCTGCGGAGCAACACAGCGCAACGCGTTTGTGGAAACGCAGCGTAGGCATGCTTTCGCGCAGCATCACGCAAAACACGAGCGACCACGGCGAGCATTACATCACACGTACGAAAAAAGAATACATGGGCATGGTGTGGTCTGCGGCTGGTGGCGGTGTGTTGATTGCGCTGATGGCGTTGTTCAAAATTATTTATATTGGGCGCAATATTGAAAACCCGTTTGCGTATGGCGTGGCTTCGGGGCTGAATTACGGCTTGGGGTTTATGTTGATTTTTATGCTGCATTTTACGGTGGCGACCAAGCAGCCTGCGATGACGGCGGCGCGTTTTGCGGCGGCGGTGGAGCGCAATGAAAAAGGTCGCGCAGTGGATAAAAAACTGGCGCAATTATTGATTGATGTGGTGCGCTCGCAAGTGGCGGCGGTTGCTGGCAATGTGATTGTGGCGATGTCTGTGGCGATGTTGGTGGCGGTGGGCTATCGTTTGGCTTACGGCACGCCGATTTTGACGGAGGCGGAAGCGGCGTATCAAACGTATTCTGTGAATCCTTGGGGCGCAACGCTGTGGTATGCGGCGATTGCTGGGCTGTGGTTGTTCTGCTCAGGGATTATTTCGGGCTATTTTGATAACCGTTGCGATTATTTGAATTTGCGTATGCGTTTGCGCCAACACCCTGTTTTGAAGCGTTTGCTGCCTGAAAAATTGCGCGGTAAGGTTGCGGATTATATGCACAAGAATTACGGTAGCTTAATGGGTAATCTGTGCTTTGGTATGCTGCTGGGTATGACGGCTTTTGTGGGACACGCGCTGGGCTTGCCGTTGGATATTCGCCATGTGGCGTTTTCTTCGGCGAATATTGGCTATGCGACGGTGGCTGGCAATGGCGGATTGCTAGTTTTTTTGCAGAGCTTTGTGTTTGTACTGCTGATTGGTGGGGTGAACTTAATGGTGAGTTTTGCGCTGACGCTGCGCGTGGCGTTGCGTGCGCGTGAGGCGAAAATTGAAAGCTGGTGGAGCGTGTTTAAGTGTGGCTATCAGTTGATTAAAGAGAAACCGTTGAGTTTGATTTTGCCTGTGGGTTTGGAAGACGGCACGGAAATGCAGCCTGAAAAAGTATAGTTAATGCCCTTATCTTTTTAATACTGCGTTGGCAACGCTGTACTGGTTTGAATTTAATTTACCTATAACATAATAAGAAAAGCAGCCTGAAATAATCTTTCAGGCTGCTTTTTAATCAAATATAGTGAATTAAATTAGCGAACTTGATAATTAGGCGCTTCTTTCGTGATTTGCACATCATGCACATGAGATTCACTCATACCTGCCGACGTGATTTCCACAAATTCCGCTTTTTCGTGCATTTCCGCAATCGTTTTGCAACCCAAATAACCCATGCTTGAGCGCAAACCGCCCACCAACTGATGAATAATGTTCACAATCGGGCCTTTATGCGGCACACGTCCCTCAATCCCTTCAGGCACATATTTGTTCGCATTATCCTGTTTTTCTTGGAAATAACGGTCATTCGAGCCTTGGCTCATCGCGCCCAGCGAACCCATACCGCGATAAGATTTGTAGGCACGACCTTGGTACAGCTCAATTTCCCCTGGTGCTTCGTCCGTGCCCGCAAACATGCCACCGAGCATCACACAATCCGCACCAGCCGCCAATGCTTTAGCAATGTCGCCAGAAAAACGAATACCGCCGTCCGCAATCACAGAAACGCCTGTGCCTTTCAACGCTTCAGAAACATTGTGAACCGCTGTTAATTGCGGCACACCCACACCCGCTACAATACGTGTTGTGCAAATCGAACCAGGGCCAATGCCCACTTTTACCGCGTCCGCGCCAGCCGCAGCCAAATCTTTTGCCGCCGCAGCCGTTGCAATATTGCCGCCAATCACTTGCACATCAGGGAACGTTTGTTTCACCCAACGCACACGGTCAATCACACCTTGGCTATGCCCGTGTGCCGTGTCCACCACAATAATATCCACGCCAGCCGCCACCAAAGCGCGCACACGTTCTTCCGTATCCGCGCCCGTGCCAACTGCTGCGCCCACACGCAAACGACCTTCATCATCTTTATTCGCGTTTGGAAATTCCGTATTTTTGATGATGTCTTTAACCGTGATTAAACCTTTCAGTTCATCTTTATCGTTCAACACCAACACGCGCTCAATTTTATGTTCGTGCATGATTTGGCGCGCTTCTTCAATAGATGTTCCCACTGGTACAGAAACCAATTTCTCACGCGGCGTCATAATGGCAGACACAGGCAAATCCAAGCGTGTTTCAAAACGCAAATCACGGTTGGTTACAATACCAATCACTTTGCCATTTTCCACCACAGGCAAACCTGACATTTTACGTTTACGTTGCGCACGCTCTTCCAGCAAATCACGAATCAATAAATCAGGAGAGACCGTAATCGGGTCTTTTACAATCCCGCTTTCATGACGCTTCACTTTTCGCACAGCAATTGCTTGTTGTTCAGGAGTCATGTTCTTGTGGATGATACCAATACCACCTTCTTGCGCCATAGAAATCGCCAAACGCGCTTCCGTTACCGTGTCCATTGCGGCAGAGAGTAAAGGCAAATTTAAAGAGATTGATTTGGTGAGGGAAGTTTTTAGCGAGACATCGCGAGGGAGAATTTGAGAGTGTGCGGGAACGAGCAATACATCATCAAATGTATAGGCTTTTTCTACGATACGCATAATGCATTTTACCTTTACGTTTTGGGTTGAAAATTTCGATTAAATGCACAGAATTGTAGCATATTTGCCCTTTTCAGGCAGCCTGAAAACCAAACTTTCATGACAGCAAACACATTTAGGCAGTACAATAATCAGTCATTGTAAAAAAACCTTTAAATACTTTATTTTTATTAAGGAATATCATTATGAAACTTTCTACTATTTTGACTATTGCAGCCTTCGCCATTCCCACTTCTGTCGCATTAGCAGGCACAGGCGCGTATTACGATTGCGGCAACGGCTATTTTTCAGATAAGCCAGTGGGTTTGAATACAGGTAAGTGTACTTTGAGAAGCGTACGCACAGGCGCATCTATTCCGTTGAATAATGGCAATGACCAGCCGATGAGCTTGGCAGACCGTCAAGCGGCATTAAATGCTGAAATTGCTGCAGCAAACAAAAAAGCAGAAGAAGAAAGCGCGAAACAAGAAGCAGCCTTAAAAGCCGAAAACTGCCAACGTGCGCAAATTAATGCCAAAACAGCAGAAACCGCACGTAATAAAGAGGAAATTCTGCCACGTTATCTGGAAGACGTAGCAAGATATTGCAACTAATCTGAAACATTTTCAGGCTGCAAAGATAAGTAATAATTCATTGACAAACTGGAAATTTTTGTTTTATAGAGTAAAATAGTGAGACGTATAAATTGATTTTAGAATCAAGCAAATTTAAGTGAGTCAAGTAAATAAGTGAGAATTTTATGAAAAAGAAAATCCCCCCCAAACCTACTCCAAAACTGCGCCAAGTAAGCCAAGCCGTGATGCTGGCTTTGCCATTGCTGGCGCTGAGTTCGGGTCAGGCGGAAACCACAACCAACTTTGCCACAGGTGCGTTAGCAGGTTCCGCCATTCAATACGACCCTAACGTTGTGTTGGCGCTGTCTGTGGAATATCCAACAGCAGGCCCAGCGTATAATGCTAAGAAGGGTGCTGAATTTACAAAGGATTCCCTGAAAAAACGCTATTTGGGTTATTTTGATAATACCAAATGTTACGTTTATCGTACTACAGGTTCAGACCAAACAGGCGTGGAAGCGTTTCGCCGTGCAAAATACAACGGTAGAGCTTTGAATAACACCGAACGAGAGAACTTCAGCAATTTCTTCGCCAATCCTGATGCGGTGAATAATATTCAATACGACGCAAGCGACAAGGCACGACACGAATATTTCGAAGTATCTAGCAACGCAAAGGATACAGCAGAAGGGATTGGTTTGTGTTCAGGTTCTAACGAATACAGTGGTAACTTCATGAACTGGGCAACCATGTCGGCAATTGATATTTTCCGCCAAGCATTAACAGGCGGTAACCGTGCAGCGACATTATTGCAAACCAGCGAAGCCTATACCGCAGGCGACAAAGTAGGTGAAACTTTCTTGCGTCGTGCGAATTTGGTGGCGAACCAGAATAGATATGCTTTTGAAGGACGTAGAGTAACGTTGCCAAAAGACTTGATGAAGCGCATTTTGCCTTCTGATTTTGCAGGCACAGATGTCAGCAAATTCTATGAGTTTGATCTTGTTGACGGTAATAGTGCAAGAAAACGTTATGAATCAAAAGTTGTTGATGCTGATATGCCAACTATTTTCATCGCAAATAATGGTTTCACTGTCGATTTTCGTCGTCCATTGACTTATAGCGCACCAATGACTACTCGTAAATGGATTTATGACTATGATCATAGAAAATCTTTTTGGCGTCCGAACAGTGTTCCTTTCACTTGCTATAAAAATGGTACGGTAGGCGACAAAACAATTATGCAGCAGGCAGATTATCGCAAATATTTTACCTATGATCCCCCAGTTAATTCTCAAGGTTGGGTCAATTACGGTAGTGTATACAAATGCTTCGGTTATAAAGAAAGTAATGAACCTAACCAAACCTATTACACCACATTAAAAAACCATGTCATGCCATTGCATGCCGTGGTAAAAGTGTGCGCAACAGGCAACTTAGAAAATAA
Source organism: Kingella negevensis (assembly GCF_030177895.1). Lineage (NCBI taxonomy): Bacteria > Pseudomonadati > Pseudomonadota > Betaproteobacteria > Neisseriales > Neisseriaceae > Kingella > Kingella negevensis. The sequence continues at coordinate 1,529,767 of NZ_CP123448.1, forward strand.
CTGTACAGGTTATCCAAAATTAGCAACAGGCTTGCCCAATAAAAATGCTACTTCTTATAAACCAACAGGTTTGATGCAGGAAAAAGAAGACCAAATGCGTTTCTCAGCCTTTGGTTATGGTAACGTACCGAATAACACCTTGAACGGCGGTCTTTTGCGTGCGCGTATGAAATACATAGCGGGTAGCAATGCTGGTAAAACAACTTATTCGGGCGAGTTTGGCTCAACTACCAGCTTGGTGGCAACAGGAGCAGAGATTGATAGCGCTACAGGGCAGTTTATCATTAACCCTGATAAACAAGATGCAGAAGCTTCTAAGGTATCAAATTCCGGTGTGATTAACTACCTGAATAAATTTGGTGATGCTTCGCGTTATAAACAATATGACCCTGCTGCAGAGTTGTATTATGTGGCTCAACGTTATTTACGTCACAAGGGTTTCCCTAGTGAATACCAATCGTTTATAAATTCTAGCTTTGAGCGTCAAACCAGTATTGCGAATTTAACGAAAGAAGAAAAAGATAATTTCCCTGCAATTACAAATTGGGATAACCCTTTAATAACTAACCCTAATATATTGCGTGAAAATGCATGCCGTCCAAATCAAATCTTGTTTATTGGTGATACGAATACACACCGAGATAATGATTTGCCTGGTTTCAGTGAAAATTATGGGGCTACGCAGGCTTATAATAATATAACCGACCCAAGTCATAGAGATGTAAGTGATAGCGATATTAAGCTGGATACTGTATTAGAAACCATTATTCAACACCAAAATCAACATCATCTATTTGCATCGTCTTTTGACAATACTGGTTCTCAGCGTTCGCGTTCAGGTATGGCGGGTTTGGCTTATTGGGGTCATGTGAATGACTTGCAAGCCAAGTTGAATGGTAGACAAACTGTAAGTAGCTTCTTTGTAGACGTTTTGGAAGAGAATGATTACAAGGGTGGTCCTATTTATAAAAATGCTTATTATTTAGCAGCAAAATATGGTGGTTTTACTGGTAATACTACTAAAACCAGTATGCCTGATGAGCGTAGTCAATGGACTGATGATGCACCAAACCAAAGCAGTATTTCCGCATTTGACGGCGTACCACGCAACTATGCAGTGGCAAACTCACCTGAAAACATGATTACAGCGTTGAAAAATGCGTTGAATAGTACGGTAGGCGGCCAAGTTCCATCGCAAACCAATGTTAGTACCGACGTTGATACCACTTCTGCGATTGACTTGAACAAAGGTTTATTTGTTATTCAATCTACCTTTACCGAATCTAGCCCAACTTTCAGCGGTAGTATTTTGGCACGTAAATTAACCAGAGACAGCCTGAAAGCGGGTGGTTATGATAAAAACTGTTCACCTACAGAATGTTGGGATGCAGGTGCTTTGTTGAATAGCGATTTCCACAAAGCTAACGCTTGGCGAAACCGTAACGTTTATGCAAGCAACGGTAGTACAGTAGCTAAATTTGATACTGACCATGTGAGCACATTTGAAAGCAAATTGAAAGAAAATGTAGCAACCGATGAGCAAATTAATACAGCAGACCTGATTGGTTACGTTTTGGGTGATCCAAGCAAAGAATCAAGTAATGGTTTGCGTGTACGCAACAACTACTTGATGGGTACAGTGATTAACTCTGGCTCGGCTACTATTCGTCCGAAAACTGCTAATGTTATTTCTCCTTTGGGGGGCATGTGCGAATATCAAGATAAGGATAAAGTGCGTAATCGTCCTAATTTCTACGCAGTTGCTGCTAATGATGGTATGTTGCACATCTTCAATAAAAACGGTCACGAACATATGGCTTACTTGCCATCTGTTGTATTGCCTAAATTGAATGCTTATGCAACCAAACAATACATTGGTAGCACTTACCAACGTTGGATGAACGACGGCACTCCTGTTACGGCTGAATTGTGTGATACCAGCAAAGTAGCTCATTCTATTTTGGTGGGTTCAACAGGTCGCGGCGGTAATGGCGTGTATGCGTTAGATGTTACCAACTTGAACGACAACCCCAACGAAAAGAACGTGTTGTGGGAGTTTACGCATCAAGATATGGGCTTAACTGTTCAATCACCAATCTTGTCGCACAATTCAAAAAGTGGTGAGGCTATTGCGATTGTGGGTAGCGGTTATCGCACAGACAATGGTGAGGACAAAGGTTACATTTTTGTATTAAACAACATTACTAAACCACGCAATTCATCATCAGATTGGGTTGAGGGTAATGACTACTACAAAATTCCTTTGGGCAAAGCTGGTGTAGGTGAATTGACTGCCGTAGACACCGACAACGACAATTCTGTCGATACGATTTATGTAGGCGACTTTGAAGGCAAATTGTGGAAGTTGGTGAAAGACAAGGAGACAGGTAAGTTTAAATCTGCTTATCAAAGTAACGGCACTAATGTACCATTGTTTAAAGCAGAAGCACCGATTACAGGTGCCCCAGCAGTAGAAACCAGTAGCGGCAAAACTTACGTTACTTTTGCAACAGGTCGTTTCTTCGGCAACAATGACTTGCCAACAAAAACAAACCAATTGCAGAACTATGCTTATGGTTTAATTGAACCAGAAAATACTTCTGTGGTGACTGGTGATGCAGCGCTGAGCACAAGTGGCTTATTCAACCGAAAATTTGAATTAACTACGAAGAAAACAGGCGCTGCTGCTAATACGACTTATTATGAAGTGGTAGCAGAGGATGCAAATCAAACGTTTGACCCCAGAAGCAATACTGGCTGGCGTTTGAAATTATTGTCTAATATGCTGAGTGTGGATAAAGCATCGATTGTTCAACACAAAGTCGCGCAATTCCAAGCAGTTACACCAGATACAGGTGAAAATGCTACTGATGAAAACGTATGTAAACAAACGGGTTCATCAAGCGTGATTGCTGTGAACTTGCGTACTGGCGATACTTGGAAAGCAGACCCTGTATTCGATACCAATAATGACGGCACTTTTGATAGTAAGGATGGCAACTTTGCAATGGAAACCGTATCAGGTAACGTTGCTTTGCGTAACAACACTATTAAAACGTTGCAAAAACTAAACCTGAACTTACTTGCAGGTTCTGAAGGTTCAATCTTCTCTAAAATGAACCCTCTAACTCCTACAAATAGTGTATTGAAACGCTTGTCTTGGCGCGAAATCTTCTAATCAGTCATAAAACAAACGGCATCTACAAACAGTAGATGCCGTTTTTGTTTTCAGGCTGCCTGAAGATAGATTGATTCAATGATTGCAGCATTGTGGTTAATCAGATAGTATATTGATATACAAATAAATACACAGGAAAGGTTCTAACATGGAACATCTACTAACCATATTAAAAAAAGGTATGGTTGTGGTCGGCGACGTGCTAGGGAATCCACGTCCATATCTCGATTTAGATAACGGTTTTATGCAAGATAGACAGGCTTTGCAACAAGATGTTGATAACACTGTCCGCACTTTGAATGAGCAAATTTATCATGGCCAGCAAAAATACTCAGCTCCGTGCGAAAGATAAGGCTGGCAGCGAAGTTCATCTTTCTCATAGCCAGACAGACTCCCCGATTCTTGATGTAAATTCTTTACAAAAGTTACATGAATTTCGCCCAGATATTGTTGATTTTGTGCTTAACCAAACGCAAGCAGAATCTGAATTTCGTAGAGCCGAAACTGCTCGAATAAATAATCGTATTTTTATTGAAAGAATACTGGGTATTTTATTAGCAGGATTTGTTTGTGTAAGTGGGATTGTGGGCGGTGTATGGGCAGCCAGTAAAGGGCATGAAAAATTAGGAATAGCGATTGCAGTGAGCTGTATCGGAACATTAGCTGTCGCATTTATTACTCGCAAGAAGCAATAATATCGGCAACAAAAAGCAGCCTGAAAACCAAATTTCAGGCTGCTTTTTTATATGTTACCCATGAAAATACCCATAAATCTTCTCCGCCAACGCCCGACTAATCCCCTCCGTCTGCGCCAAATCGTCCACACTCGCCGCCTGCACGCCACGCAATCCGCCAAACCGCATGAGTAAAGCCGCTTTCCGTTTCGCGCCCACGCCGTCAATATCGTTCAGCGATGAAGTTACTCGCGCCTTATCGCGTTTCGCACGCATGCCCGTAATCGCAAAACGATGGCTTTCATCGCGCACCGTCTGCAACAAATGCAAGGCTGGCGAATTGGGCGGCAGCCTGAAACGTTCGCCTGAAAATGGCAAAATCAATTCTTCCAAACCTGCTTTGCGTTCCACCCCTTTCGCAATGCCAACCAACGGAATCGTCAAACCCAACTCTTCCCATACCGCCACCGCCACACCAATTTGCCCCATGCCGCCGTCAATCAACACCGCGTCAGGAAAACGCACCGTTTCGCCATTCGCCTGCGCTTCCTTCATCTTGCCGTAACGCCGCGTCAGCACTTCACGCATCGCCGCGTAATCATCATTCGTTACGCTCGTGATGTTGTAACGGCGATACTGGCTCGGCTGCATGGCAAAATCATCGTAAACCACACAACTCGCCATCGTCGCTTCGCCCTGCGTGTGGCTGATGTCAAAACATTCCAAACGCTGCAAATCGCTTTCAGGCAGTCCCACGATTTCCGCCAACGCTGCTACTCGTGCTTGTTGATTCACATTTTGTAATTGATGTTGCGACAGCGCGTGTTCTGCGTTTTGAATCGCCCTATTTAGCCATACTTTACGCTCGCCTTTTTCCGCTTTTGGGAATTGAATGGCGCGACTGTGTTCACTATTCAAAGCAGCCTGCAAACTTTCAGGCAGCCTGAAATTACAAATCAACACATCAGGCTTCATTTTGCCCAAATAATGTTGCGCGACAAAGGCTTCCGCATAATCCTGACCGTTTGGATTCGGGTCGTGGCGCGTGTCGGGGAAAAAAGATTTATCGCCAACGTGCCGCCCACCGCGAATGCTGACCCAATGCAAACACACGCCACCATTTGCCTGCGCCAACGCCACAATATCAATATCCGCCTGATTGCCCACGCTTTGACTGTCAATAAATTGCTTGCTCTGAATCACGCTCAACGCCTGAATTTGGTCGCGCAATTTCGCCGCCGTTTCAAAATCCAAATCATCGGCAGCCTGAAACATTTGCTTTTCCAAATCTTTCAACAAATCCGCCGTTTTGCCATTTAAAAACGCCGCCGCATTTCGCACCTGTTCCGCGTAATCATCACGCGATACCGAACCCACGCACGGCGCGGAACACCGCTTAATCTGCGCGAGCAAACACGGACGGTCGCGATGTGAAAATACGCTGTCTTCGCATGTCCGAAGCTGAAACACTTTCTGCAAAATCTCAATGCTGTCGCGCACCGCGTAGCCGTTGGGATAGGGGCCGAAATATTGATTAGGCTTTTTCGGCGTGCCGCGAAAATAGGCGAGTTTGGGAAATTCGTGTCCACTAATCATCAAATACGGATACGATTTATCATCGCGGAACAAAATATTGTATTTTGGCGACAAAGATTTAATCAGATTGTTTTCCAAAATCAAGGCTTCGGCTTCGCTGCGTGTGAGCGTGATTTCCACCCGTGCAATTTGTTTAATCATCAACTGAATGCGCGGCGAATGGTCAGATTTTTGAAAATAGCTGGACACACGGCGTTTCAAATTAACTGCTTTGCCAACGTATAACACGCTGTCGTCTGCGGCAATCATGCGGTACACGCCTGATGAATTGGGGAGCGATTTTAGGAAAATTTCTAGGTTGAATTCGGACATTTCAGGCTGCCTGAAAAGAGTTTGTTAAAAAGTGTTATAAAATTACAACATAAATCTATAATTTATTTACAATAAATTTCAAATATTTAATCAAAAGGAAAAAAATTTGTACTTCGTTTTTGGAGGTAAAAACTAGAGCATTTTATTAAAAATTTCAGCAAATTATTATTTTTCAGGCTGCATTATTCTTGTATGACGCTAGACAAAACTTTACAATATGTTTCTTTTTTATGAAAATGATTTGCATTTATTAAACAACGGAATTAAGTCTATGAAGAGAGCCATCAAATTATTGCCTTTAACGCTACTGATTCAGGCTGCGTTCGCACCATTCGCTTTTGCAGAAGCAGAGCAGAATTTAGGCGAACTCCACGTTCAAGCAAGCGCGTCGCACAAACTCAACACCCAGCGCAAATCGCAAACCCTTATCCAAAACGAGCTAATTCACGACACGCGCGACCTTGTTCGTTACACCCCTGATGTTGGCATCAGCGATAACGGTCGCCACTTAAAAGGTTTCGCGATTCGTGGTGTGGAAGACAACCGCGTCGGTGTGAGCGTGGACGGCGTGTCTTTGCCCGATAGCGAAGAAAACACACTGTATTCACGCTACGGCAACTTCAACACCGCCCGTTTATCGGTAGACCCAGAACTGGTGAAAAACATCGACCTCACCAAAGGTTCGGCTTCGTTTGACGCAGGCAGTGGCGCATTAGGCGGCGTGGTGAACTACCAAACCCTGTCCGCGCGTGATTTGGTTTTGCCAAACAACCGCGTGGGCGGCTTGCTGCGTTCAGGTTACGCCAGCAAGAATCGCGAATGGGCGAACACCGTTGGTGCGGCATACGTGGGCGATAAGTTAGACGCGATTGCGCTGTATTCCCAACGCTATGGACACCAAATGGACAGCAACGGACACGGCGAATTTTACGCGCAAAACAAAAGCCAACACCCCGACCCATCGCAACATCGTTTTCACAGTTATTTAGCCAAAATCGGCTATCGTTTCACGCCAGAACACAAAGTTGGCGTGTCTGTAACAGGGCAGAATGGCACAAACACTGTTGATGAACGTTCATACACTTCTTACGGCAGCGCGTGGCGTGAAGCGGAAGACAAATACAAACGTTTGAACGTGAACACGTTTTACGAATACGCGCCCGAACAATCTGCATGGCTCGCTTCGTGGCGAACTGATTTGGATTATATGCGCGCCGATTTGAACGCGTTTAACTGGGCAGGGACGCGCAACTGGCGCACCAAAGCCAAAGAGTTAAACGAAACCAAAGACAGACGCTTGCAAACGCGTTACAAACGTTTCACTATGCGTTTAGATTTCACACCGTTCCAAGCGTGGGGCGAACATTCAGGCAGCCTGAAAGTCTTTGCCGCGCAACGTGATTTTGAAAACATCAACAAAGATGTGATCGGCATTGGCGCATCGTATGAAACTGCATTGCCGCCGTACACCATTCAGTATCCCATGAAAACCACGCAATTTGGCGTTGCCTTGAAAGACAGCATTCGTTGGAACGACCAATGGTCTGGCGAAATCGGCATTCGATACGACCACGAAAAAGTTTCGCCACAAGAATTGAACGCGGAATGCAGCAAATCTTGTAAAGCAGAAGGCAAACCGCGCAACGCGTCATTCAGCCTGTGGAACGGTTTTGCTAACGCGAATTGGCAATTTACCCCAAATTGGCGTTTGGGTTACGGCATCAGCACAGGACACCGCGTCCCAACCGCATCAGAATTGTTCTTCACCTTTGAAAACCCATACGGGACGTGGAAATCCAATCCTGATTTAAAAGCCGAACGAAGCGTCAGCCACAGCCTGAATTTGCACGGAGAAGGGCAAAAAGGGCGATTGGATTTGAGTTTGTATCACACCCGTTATCGCAACTTCCTGTTTGAACAAGAAAACTTGATTGAAACCGAGTCTTATGGTCGCAAATATCAAACGCCGATGATGCAAATGGGCAATATTGATAAAGCCAGAATCAGCGGTTTAGAGTTTTCAGGCAGCCTGAAAATGGGCGAAGGCTGGAAACTGTTTAGCTCGCTGGGATACAGCCGCGGCAAGATGTCTAGCGAAAGCAGTTTGTTATCCATTCAGCCACTCAAATCCGTGATTGGCTTGGATTACGAACAACCAGACGGACGCTGGGGCGTGTTCTCACGTTTAACATATCTGGGCGCAAAAAAAGCGCGTGATGCGAAAACCACCGAAATCGCCCAACGTTGCACCCGATACGAATTTGACCCGTGGTATGGCGAAGACGTGTGTATGAATATTGAGAAATACAAAGAAACGACCACGTATAAACACCTCAATAAATCCGCATTCGTGTTTGACGTGTTTGGTTACTACAAGCCAAGCAAACACCTAACCCTGCGCGCTGGTGTGTATAACCTATTCAACCGTCAATACCACACTTGGGACGCATTGCGCGGTATCAACGCCAACAGCACCACCAACAGCGTGGACAAAGATGGCTACGGTTTGCAACGCTACTATGCACCGTCTCGCAATTTTGCCGTTTCCGCAGAATATCGCTTTTAAACTTTCAGGCTGCGATGAAGTAGGCTGGGTCGCGACCCAGCAAGATAGTTCATCATTTTGCTGGGTTATAACCCAGCCTACGTAAATGGCAGCCTGAAAATTTTATTTACTTAGGAACATAACAGGAGAATCCAATGAACGAAATATTCAACGTCTTTCTAAAAGAAAACAGCCGCGCCACGCACGACAGCGTGGACGAACTCGTGATGTCCGTCAAACCCTTTGACTCCAAAGAAAACTACATCAAATTTTTGCAACTACAAGCCATTTTTCATCGCATTGTAGACAAAATTTACAAAGACCCAACCCTCAACCAAAAAATCCCCAACCTCGCCGAATTAGCCCGTTACGATGCCGTTTGCCAAGATTTGCAAGACTTAAACGCGCAAGAAAAAACCGTATCGCTCGCCATTCCACAGCCTGAAGGCTTGGCAACATTGGGCTGGTTATACTGCGCAGAAGGCTCAAACGTTGGCGCAGCGTTTTTGTATAAAGACGCGCAAAACAATCTCGGTTTTACTAGCGAACACGGCGCGCGCCACTTAGCCGCTCATTCCGAAGGTCGCGGCAAACACTGGCGCGGTTTTGCCGAACAAATGAACCAGCTCAACGTGCCGCGTGAAGATTGGGATACCGTTTTGCAAGGGTCGTTGGACGCATTCGCGTTTTACAAAAAATTGGTTCGTGAGATTTTTGAATTAAGCTGAACCACATAAAAAAGCAGCCTGAAAAGTTTTCAGGCTGCTTTTTATTATCGCACATCAAAATTTTTCAGGCTGCGTTGCACTGCCGCAAACACATCATCAACGCTCGGACTCAATCCAACGCCGCCTAAATTCACTGCCCAATTGCTCGTCTGCACCCCCGTTTTCACAGGGTTGCTGTCCGTATAAATCCCCACCAACGGACGATTAACCGCATTCGCTAAATGCAACAAACCCGTATCCACGCCCACCACCGCGCGCGCATTCGCCAACATCGCCGCCGCCTGAAGCAAATTCAATTTCGGGCAAACCTGCGCGAACGGCAAGCGCACCGAAATCGCAATCGCCCGTTGCTGTTCCGTTTCGTTGCCCCACGGCAGCAACACAGGCAAACCGTCCGTTTCATGCAAACGCGTGAGCAGCGAAACCCAATTTTCCACCGCCCACAATTTGCTATCGCGACTGGTTGCGTGCAAAGCCACATGATAACGCGCTGGCAAATCTTTCAGGCTGCCTGAAACGGTTTCAGGCACAACCACGCCAAAATCAGGCACCCCGTCCACCGCGTAACCAAACGCTTGCGCGAATAATTGACGATTGCGCCACACCGCGTCTTCGCCTTTTCTCACGGGGAATTTTTGTGCGTAAAACATCGCTGCCATCGGTTCACGCGCAGACTGTTTGTTCAAACCCCACACGGGCGCGGAGGCGAATTTGGCAAACGCGGCGGATTTAATCAAGCCTTGGCTGTCCAAAACATTGTCGTATTGCTGCACCAATAAATTGGCTTTCAGGCTGCCGATTGTTTGCCAAGTCGCAGCCTGAAAAATCTGTTTGCGCCATTGTCGCCAACGCATTTCGTGGACATGTTTCACAAAGGGGTGCAATCGGGCGATGTCGGCGAAACTGGCTTCGCACAGCCAATGTAGTTCTACATCGGGACGATGTTGGGCTAGGTCGGTAATGGCGGGTAGGGTGTGGATTAAGTCGCCCATGCTGGATAGGCGGACAAGTAGTGTTTTCATGTTTTAGATTGGCAATAAATGGGTAGTTTTCAGGCTGCGTTTTTACAAGACAATTCTGGCGATACGTGAATATTCGGGTCGTATTCTTTGCGCTCTTGATACAGTTGTAGGTAATTATTTGTTCCTTTGGCACCAAACGCGCTTAAATCACCACCCATGTTTTCGCCTTTGTGCAGGGCAAACAAAAAGCCATCATGGAACACATAACCGCGATTCTTACGTGGGTGTGTGGGCGTTAAATCCATGAATGAGCCTGTGAGTATGCGGTGATTTGCGCCTTCTTGCGCTAAGATATGACCGAGCGCGACGGGGCCTGTTGCGGCTAATGTGGTGCGACCTCGGATTTCGTGCGAGATGTTGTAGCACACGTAATCAATCAGTTTTTCTAAAATGGGGCTGCCTGCTTTGGCATACAAAATGCCGTTGCAATAGGCAACGGGAATGCCTTGCTGATGAAACAAATCCATAAAGGCAATCATGTCGATGTTGTCATCAATGCGATTAACGGGATTGATGACGCGTGTGGAAATATCAAAATACCAGCCACCCAGTTTGTATAGCAATAAATACCGCGCCAAATCTGCTTTAAACGCGTATGGCACCAGTTTATCAAATGCTTTGAGCATTTCTGCACCATAGTTTTGCATAATCCATTCGCGTAACGTTTCTTTAAAATAAATTACATGCTGCGTGTGTTGCACATTTTGGTTCACGCTTTGAACGGCTTGATTGAGGGCGGCAGGTAGTTGCCCTGCGGGTTCGTCGCTGATATAAATTTGATGGATATACATTGCTTTTCTCTGGTAAACATTTTTTCAGGCTGCGTTAAATCTTTAACGCAGCCTGAAAATTATTAAAACCCGCGAGGATTGTCTTTTAAAAACGCTGTTTCTTCTGATGTGTTTTTGCGACCCAGCGCCTGATTGCGGTGCGGATAACGTCCAAAGCGTTCCAAAACAGCTTTATGACGCAGTGCAAATTCCAAAGTCCCTGCTGAAGTATATTTGGCAAACAAGCGCGTGGCTTGTTCGTGTACTTTCAAACTTTCGCTGTGCATAAACGGCAAAATGGCAAATTGTTTGTATTCCGCCACCATGAATTTGAACTCTTCGTCTTTCACAATTTCTTGTGCCAAAATCAATGCCATGCCGTCTTGAGTATACGCGCGCGCAGAGTTGCGAAATAAGTTGCGTGAGAATTGGTCTAGCACAATAATTTCTGCCAAGCGTCCGTACATGGTTTCACGCCATTCAAATAGTTCGCCTGCGATTGCTGCTTTCCACACGTCTTCAAAATTGGTGCGCACTAAATCATCAAAATCAGCGTCGTGTTTAAACCAATTTGGTTTCACAGATTCATCAAACCAGAAATCTAAAATTTGTTGTGCTTCCACTAGATATTCCTTTTTATTCAAGTTTTCACAATAAATACTATTTTACTGTTTCAGGCAGCCTGAAAACAGAGTTTGCACAAAATATATTTTCAGGCAGCCTGAAATAAGCATTAAAATATTCTTTTTTCTACACAAAGGATATTCCCATGACCAACCGCAACGAACAACTTTTCACTCGCGCCAAAAACATTATCCCAGGCGGCGTAAACTCACCCGTTCGCGCATTTGGCAGCGTAGGCGGCGTACCCCGTTTCATCAAAAAAGCCCAAGGCGCATACGTTTGGGACGAAAACGACCAACGCTATATTGACTACGTGGGTTCATGGGGTCCAGCCATTGTCGGACACGCACACCCTGAAGTATTAGAAGCCGTGCGCGAGGTAGCCTTGGACGGCTTATCATTCGGCGCACCGACTGAAGCCGAAATCATCATCGCCGAAGAAATCGCCAAAATCATGCCCAGCGTAGAGCGATTGCGCCTTGTCTCATCAGGCACAGAAGCCACCATGTCCGCCATTCGCCTCGCACGTGGCTACACCAATCGCGACAAAATCATCAAATTTGAAGGCTGCTACCACGGGCATTCCGACAGTTTGCTCGTGAAAGCAGGCAGCGGCATGCTCACATTCGGTAACCCAAGTTCCGCAGGCGTGCCAGCCGATTTCACCAAACACACCATCGTCTTGCCATACAACGACACAAGCAGCCTGAAAGAATGTTTTGCCCAATTTGGCGACCAAATCGCCTGCGTAATTTTAGAACCCGTTGCAGGCAACATGAATTTAGTCAAACCGACCACTGACTTTATCCAAACCCTGCGCCAAATCACCGAACAAAATGGCACAGTCTTGATTTACGATGAAGTGATGACAGGTTTCCGTGTGGCGTTGGGCGGCGCACAATCCATTCACGGCATCAAACCCGATTTAACCACCATGGGCAAAGTGATTGGCGGCGGTATGCCATTGGCAGCGTTTGGCGGCAAAAAAGAAATCATGGAATGTATTTCTCCACTGGGTGGCGTGTACCAAGCAGGCACATTGTCGGGCAACCCCGTTGCTGTAGCCGCAGGTTTGAAAACATTGGAAATTATCCAGCGCGAAGGTTTTTATGAAAACTTAACCGCGCGCACCGAACAGTTAATCAATGGCTTCAACCAAGCCGCGAAAAACGCGGGCGTTACGTTCTGCGCCGACAGCATTGGCGGCATGTTCGGCTTGTATTTTGCCGATACATTCCCAAGCACTTACGTAGACATGGCAGCCAGCAATGTAGGCGCGTTCAAGCAATTCTTCCACGGTATGTTAGACAACGGTGTAGCATTTGGTCCATCAGCTTATGAAGCTGCGTTTATGTCTGCCGCGCACACCCCAGAATTGATTGACGAAACAATTAACATTGCAGAAAAAGTGTTTTTCTCAATGAAATAAGGTTTTCAGGCTGCAAAGGGGTATAATTCGCCCCTTATTTTTCAGGCAGCCTGAAAAAATTTTTAACCACATCAACAAGGAAACTTCAAAATGGCAAAAAACATCGCCGTATTTATTGGTAGCGCAAGCAGCACATCATTCAGTCGCGTAGCAGTGGAATACTTGAAAAAAATCGCCCCAGCAAGCATCGAATTGAACATCGTACAAATCGACGACTTGCCATTGTATAACCGCGATTTGGACGAAAACAGTCCAGCTTCTTATGAACGCGTACGCGCAGCAGTAGCCGCAGCAGATGGTGTATTGTGGGTTTCTCCAGAACACAACGGCGCATTGTCAGCTTCATTGAAAAACGTGATTGACGTGGTTTCACGCCCAATGGGCCAAAGCAAATGGGTGGGCAAACCTTTGGGTATCGTAACCGTTGCCGCAGGTATGGCAGCAGGTGTTCGCGTGGCAGACCAGTTGCGTGTGATTGCTTCAGGTCCGTTCATCAATATGCCTGTTTACTCACAAAACGCATCAGTTGGCGGCTTGTTCGGCGGCGTATTCAACGAACAAGGTGATGTAACGATTGAGCCAGTTAAAGTGATGTTGCAAAGCTTTATTGATGGTTATGCTGAATTTGTTGCTAAATTCTAATGATTAGAACGCAGCCTGAAAGTGTTTTTCAGGCTGCGTTTTTTTAATTAAATTTATTTGCAATACAAAAAGATACAAATAAACACAAAATTAACCATTTACACGCAGCCTGAAACTCCCTATAATTCTCCAATTCAACATCTGCCCAGGTGGCGAAATTGGTAGACGCAGGGGACTCAAAATCCCCCGCCGCAAGGTGTGTCGGTTCGAGTCCGACCCTGGGCACCAAACATTAAAACCCTGTTCAAACCGAACAGGGTTTTTTCATATCCATTTTTGGAACGCAAACCTATGGAAACCACCTACCTACTCGCCAGTAAAATCGCCGAACTCACCCTCATCGTGCTTATGGGCGCAACGCTAGTCAAATGCAAACTGCTGCAATCCGAAAACAGCTACCCACTCTCCATCATTGCCCTGTATCTCATTAGTCCGTCCGTGATGATTCACGCTTTCCAAATCGACTACACGCCTGAAATCGCCCAAGGCTTATGGCTATCGCTCAAACTCGCCGTGATGTTCCACATCTTGCTCATCATACTCGGCAAACTCTTCAAAAAACTGTTCAAACTAGACGCGCTCGAACAAGCCGCCACCGTTTACAGCAATTCAGGCAATCTCATCATACCGCTTGTAACCGCCATTTTCGGGCAACAATGGGTCATTTACACCAGCGGTTTCATCATCGTGCAAACCTTTTTATTTTGGACGCACTTGCGACTGCTCATCAGCGGCAGCGGCAAATTATCGTGGAAAACCATACTCACCAACATCAATATACTTTCCATGCTCTTCGGCATTCTGTTGTTCGCGCTACAAATCAAACTACCACGTATTGTGGACGGCACACTCAGCACAGTCGGCAGCATGATTGGACCTGTTGCCATGCTGATTGCAGGCATGCTGATTGGCTCGCTGCCGCTTAAATCCATTTTGCTGTCTGCGCGGATTTACCTTGTCGCATTTTTGCGGTTGGTTCTGGTGCCGCTGATTTTGCTCGGTGTCGTGAAATTAAGCGGATTCGCGCAACAGGACACCATTAGCCACACCGTTGTTCTGATTAGCTTTTTAGCGACCATTAGCCCAGCCGCCGCCACCGTTACCCAAATGGCGTTGGTGTATGGGCAAAACGCACAAAAAGCCAGCGCGATTTATGGCGTAACCACCTTGCTTTGCATTTTAACCATGCCGTTGGTTATCGCGTTGTATCAATGGATTATTTGAGTTTCAGGCTGCCTTTTGATGTATTTTCAGGCAGCCTGAAAACCATTTTCAGCTATAATTCCCCACCTTTTTCATTCAAAAAAAAAACAACCATGAACCTATTTTACGAAGATTCAGGCAGCCTGAAAGTCGCCGCCATCGTCCAAAAAACCGACACCACCTACCAAGCCGACACCCAACATGGCAAGCGCGTCAAAATCAAAGCCGCCAGCGCGTTCATCGAATTTGACAGCAACATGGACGAATTCCTAACCAACGCCCAAACCGAAGCCGCCGACATCGACACCGAGCTGCTTTGGGAAAGCGTCGGCACAGAAGAATTTAGCGCAGAACACGCCGCCACAGAATACTTCGGCGACAAACCCAGCAAAATTCAACTCGCCGCCACCTATATCGCCCTATATGCCGCGCCCATGTATTTCCACAAAAAAAACAAAGGCATCTTCAAAGCCGCGCCCGAAGACGTGCTAAAACAAGCCTTAGCCGCCATCGAACGCAAAGCCCGACAAGAAGCCCAAATTCAAGCATGGGCAGACAACATGGTTTCAGGCAGCCTACCGAGCGAAATTGCCACCGATTTAGCCCAAATCCTGCACGCGCCCGACAAACAATCCCTAACCTACAAAGCTTACACCAAAGCTGCAGATGCGCTCAAACTCACGCCATACGAACTCGCCAAACACATCGGCGCAATCAAAGCCCTGCCCGATTACCTAATCCAACGCTTTGAATACAAAAACTTTCCCAAAGGCACAGGTTTCCCCAACATCGCTGCCCCAAAGCAGCCTGAAAACCTACCCCTAGCGGAAAACGTCCGCGCCTTTTCCATTGACGATTTAGAAACCACCGAAGTCGATGACGCACTATCCGTACAGGATTTAGGCAATGGCGCAAAACGAATCGGCATCCACATCGCCGCCCCATCGCTTGCCATAGAAGCCGACAGCGACATGGAAAAAAACATCTTCCAACGCCAAAGCACTGTTTACTATCCCGCCAACAAAATCACCATGCTGCCTGAAAACTGGATAAGCACATTCAGTTTAGACCAAGGCGCAGCCCGACCCGCGTTCAGCGTGTATTTCAACGTATCCGCAGAAGGCGAACTGTCCGCGCCCGAAAGCCGCATCGAACTCGTGCAGATAGAAACCAACCTGCGAATCCAAAACATCGAGCCATTTTTCAACAGCGAAACAGGCATCGGCAGCGCAGACGCACCGCAGTTCCCACATCACGCAGATTTAATTTACCTGCTGAACCTGTCCCACGAACTGCAAAAACGCCGCGACCGCTACGAAGCCGATGCACCGAAAAAATACGATTACGGCATCGATTTTGACGCAGACGGCAAAGTCAAAATCACACGCCGCGAGCGCGGTTCGCCGATAGACACACTCGTCAGCGAAATGATGATTTTGGCGAACACCACATGGGCGCAAATGCTCGATGAACACGACATAAGTGGCTTATTCCGCGTACAACCGAGCGGACGCGTGCGCATGAGTACCAAATCCGAACCGCACATCGGCATGAACGTGGCGCACTACGGCTGGTTCACATCGCCCCTGCGCCGCGCCTGCGATTACGTCAATCAGAAGCAACTGCAAACGCTGCTGGAAAACCGTGAACCACGTTTCGCGACTAACGATTCTGCACTGTTTGCCGAGCTTGCCAGCTTTGAAAGTGCTTATGCGGCGTATCGTGAGTTTCAAGATACGATGGAAAGCTATTGGTCTCTCGTTTGGCTGCAACAAGAAAATGTGCATGAAATCAAAGCCATGCTGCTGAAAGACGATTTGGTTCGCATTGACGGCTTGCCGTTGGTGGCGCGTTGCACGGGGATTCCCATGGAAATTGCGCCGAAATCTATGTTGAAGTTGGCGGTGAGTGAAGTGGATAGTGAGAAGCAGTTTGTTGCGTTGAAATATGTGAATGTGATTGCTTGATGATAAAAAGCAGCCTGAAAACTTTTCAGGCTGCTTTTTGTTAAGTAAAGATTAAGAACCCGTATTCACAAACAACTATTTGATAAATTTTAATATTTGTGAAATATACCCTAGTTTAACAAAATTTTCAGCAGATAAATTCGTCTGCTCAAAATCTTTTGCTAAACGTCGAGACCAACCTAACCATGCAAACGTTCGTTCTACAATCCAACGTTTGGGCAGAATATGCCAAGAAATATCTTGAATTCTCTTTGAAATCTCAACAGTTAAACCCAATTGCTCTGATACTTCACGCTCAAATGTATTCCGATAACCTGCGTCCGCACAGAAACCTTTTAAACTCGGATAGGTCTCAAACGCTTTTTTTGCTACAAAAATACCTGCTTTTGTGTCATGAATATTGGCTGCATGAACCACAACAGACAATAGATTACCCAACGTATCAACAGCTATATGTCGCTTACGACCTTTGATTTTTTTACCTCCATCAAAACCTTTATCATGTGCGCTAGAAGCTGTTTTGACACTTTGTGAATCAAGAATGGCATAAGTTGGCATTGCTTGTTTTTGATGGATTAAACGTTTTTTTGAACCAATGCCAAAAGAATTCTATCCCATAAGCCTGATTGATTGGCTCTGCGATAGAAACTCCATACGGTTGAATAAGGTGGAAAATCATTGGGCAGCATACGCCATTGGCAACCTGTTTTGGTGATGTACAAAACGGCATTCACTAATTGACGTTTATCCCATTTGTAGTGGCGTAGCTGGTTAAAATATGGCTCAATCGCTTGCCATTGGGCATCTGTTAAGTCTGTTGGGTAGGATTTTCTAGTCATAAAGATATTTTATCATTTTTGTGAATACAGGTTCTAAATTTCTGCTACTGTGAAGCGTTGGAACAAATGCGCTTTTTGCTCAACATCGTCTGCAATCGCGCAAGCCAAATCCGCTATGGAAATATCCGCAGGTTCGCCAGCCGCCGTCATCAACACATCGTCTTGACCGATGCGATATTTGCCTGTGCGTTCAAATTTTACAGGATTAACGGCAAACATCGCAGCAGGCGACAAGAACGCCCAGTTAATATCGCGGCGTGGGCGCAAATCGTTCAGCAGCGCGCGCAACGCATCAGCAGCAGGGTACACGTCTTCAGGGAAATCAGGTGTATCTACCAGTTGCAAATTAGGCGCAACATTCAGGCTGCCTGAACCGCCACACCCACGCTTTTGTGCCGTGAAATGCAACGGTTGGCAGCCTGAAAATGTGGGGTGGATTTTATTCACCGTTTGCGTGAATGGCGTTTTTTTGGTGGATAGAATCCACCCTGCAGCTACTGAAAAGGGAGATAACGATGAGGCATTATTTTTTATCTAAAATTGAAAAAATCAAAGTTCAGGCTGCCCAAAACGCACAAAATCGTTTTTCAGGCAGCCTGAAATCCCTTAAAATTCACGCATTTTATTCACACGAAAGCACAACATGACCGCCGTCAAACCGCCGTCTCCCATGATGCAGCAATACCTTGCCATCAAAGCGCAACATACTGATAAATTAGTCTTTTATCGCATGGGCGATTTCTACGAACTGTTTTTTGACGATGCCGTAACCGCCGCCAAATTGCTGGACATCACGCTGACCACACGCGGACAGCACAACGGCGAACCCATCAAAATGGCTGGCGTGCCGTACCATTCCATTGAGCAGCATTTGGCGAAATTGGTTAAACTCGGGTGCAGCGTGGCGATTTGCGAGCAAGTCGGCGAAGTCGGCACGAGCAAAATCGTGGAGCGCAAAGTCGTGCGAATCGTAACGGCTGGCACGCTGACCGACAGCGCGTTGCTGGAAGACAAAGAAACCAACCGCATCGCCGCGCTGTTTGTCGGCAAAAAGCAGAGCGCGTTGGCGTGGGCGGCGTTGGAAAGCGGCGAATTTAAAGCAAAAATCATTTCAATCAATCAATTAGCTGATGAATTGGCGCGTTTGCAAGTGGCGGAATTATTGCTTGACGATACTTTCAGGCTGCCTGAAAACGCGCCGAAAATCCTAGTTAGTCGCCTGAATGCGTGGCAATTTGCGCCCGACACCGCTTATAAATTGCTGACTGATTATTTTGGTAGTCAAGATTTACGGGGTTTTGGTTTGGATTTGCAAGAACATTCTGCCGCGATTTCGGCGGCTGGCGCGTTGCTTAACTATTTGAAAATTACGCAAAATCAGTTACCGCCGCACATGGACGCGCTGACGTTGGAAACGGAAAACCAATTCATCGCGCTAGACGCAGCCACGCGCCGCAATTTGGAAATTACAGCGACATTGAGCGGTAAGAAATCGCCTACGCTGTTTTCTATTTTAGATGAATGTGTTACGCAT
Source organism: Kingella negevensis (assembly GCF_030177895.1). Classification (NCBI taxonomy): domain Bacteria; kingdom Pseudomonadati; phylum Pseudomonadota; class Betaproteobacteria; order Neisseriales; family Neisseriaceae; genus Kingella; species Kingella negevensis. The sequence goes on from NZ_CP123448.1 coordinate 1,548,830, forward strand.
ATGGGCAGCCGTTTGTTGGCGAATTGGTTGCACCACCCTTTGCGAAATCGGGCGCATATTCAGGCGCGGTTGAATGCGGTTAATTCATTGTTAAAAAATGATTTTTCAAGTATTTCAGGCAGCCTGAAAAACATCGCCGACATTGAACGCATTGCCGCCCGAATTGCGCTTGGCACGGCACGACCGCGAGATTTGTCCGCCTTGCGCGACAGTTTATTTTATCTCAATCAAATTTCCTTACCAAACAGCAGTTTACTAGACACACTCGCCACGTGTTTTCCGCAAACTTTGGCGGTTGCCGAATTATTACAGGCAGCCTTGTTGCCCGAGCCGTCCGTTTGGCTGAAAGACGGCGATGTGATTAACCACAATTACAACAAAGAGTTAGATGAATTACGCCATTTGCAAACGCACGGCGATGATTTTCTGCGCGATTTAGAAACACGCGAGCGCGAACGCACCCAATTATCCACGTTGAAAGTGGAATTTAACCGCGTTCACGGCTTTTACATTGAATTGTCAAAAAATCAAGCAGAACAAGCACCTAGCGAATACCAACGCCGCCAAACGCTGAAAAATGCCGAGCGTTTTATCACGCCCGAATTGAAAGCGTTTGAAGACAAATTTTTGGCGGCACAAGACAAAGCGTTGGCGTTAGAAAAAGTATTGTACGAACAATTACTTGGCAGCCTGAAAGCCGAATTACCGAAAATCCAGCAAACCGCGAAAGCCGCCGCCACTTTGGACGTGTTGTGCAGTTTCGCGCACACCGCGCAGACGCAGCGTTACACCATGCCGCAGTTTTCGGACGGCGCGGAATTGGCGATTGTTGGCGGCAGACACCCCGTTGTAGAACAACAAGTTACGCATTTCACGCCCAACGATACGCAACTCAACTCGGCGCAGCGTTTGTGCTTGCTGACGGGTCCGAATATGGGCGGTAAATCCACTTATATGCGTCAGGTGGCGTTGATTGCGTTGCTGGCACACACGGGCTGTTTTGTGCCAGCAGAACAAGCGGTTATCGGCAAAATTGACCAAATTTTCACGCGCATCGGGGCAAGTGATGATTTGGCGAGCAATCGTTCTACGTTTATGGTGGAAATGTCGGAAACGGCGTATATTTTGCACGCTGCCACAGCGCAATCCCTTGTTTTAATGGACGAAGTGGGGCGCGGTACTTCCACATTTGACGGTTTGGCGTTGGCGCGTGCGATTGCCGAGCATTTGCTGAAAAAAAATGGCGCGTTGAGTTTGTTTGCTACGCATTATTTTGAATTGACGCGGCTGCCTGAATTTTATCCACAGGCGTTTAATCGCCATTTGTCGGCGTTGGAGCAGGGGCAAGATATTGTTTTCTTGCATAATGTTTTGGACGGTGCGGCGGAAAAAAGCTATGGGATTGCGGTGGCGAAATTGGCAGGTTTGCCGCCCAAGGCGTTGAAATCGGCGCAGAAACATTTGCGTGAGTTGGAAAATCAATCGGCGGATAGGCAGTTGGATTTGTTTGCTGAACCTGTTGTTTTGGCAGATGAAATGGCTGATGATGTTTCAGGCAGCCTGATTGCGGAAAAATTGGCGCAGGTCAATCCTGATGATTTGACGGCGCGGCAGGCGTTGGATTTGGTTTATGAGTTGAAGAATTTGTTAGCAGAATAAAAAAGCTGCCTGAAAATAAATCATTATTTTCAGGCAGCTTTTTTATTAGGCGATTTAGTTTTCGATATCTAAATCTTCATCAATTTCAATAATGCCGTGGTCTTTTTGCTCAATGCTGATGTTCAACTCGCGTTTACCTTTACGGAATTTCAAATCTGCGTCATCGTTGTCAATTTCACGCGCTACCAAACGATAACCTTTTGATTGTGCGTGTTTAATCGCTTGCTGCGCCAATGCGTGAACATTGCCGCCACGTACACGAAATTCCGCTTCATATTCGCCATTGCCTTGTGCTTTGGATTTGATGACTTGTGCGCCGCGTGGTTGGAACATATCGCTTGGCATACCGCCTGCTGCTTGTGCAGCAAATGCTGTTGTTAAGCCTGCTACTAAAATGGTTTTTTGAATGATATAGTGGATTAAAATCGCAGTAATACGGCGTTGCCAACGTCCTTATGTGCTATTCGCACACGGCGGACGTTGTTGCCTTGTCTCATTTTTATTTTAATTCACTATATTCATGGGGTTTGCCTTTTCAGTTGATTGTGAGGAAAGGCGGCATTGTAGTGGGTTTGCGTGTTAATGCTGTTTAAGTTCGTTTGGCGTGGGTTAAAAGATTATGAAGATTTTGGTTTTCAGACTGCGCTTGATTTGATAGGGTATTTTGTCTATATTGCGCGGATTTAATTTCTTCAGGCAGCCTGAAAATATGAAAACCCAGTCTAAAATCAATGCAAAACATCAAAATCAAGTGCGAATTATTGGGGGAACGCATCGCGGTAGAAAATTAATTTTTGCGAGCGCAGATGGGTTGCGCCCTACGCCTGATAGTGTGCGTGAACGACTGTTTAACTGGCTGGGGCAGGATTTGACGGGGCAGAATGTGTTGGATTTGTTTGCTGGGAGTGGGGCGTTGGGATTTGAGGCGGCGAGTCGCCATGCAAAGCAAGTAACGATGTGTGAAACGAATCGGGAAACGGTGCGTCAGTTGCAAGGATTGTCGCGTGAATTTGGGTTTTCAGGCTGCGTGAATGTGATGGCTCAAGATGGTTTACAGTTTCTAAAAACAGCAGATAAACAATTTGATACGGTGTTTTTAGATCCGCCGTTTGCTTGGCAAAATTGGCAGGATTTGTTTGCTGTTTTGCAACCACGTTTGCAGGAAAATGCGGCTATCTATATAGAGGCGGGTTCGCTGCCTGAAATGCCTGAGTGGTTGGAAGTGTATCGTGAGGGTAGGGCGGGGCAGAGCCATTTTGTACTGCTTCATCATGTGCAACAGATTGATTAAACAGAATTTAGCAATCATTATCAAGATGTTAAAAAATATTTTCAGGCTGCCTGAAAAATAAAATATGCTATAATCTTGCCTCTTTAAAACATTAAAATTTGAGAACACGACCATGTCTTTATTTATTACTGATGAATGCATCAACTGCGATGTGTGCGAGCCAGAATGTCCCAATAATGCGATTTCACAAGGCGAAGAGATTTATGAAATTAAGCCTGATTTGTGTACGCAATGTGTTGGACACTATGATGAGCCACAATGTCAGCAAGTTTGTCCTGTAGATTGCATTTTAATTGATGAAGAACACCCAGAAACGGACGATGAATTGATGGCGAAGTATCATAAAATTGTTGCTGTGAAATAACAAAGATTTGTAATAAAACAAGCAAGTGCGAAAAAATTAGCAAAAATAGCTTGACCTAATGAGTAATTAACCGCTATAGTTCGGTTTCTCTTCAGGTGGGATTCCCGAGCGGCCAAAGGGGGCAGACTGTAAATCTGTTGCGTGAGCTTCGAAGGTTCGAATCCTTCTCCCACCACCAAATTCATACTGTTTGGGGCAGAGTATAAGTTATGCGGGTGTAGCTCAATGGTAGAGCAGAAGCCTTCCAAGCTTACGGTGAGGGTTCGATTCCCTTCACCCGCTCCAAATATTTACTATATAGCTACAATTTTTAATAAAATTGTAGCTATAAAAATAAGCCCATGTAGCTCAGGGGTAGAGCACTCCCTTGGTAAGGGAGAGGCCGGCAGTTCAAATCTGCCCATGGGCACCAGCTTATCTTATTGTTTAATTTATTTTTTAGAATAGGAAATTTGCCATGGCAAAGGAAAAATTTGAACGTAGCAAACCGCACGTAAACGTAGGTACAATCGGTCACGTTGACCATGGTAAAACCACTTTGACAGCTGCATTGACAACTATTTTAGCTGAAAAATTCGGCGGTTCTGCAAAAGCTTACGATCAAATCGATAACGCTCCAGAAGAAAAAGCACGTGGTATCACCATTAACACTGCTCACGTTGAATACGAAACTGCAACTCGTCACTACGCACACGTAGACTGCCCAGGACACGCAGACTATGTGAAAAACATGATTACTGGTGCGGCTCAAATGGACGGCGCAATCTTGGTAGTATCTGCTGCTGACGGCCCTATGCCACAAACTCGTGAACACATCTTGTTGGCTCGCCAAGTAGGCGTTCCTTACATCATCGTATTCATGAACAAATGCGACATGGTTGACGACGCTGAGTTGTTGGAATTGGTTGAAATGGAAATCCGTGACTTGTTGTCAAGCTACGACTTCCCAGGCGACGACTGCCCAATCGTTCAAGGTTCTGCATTGCGCGCATTGGAAGGCGACGAGTCATTCAAAGAAAAAATCTTTGCTTTGGCTGACGCGTTAGATAGCTACATCCCTACCCCAGAACGTGCTGTTGACAAACCATTCTTATTGCCAATCGAAGACGTATTCTCAATCTCTGGTCGTGGTACAGTAGTAACTGGCCGTGTAGAACGCGGTATCATCCACGTTGGCGATGAAATCGAAATCGTTGGTTTGAAAGACACTCAAAAAACTACTTGTACTGGCGTGGAAATGTTCCGCAAATTGTTGGACGAAGGCCAAGCTGGTGACAACGTTGGTGTATTGTTGCGTGGTACTAAACGTGAAGAAGTTGAACGCGGTCAAGTATTGGCTAAACCAGGTACAATCACTCCACACACTAAATTTGAAGCTGAAGTATATGTATTGAGCAAAGAAGAAGGTGGTCGTCATACGCCATTCTTCGCTAACTACCGTCCACAATTCTATTTCCGTACAACTGACGTAACTGGCGCAGTTACATTGTCAGAAGGCGTTGAAATGGTAATGCCAGGCGAAAACGTGAAAATCACTGTTGAATTGATTGCACCTATCGCTATGGAAAACGGTTTGCGTTTTGCAATCCGTGAAGGTGGTCGTACCGTTGGTGCGGGCGTTGTAGCTAACGTAATCGCTTAATGGATTTATAGGCCAATAGCTCAATTGGTAGAGTATCGGTCTCCAAAACCGAGGGTTGTAGGTTCGAGACCTACTTGGCCTGCCAAATAAAAAAACTAACCGAGCCATAAACTCGGTTAGTTTTTTATTATCTGTTTCAAGCCAGATTATTTAATAATGGCAGATAAGGAACAAAAAAATGAGTCATGAAGTCGAACAAGTAGAAAAACGGACAGGTTTGTTCAACTATTTTAAGGAATCCTTTATGGAACTAAAAAAAGTTGTATGGCCTAATCGTCCAGAAGCCGTGCGCATGACAGGTTTTGTTATTGCGTTTGTGTTTGTGTTTGCTTTGTATATTTTTGTAGTGGATAGTGTCATTGCAAAATTGTTTGAGTGGATTTTAGTAAGATAAGAGAGCAATCATGTCAAAACGTTGGTATGTTGTACAAGCATATTCAGGATTTGAAAAAAATGTGCAGAAAACACTGAAAGAGCGTATTGCACGAGATGGAATGGAAGAGTATTTTGGTCAAATTCTTGTTCCAGTTGAAGAAGTTGTAGATATCAAAAATGGTAAACGCACAGTTACTGAACGAAAATTTTTCCCTGGGTATGTGCTTGTTGAAATGGAAATGACCGATAGTTCGTGGCACCTTGTGAAAAGTACGCCGCGAGTAAATGGTTTTATTGGTGGTACATTACATCGTCCGTTGCCCATTACTCAGCGTGAGGTAAATGCAATGATGGAGCAAGTCAAAGGGAATATTACTGAAAATGGTATGCGAAAACCAAGACCGAAAACTGAATTTGATGTTGGTCAGAATATTCGAGTAACAGATGGCCCATTTGCTGATACAACGGGTGTCGTTGAACAAGTTGATTACGAGCATAATAAGTTGCGCGTAACGGTACAAATTTTTGGTCGCGAAACACCTGTTGAACTAAAATTTGGGCAGGTTGAAAAAGTAATTTAAATATTTTTCAGGCTGTCTGAAACATTGATTTGCTTGTAAAAATAAAAAATCTTTGTTAGAATTAACAGCTTAATTTTTGGGGAGCAGATTTTCTGCGTTTCACCCGTTTTTTGGAGTTTATTAAACATGGCAAAAAAAGTCATTGGCTACATCAAACTGCAAATTCCTGCAGGTAAAGCCAACCCATCACCACCAGTTGGCCCAGCTTTGGGTCAGCGTGGTTTGAATATTATGGAATTTTGTAAAGCATTTAACGCAGCAACTCAAGGTATTGAACCTGGTTTGCCAACACCTGTAGTTATTACAGCGTATGCGGATAAATCTTTCACATTCGTATTGAAAACACCTCCTGCCTCTATCTTGTTGAAAAAAGCAGCAGGCATTAAAAGTGGTAGCTCTAACCCATTGACTAATAAGGTGGGTACAGTAACACGCGCTCAATTAGAAGAAATTGCAAAAACTAAGCAGCCTGATTTGACTGCTGCTGATTTGGATGCAGCTGTACGCACAATCGCTGGTTCTGCACGTTCTATGGGCTTGAATACTGAAGGAGTGGTGTAATGGCTAAAATCTCTAAACGCTTAAAAGCAATCCGCGCAACTGTTGAAGCTAACAAATTATACGCGATTGACGAAGCCATTGCTTTGGTAAAAAAAGCAGCAACTGCAAAATTTGACGAATCAGTTGATGTATCTTTCAACTTGGGTGTAGACCCACGTAAATCTGACCAAGTTATTCGTGGTTCTGTTGTATTGCCAAAAGGTACTGGTAAAACCACTCGCGTAGCTGTATTCACGCAAGGCGCGAATGCTGAAGCAGCTAAAGCGGCTGGTGCAGACATCGTTGGTTTTGAAGATTTGGCTGAAGAAATCAAAAAAGGTAACATGGACTTTGATGTAGTGATTGCTTCTCCTGATGCAATGCGTATCGTTGGTCAATTGGGTACCATCTTGGGTCCACGTGGTTTAATGCCAAATCCTAAAGTAGGTACTGTTACTCCTAATGTGGCTGAAGCAGTTAAAAATGCTAAAGCAGGTCAAGTTCAATACCGCACTGATAAAGCAGGTATTATCCATGCTACAATCGGTCGCGCTTCTTTCGCTGAAGCAGATTTGAAAGAGAACTTTGATGCGTTGTTGGATGCTTTGGTAAAAGCAAAACCTGCTGCTGCTAAAGGTCAATATTTGAAAAAAATCGCAGTATCTAGCACTATGGGCTTAGGTGTTCGTGTTGATACTTCAAGTGTAAACAACTAAGAATCTTTCAGGCAGCCTGAAAATGGCTGCTTGGAACTGGGCTACTTAAATAAAATTAAGTAGATGTCCAAGACCGTAGGGAACGCAAGTTTTAAAAATCACCCTACGCAGACGGTAGTCCTGAAAATAATCATTTTAATACAAAATGTCTAATCAGGTTGCCGCGCTGGTGGATAGTCTATTTTGGGCTATCTGAATTTAAACAGTGGGAGGTAGACCTTGAGTCTCAATATTGAAACCAAGAAAGCAGCCGTAGAAGAGATTAACGCAGCTATTGCGAACGCTCAAACTATGGTGGTTGCTGAATATCGCGGTATCAGTGTTGCAAGCATGACTGAACTTCGCGCTAATGCTCGTAAAGAAGGCGTATACTTACGCGTTTTGAAAAACACATTGGCTCGTCGCGCAGTTGAAGGAACTTCTTTTGCTGGCTTGGCTGACCAAATGGTTGGTCCATTGGTTTACGCTGCATCTGAAGATGCCGTAGCTGCCGCAAAAGTGCTGCACCAATTCGCGAAAAAAGATGACAAAATCGTAATCAAAGCTGGTTCTTACAACGGTGAAGTGTTAAATGTTGCTCAGGTAACTGAGTTGGCATCTATCCCAAGTCGCGAAGAATTGTTGTCAAAATTGTTGTTCGTTATGCAATCGCCTGTTTCAGGCTTTGCGCGTGCATTGGCAGCGTTGGCAGAGAAAAAAGAAAGCGAAAACGCTTAATTTTTCCACGATTTTATCCGTTTGAAATTTTATATTTAAATCAATATTTTGGAGTTTGATAGCATGGCTATTACTAAAGAAGACATTTTGAATGCAGTTGAACAATTGACTGTTATGGAATTGAACGAGTTGGTTAAAGCGTTCGAAGAAAAATTCGGTGTTTCTGCTGCTGCAGTTGCAGTTGCAGGTCCAGCTGCTGGCGGCGCTGCTGCTGCTGAAGCGAAAACTGAATTTGACGTTATCTTAGCATCTGCTGGTGACCAAAAAGTTGGTGTGATTAAAGTTGTTCGTGCAATCACTGGCTTGGGCTTGAAAGAAGCTAAAGACTTGGTAGACGGCGCACCTAAAACATTGAAAGAAGGTGTTTCTCAAGCTGAAGCTGACGACATGAAAAAACAATTGGAAGAAGCTGGCGCGAAAGTTGAAATCAAATAATTTTGATTTGATAACAATTTGACAGCATGGGCTGGTAGTGTTGCAACTACCAGCCTTGTTTGCGCTTTTACACACTGAAAATGTGTAAATTTACAAGAATTTACTTCTTTCTTGTAAATTTATAGAAAATTTTTGTAAATTTATATAAATTCTAACCGAGAAATACTTTTCAGACTGCCTGAAAGGTATTTGTTCTCTTCAATATTCTATTTCGTATTTTTCAGGCAGCCTGAAAACAGTTTTCAGGCTGCATGTAAAGATTAAAACTATTACCCATGTTTTGGAGTATCAAACGATGAGTTATACCTTTACTGAGAAAAAGCGTATCCGTAAAAGTTTTGCAAAACGCGAAACCGTATTGGATGTGCCTTATTTGTTGACGACTCAAATCGAGTCTTATGCAAAATTCTTGCAACAAGAAACGGCAGCAAATGCTCGCCAAGATGAGGGTTTACAGGCTGCGTTCAGCTCTATTTTCCCTATTTTGAGTAACAATGGTTATGCAGAATTGCAATTCGACCAATACGTTTTGGGCGAACCTGAGTTTGATATTCCAGAATGTCAGTTGCGTGGTATCACTTACGCTGCGCCTTTGCGTGCCAAAATCAAATTAGCGATTTTCAACAAAGAAGGTTCTAATAAACCAGAAGAACGCGAAATCAAAGAAATCCGCGTAAACGATGTTTATATGGGCGAAATCCCTTTGATGACCCCAAGCGGTTCGTTTGTAATCAACGGTACTGAGCGCGTGATTGTGTCTCAGTTGCACCGTTCGCCAGGTGTGTTCTTTGAACACGACCGTGGTAAAACGCACACTTCGGGCAAATTGCTGTTCTCTGCGCGTATCATTCCTTACCGTGGTTCTTGGTTGGACTTTGAGTTTGACCCGAAAGATTTGTTGTACTTCCGTATTGACCGCCGCCGCAAAATGCCTGTAACAATTTTGTTGCGTGCATTGGGTTACAGCAACGAGCAAATGCTGGAAATGTTCTACGACAACGAAACCTATTTCTTGTCTAGCAACGGCGTGCAAACCGAATTGATTCCAGAGCGTTTGCGTGGCGAAACTGCCAAATTTGATATTTTGGACAATGATGGTAACTTGTTAGTTGCCAAAGACAAACGTATCAACGCGAAAAACATTCGTGATATTCAGGCTGCGGGTTTGACTCGTTTGAATGTTGAGCCTGAAAGTTTGGTTGGCAAAACTTTGGCGCGTGATGTGATTGACCCTGATACAGGCGAAATCATGGCTGCGGCAAACAACGAAATCACAGAAGAATTGTTGGCGCAGTTGGATATTCACAATGTGAAAGAAATCCAAACGCTGTTCACAAACGATACCGATTCAGGTAGCTACATTTCTGACACGATGCGTACTGATGAAACAGCTGACCAACAAGCGGCGCGTATTGCCATTTACCGAATGATGCGCCCTGGTGAACCGCCTACTGAAGAAGCAGTAGAAGCGTTGTTTAACCGCTTGTTCTTCCAAGAAGAAAGCTACGATTTGTCTCGCGTGGGTCGCATGAAATTCAACACGCGCACTTACGAACAAAAATTGCTGCCTGCACAAGAAAATAATTGGTACGGTCGTTTGGTAAACCAGACTTTTGCTGGCGTGGGCGAAAAAGAAGCCAAATTGCACATTTTGAGCGTGGAAGACATCGTTGTAACGATTGCCACTTTGGTTGAATTACGCAATGGACATGGCGAAGTTGATGACATTGACCACTTGGGTAACCGCCGCGTACGTTCTGTGGGTGAGTTGGTAGAAAACCAATTCCGTAGCGGTTTGGCGCGTGTGGAACGTGCAGTCAAAGAGCGTTTGAACCAAGCGGAAAGCGAAGGCTTGATGCCAACCGATTTGATTAACGCGAAACCTGTTTCAGCAGCCATCAAAGAATTTTTCGGTTCTAGCCAATTATCACAATTTATGGACCAAACCAACCCATTATCAGAAGTTACGCACAAACGTCGCGTTTCTGCATTGGGTCCTGGTGGTTTGACTCGTGAACGCGCTGGCTTTGAAGTCCGCGACGTACACCCAACGCATTACGGTCGCGTATGTCCTATTGAAACGCCAGAGGGTCCAAACATTGGTTTGATTAACTCGCTGTCGGTTTATGCGCGTACTAATGAATATGGTTTCTTGGAAACGCCATATCGTCGCGTGGTAGATGGCAAAGTAACCAACGAAATTGACTACTTGTCAGCGATTGAAGAAGGTCGCTATGTGATTGCACAGGCAAACTCGGATTTAGACGAAAATGGCTGCCTGAAAGATGAATTGATTACCTGCCGTGAAAAAGGCGAAACCATTTTGGCAACCGCCGACCGCGTTCAATACATGGACGTGGCAACAGGTCAAGTGGTGTCTGTGGCGGCTTCGTTGATTCCATTCTTGGAACACGATGACGCGAACCGCGCATTGATGGGCGCGAACATGCAACGTCAAGCCGTGCCATGTTTGCGTGCTGAAAAACCAATGGTAGGTACAGGCATTGAACGTTCGGTAGCGGTGGACAGCGCAACAGCAATCGTAGCGCGTCGCGGCGGCGTGGTGGAATATGTGGACGCAAACCGCGTGGTTATCCGCGTACACGATGCCGAAGCAACCGCAGAACAAGGCGGTGTGGATATTTACAATTTGGTTAAATTCACACGCTCAAACCAATCTACCAACATCAACCAACGCCCAGCCGTAAACGCTGGCGATGTACTGCAAAAAGGCGATTTGATTGCGGACGGCGCATCAACTGATTTGGGCGAATTGGCTTTGGGTCAAAACATGACGATTGCGTTCATGCCGTGGAATGGCTACAACTACGAAGACTCGATTTTGATTAGCGAACGCGTGGCGGCTGATGACCGTTACACGTCCATTCACATTGAAGAATTAAACGTAGTGGCACGCGATACCAAATTGGGCGCGGAAGACATCACACGCGATATTCCAAACCTGTCTGAAAAAATGCAAAACCGTTTGGACGAAAGCGGTATTGTTTACATCGGCGCGGAAGTGGAAGCGGGCGACGTGTTGGTCGGCAAAGTAACGCCAAAAGGCGAAACGCAACTGACCCCAGAAGAAAAATTGCTGCGTGCGATTTTTGGCGAAAAAGCGTCTGACGTGAAAGATACTTCCTTGCGTATGCCAACAGGCATGAGCGGTACAGTAATTGACGTACAAGTATTTACACGCGAAGGCATTCAACGCGACAAACGCGCTCAATCCATTATTGAAGTGGAATTGAAACGCTATCGCCAAGATTTGAACGACCAAATTCGTATTTTTGACAATGACGCATTTGACCGTATTGAGCGCATGATTGTGGGACAAGTTGCTAACGGTGGACCAAACAAATTAGCCAAAGGCAAAGAAGTTACTGCCGAATACTTGCGCGAATTGCCTAGTCGCCACGATTGGTTTGATGTTCGCATTGCCGATGAGGACATCGCCAAACAAATGGAATTGATTAAACTTTCATTGCAACAAAAACGCCAAGAAGCGGAAGAGTTGTATGAAGTGAAAAAACGCAAAATGACACAAGGCGACGAGTTGCCACCAGGTGTTCAAAAAATGGTTAAAGTGTTTATCGCCATCAAACGCCGTTTACAGGCAGGCGATAAAATGGCCGGTCGCCACGGTAACAAAGGTGTGGTATCGCGCATTCTGCCTGTGGAAGATATGCCTTACATGGCGGACGGTCGCACGGTGGACATCGTGTTGAACCCGTTGGGCGTACCGTCTCGTATGAACATTGGTCAGATTTTGGAAGTACACTTGGGTTGGGCGGCAAAAGGCATTGGACAACGCATTGACCGTATGTTGGCTGAACAACGCAAAGTCGGCGAAATCCGTCAATTCTTGGATAAACTGTATAACCATAGCGGTAAACAAGAAGATTTGGACAGCTTGACCGATGATGAAATTTTGACGTTGGCGCACAATTTGAAACGTGGTGCGACTTTTGCATCGCCAGTATTTGACGGCGCGAAAGAAAAAGAAATCTTTGATATGCTGGAATTGGCTTACCCAAGCGATGACCCTGAAATGCAAAAACTGGATTTCAACGACACCAAAACGCAAATCCGCTTGTTTGACGGACGCTCTGGCGAACCGTTTGACCGCCGTGTAACGGTGGGCGTGATGCACTATTTGAAACTGCACCACTTGGTAGATGAAAAAATGCACGCGCGTTCAACAGGTCCATACTCTTTGGTAACGCAACAACCGTTGGGTGGTAAAGCACAATTTGGTGGTCAGCGTTTCGGTGAGATGGAGGTTTGGGCATTGGAAGCATACGGCGCGGCATACACATTGCAAGAAATGCTGACGGTTAAATCCGATGACGTAACAGGTCGTACCAAAATGTATGAAAACATCGTCAAAGGCGAACACAAAATTGATGCGGGCATGCCCGAGTCGTTTAACGTGATTGTGAAAGAAATCCGTTCGCTGGGCTTGGATATTGATTTGGAACAGAACTAACTTTGTTTCAGGCTGCCTGAAAAGGTTTAAAACGCAGTTTCAGGCTGCTATCTAAAGTTATTAAGTCAGGGAGATTGATGATGAAAACGATGAAACATTTTCTATTGGTGTTGATGTTGTACACTACGACAGTCTATGCTGCACCTACTATGAGCGACAGCGAACGTATTGCTGTTTTAGAGCGACAAGTGGCTCGCTTAACCGAGCAAGTAAATCAATTGCTGGTTGAACGATTAGGTCAATCATCACACGCTCAAACCGTACATGTGTGTAGCATTCAAGCCTTTACTGATACCTATCGTGCAGAAAATGTGAATCTAGGTAGAGCTCGCTTGGCAGCTTTGCAACAATGTCGTAAAAATCATAACGCTATGTTCTGTGAAGACAGTGCGGTGCAATGTAAAACGTATTGATAATTTCGGGCAGCCTGAAAAACCCAGTTTCCCTTTTTCCTAAAAATATCCAAAAAGTCTCAAAAAATCGCCCAAACTAGGAGCAAAAATGAACTTAACCGATTTATTCGCCCCCCTGCAACAAGCAGGTTCAGAAGAATTTGATGCCATTAAAATTGGCATCGCGTCGCCAGAGACTATCCGCTCATGGTCTTACGGCGAAGTGAAAAAACCCGAAACGATTAACTATCGCACGTTCAAACCCGAACGTGACGGCTTGTTTTGCGCCAAAATTTTCGGCCCAGTTAAAGACTACGAATGCTTGTGTGGCAAATACAAACGCTTGAAATATAAAGGCGTAACTTGCGAAAAATGTGGCGTAGAAGTTACCCTGACCAAAGTTCGCCGCGAGCGCATGGGTCATATTGAATTGGCTGCGCCTGTTGCCCACATTTGGTTTTTGAAATCATTGCCAAGCCGTTTGGGTATGGTGTTGGACATGACTTTGCGCGATATTGAGCGTGTGTTGTATTTTGAAGCATTTGTGGTAACTGACCCAGGTTTAACCAGCCTGCAACGTCGCCAATTATTGACCGAAGAAGATTACTACAACAAATTAGAAGAATTTGGCGAAGAATTTGATGCACACATGGGTGCCGAAGGCGTGCGTGAATTGTTACGCAGCCTGAATGTGGAACAAGAAATTGAAACTTTGCGCCAAGAATTGCAATCAACCAGCAGTGACACCAAAATCAAAAAAATCGCTAAACGTTTGAAAGTATTGGAAGCATTCCAACGCTCTGGCATGAAATTAGAGTGGATGATTATGGACGTGTTGCCAGTCTTGCCACCTGATTTGCGCCCACTCGTGCCATTGGACGGCGGTCGTTTTGCCACTTCTGATTTGAACGATTTGTATCGCCGCGTGATTAACCGTAACAACCGTTTGAAACGCTTGTTGGAATTGCGTGCGCCTGACATCATCGTCCGCAATGAAAAACGTATGTTGCAAGAAGCGGTTGATAGCTTGTTGGACAATGGTCGTCGTGGTAAAGCGATGACTGGCGCAAGCAAACGCCCATTGAAATCTTTGTCTGACATGATTAAAGGTAAAAGCGGTCGTTTCCGTCAAAACTTGCTGGGTAAACGTGTGGACTACTCTGGTCGTTCTGTGATTACAGTAGGTCCTTACTTGCGTTTGCACCAATGTGGTTTGCCGAAAAAAATGGCGTTGGAGTTGTTCAAACCGTTTATTTTCCACAAATTGGAAAAACGCGAATTGGCAACAACCGTTAAGGCAGCCAAAAAATTGGTAGAGCAAGAAGTGCCAGAAGTTTGGGACATCTTGGAAGAAGTGATTCGCGAACACCCAATTTTGCTGAACCGTGCGCCAACCTTGCACCGTTTGGGTATTCAAGCGTTTGAGCCGATTTTGATTGAAGGTAAAGCAATTCAGTTGCACCCATTGGTGTGTGCGGCGTTTAACGCGGACTTTGACGGCGACCAAATGGCGGTTCACGTTCCATTGTCTTTGGAAGCGCAAATGGAAGCGCGTACGTTGATGTTGGCATCAAACAACGTGTTAGCCCCTGCAAACGGCGAGCCAATTATCGTACCGTCTCAAGATATTGTATTGGGTCTGTACTACATGACTCGCGACAAAATCAACGCAAAAGGCGAAGGCACATTGTTCGCCGATGTGAAAGAAGTACACCGTGCTTACCACACCAAACAAGTGGAATTAGGTACAAAAATTACCGTTCGCTTGCGTGAGTGGGTGAAAAACGAAGCAGGCGAATTTGAGCCTGTGATTAAACGCTACAACACCACTGTGGGTCGTGCGTTGCTGTCTGAAATCTTGCCAAAAGGCTTGCCATTCAGCTACATCGATACCGCATTGAAGAAAAAAGCGATTTCTAAATTAATTAACGCATCATTCCGCTTGTGCGGTTTGCGCGATACAGTGATTTTTGCTGACCACTTGATGTATACAGGTTTTGCATTGGCAGCGAAAGGTGGTATCTCCATTTGCGTTGATGATATGGAAATTCCAAAAGAAAAACCTGCATTGCTTGCCGAAGCGAATGCCGAAGTAAAAGAAATCGAAGATCAATACCGTCAAGGTTTGGTAACCAACGGCGAACGCTACAATAAAGTTGTGGATATTTGGGGTCGTGCAGGCGATAAAATCGCCAAAGCCATGATGGACAACTTGTCTACGCAAAAAGTGATTGACCGCGAAGGCAAAGAAGTTGACCAAGAGTCGTTCAACTCAATTTACATGATGGCGGACTCTGGTGCGCGTGGTTCGGCAGCACAGATTAAACAGTTGTCTGGTATGCGTGGTTTGATGGCAAAACCTGACGGCTCGATTATCGAAACGCCCATTACTGCGAACTTCCGCGAGGGTTTGACGGTATTGCAATACTTTATTGCGACACACGGTGCGCGTAAAGGTTTGGCGGATACGGCATTGAAAACAGCGAACTCTGGTTACTTGACTCGCCGTTTGGTGGACGTAACACAAGACTTGGTAGTGGTTGAAGACGATTGCGGCACATCAGAAGGCTTCTCAATGAAAGCCGTAGTACAAGGCGGCGACATCATCGAGCCATTGCGCGACCGTATTTTGGGTCGTGTAACCGCAACAGACGTAATCGACCCAAGCACTGGCAGCACATTAATTGAAGCGGGTACATTGCTGGACGAAAAACTGGTTGATTTGATTGACAACTCTGGCGTGGACGAAGTGAAAGTCCGCACACCAATCACTTGCCAAACACGTTATGGCTTGTGCGCAAAATGTTATGGTCGCGACTTGGCACGCGGTAAATTGGTGAACGCAGGCGAAGCAGTCGGCGTCATCGCAGCGCAATCTATTGGTGAACCAGGTACACAGCTGACAATGCGTACGTTCCACATTGGTGGTGCGGCATCTCGAGCAGCAGCAGCCAGCCAAGTAGAAGCAAAATCAAACGGTACGGTTCGCTTCAACAGCCAAATGCGTTACATCGCCAACAACAAAGGTGAATTGATTGTGATTGGTCGCTCTTGCGAAATCATGATTTTGGACGCAGCAGGTCGCGAACGTGAATTGCACAAAATCCCTTACGGTGCAACGCTGAAAGTGCAAGATGGCGAAGAGTTGAAAGCAGGCACAACGCTGGCGACTTGGGACCCGCATACGCACCCAATGATTACCGAACACGCAGGTCGTGTGGAGTTTGAAAATGTGGAAGAAGGTGTAACCGTTACCCGTCAAGTGGACGACGTAACAGGCTTGTCTACTTTGGTGGTGATTGACGGCAAACGTCGTGGCAGCACCAGCAAATTGTTGCGCCCAACGGTTAAATTATTGGACGAAAATGGCGAGCCTGTGATGATTCCTGGCACAGATACCCCTGTGTCTATGGCGTTCCAAGTAGGCGCGATTATCCAAGTACGTGAAGGTCAAGAAATTGGCAAGGGCGATGTGTTGGCGCGTATTCCGCAAGCATCAACCAAAACACGCGATATTACGGGTGGTTTGCCGCGCGTAGCCGAATTGTTTGAAGCGCGTGTGCCAAAAGACGCAGGCATGCTTGCCGAAGTAACAGGTACAGTTTCATTTGGTAAAGAAACCAAAGGCAAACAACGCTTGGTGATTACCGATTTGGACGGCGTGGCATACGAGACTTTGATTTCCAAAGAGAAACAACTGTTGGTGCATGATGGTCAAGTAGTAAACCGTGGCGAAACCGTTGTGGACGGCGCGGTTGATCCACACGACATCTTGCGCTTGCAAGGCATTGAAGCTCTGACACGCTACATCGTGCAAGAAGTTCAAGAGGTTTACCGCTTACAAGGTGTGAAAATTTCTGACAAACACATTGAAGTGATTATTCGCCAAATGTTGCGCCGCGTGAACATCGTGGACGCTGGCGACACCAACTTCATTACAGGCGAACAAGTAGAACGCGCCGAAGTGATGATTGCCAATGAGCAAGCCATCGCAGCTGGCAAAGAACCTGCTCGCTTTGAAAATGTGTTGTTGGGTATTACCAAAGCGTCTTTGAGCACCGACAGCTTCATTTCTGCGGCATCGTTCCAAGAAACCACGCGCGTATTGACCGAAGCTGCTATTATGGGTCGCAAAGACGACTTGCGCGGCTTGAAAGAAAACGTGATTGTGGGTCGCTTGATTCCTGCGGGTACAGGTTTGAGCTATCACCGCGCACGCCGCGCAGCTTGGGCAGCTCAACGTGGTGCGGCTGCAATTGCAGAACAAACCGAAGTGGCTGCGGACGAAAGCGAAAGCAACGAAGCGTAATGTTTCAGGCTGCGTGAAGTTTCAGGCAGTCTGAAAATGGAAAATAAAATGGACAAATACAGAAAATGTATTTGTCCGTTTTTTGTTTTTTATAGGCATTACTCAAATTTCACTTCGAGCGGGAGGGAATTCCAATGGTGGGTGTAATGGTTATTACACTTGGGCAGTATTGGGTTTTAACTGTGAACTACCTCAAGAAATCACTTCGATTCTTCCAGATAATTTTAAATCTAAAAGTCTAACTTATTTACACGAATTGCTAGAATTAGAAAGAGGGAAAGAGTGGTGGAAAAATAATGGGATATCTTTGGAAATGTGTTTTGATTTACAAGAAAATAGCCATTCTATGAGAGTTTTCAGTATGTATTTAAAAGAAAAATATGGAGTTGAATTATGAAAAAAACAGCTCGTTATATGACATCTAGTCAAGCGATTCAGTTCGCACGTGAAAAATTTATGAAATTACATGGTGTGGAGCCTGTTGAGGAACTTTCTATCAGTGAGGTTGAAACGAGTTATGAAGAGGTACGTTGTCAATATGTTATTAGCGGTTCCATTAAGCAATCAAATTTCCTATATACAGAGCGAGACGCAATTAAAAACTGCAAACTGAATAACAAATGGATAAACAAACAGCTCAATCAAAACGCAGCCTGAAAAACATTTTCAGGCTGCGTTTGAAATTGGAGCGGGTGATGGGAATCGAACCCACGTCAGTAGCTTGGGAAGCTAATGTCTTACCATTAGACGACACCCGCGAAAGCGCAAATTATAGCGCAAAATAACGCAGCCTGAAAATGTTTTCAGGCTGCGTTTTATTATGATTAACCGCGCAAAGCAGAAGCTTCTTTCGCCAAGCGAGTAATTGTGTCCCAATCTTTGTTTGCCACCGCGTCTTTCGGCGTCAGCCAAGTGCCGCCCACGCACAACACGTTTGGCAATGCCAAGTATTCAGGCGCTGATTGCAAGGTAATGCCGCCAGTAGGGCAGAAACGCACGTGAGCATAAGGGCCGTACAACGCTTTCAACATCGCTTTGCCGCCCACCACTTCAGCAGGGAACAATTTCAGCGTATCAATGCCGTGTTCTAACGCCAGTTGCACTTCGCCTGGGGTTGCCACACCGGGGATTAACGGAATGTTCACATCATGGCTGGCTTTTGCCAAAGATTCGTGCAAACCTGGGCTAATCGCAAACACCGCGCCTGCGTCGGCAACGGCTTTTAATTGTTCAGGATTGGTTACAGTGCCCGCGCCAACAATCGCGCCTTTCACTTCTTGTTTAATCAAGCGGATTGCGTCCAAGCCAACAGGGGTGCGCAAAGTGATTTCCAGCGTTGGAATGCCGCCTGCAACCAATGCGTGTGCCAAATCAACGGCAGTAGATAAATCGTCAATCGCCATCACTGGCACAACTGCGCCTGCAGATAAAATCTCGCGTGGAGTCATGAGGGTTTCCTTGAGTGAGTTGGTTGAAAAAATGTGATTTTACACGGATTTAGTGGGGTTTTGTTGTTTTATTACACGGTTTCAGGCTGCGTTGGGAATAGTGTGGAGCGTCGTCGAGCCGCCGACGCTCCATTTGGGTTTATTCAAACAATCGTCCTTGCGTCAACAATTCACGCACAGGCGCAAAATCCGCGCGATGTTCGGGCAATACACCAAATTCTTTCAGCGCGGCTAAATGCACGGCTGTGCCATAGCCTTTGTGCTTGGCAAAACCGTATTGCGGATAGCGTTCGTGCAGCGCGTACATTTCCGCATCACGCGCAGTTTTCGCCAAAATAGACGCGGCAGAAATGGTGGCAATTTTCGCATCGCCTTTCACAACAGCTTCTGCGTCAATCCCTAAATCTTTTGGGACGCGATTGCCGTCAATCCACACTTTTTCAGGCTGCATTTTCAGGCTGCAAACGGCGCGTTTCATCGCAAGCATGGTCGCGTGCAAAATATTGAGCTGCAAAATTTCTTGTGGACTGGCGGACGCGATTGCCCACGCGGTTGCTTGTTCTTTAATTTGTTCTGCCAATAAATCGCGCTTTTTCTCGCTGAGCTTTTTGGAATCGGTTAAGTCTGTGAGCGAAAAGTGTTCGGGCAAAATCACGGCAGCAGCAAACACGCTGCCAACCAAAGGTCCGCGCCCTGCTTCGTCCACACCCGCATGGGTCGGCAAGACAATCAATTCAGGTTCATTCATGGTAGAGTTTGTCCCATTCTTCAGGGGTTTCAGGCAGCGCGGGAATGGTGTGTTTTTCGTCCGCCCAGTCGCCCAAATCAATCAGTTTGCAACGCTCGCTGCAAAAGGGGCGATAGTGGTTTTCAGGCTGCCATTCAACGGGGGTTTTACAAGTGGGGCATTTTACGGTTGTCATTTGATAAATCCATGTGTTTTTCAGGCTGCGTATTTTACACGCAGCCTGAAAATTTGACTTTTCTCTATGTGAAGTTATGAAAATTTCTGTATGATACGTTCTGTAATTTTTAACACAAACGGAGCAAGTTTCTATGAAAAAAACTGTCTTAACATTTGCATTGAGCGCATTGTTTGCCAACTTTGCTCACGCCGACCAAATCCAGTTCCGCGTGATTGAAACCAGCGACATTCACACAAACTTAACCGATTTCAACTATTACAAAGATAAAGCCGAACCACAATACGGCATTACGCGCACTGCCACGTTAATCCACGCCGCGCGCGCAGAAAATCCGAACAGCATTTATGTGGACAACGGCGACTTAATCCAAGGCGCACCGATTGGTGATTACATGGCTGCCAAAGGTTTGCAAGGCAAAGACAAACACCCGTCTTACGTTGCCTTGGAATACTTGGACGCGACTGCCAGCACTTTGGGCAACCACGAATTTAACTTCGGCTTGGATTTCTTAGACAAAGCCTTGAAAAATACAAAAGTACCCGTTGTGAACGCCAATGTGGTGGACGCGAAAACAGGCAAAAACCGCTTCACGCCATACATCATCAAAACTGTGAAACTGAAAGACACCAACGGCAAAATCCACCGCGTGAAAGTCGGCATTTTGGGTTTGGTAACGCCGCAAATCATGCAATGGGACAAACGCAACTTGGAAGGCAAAGTGCGCGTGAATGACATCGTGGAAACTGCGAAACACTATGTTCCTGAGCTGAAACGCAAAGGCGCAGACGTGGTGATTGTGTTGAACCACAGCGGCTTGGGCGACGCGAAAGACAATTACAAAACAGGTCAAGAAAACACCACGTTTGAGTTGAGCAAAATCGCTGGCGTGGACGCGGTGGCGTTTGGACACTCACACGCGCAGTTCCCTGGTAAAGATTTCGCCAATCTGTCTTCAGAAATCGACATCAATAAAGGCACAATTCACGGCGTAGCTTCAACCATGCCAGGACAATTCGGTAGCCATGTTGGCGTGATGGATTTAACGCTGGATAACTCGTCAGGCAAATGGAAAACCGTAAGCAGCAAAGCGCAATTACGCGCGATTTATGACGGCGCAGCCAAAAAACCATTGGTGGAAAACGATGAAAAATTGGTTCAACTGATGAAACCGTATCACGATGGCACACGTGAATTTTCTGGCAAACCGATTGGCAAAGCGTCTGAAGATATGTTCAGCTTCTTAACTTTGGTGCAAGACGACCCAACCATGCAAATTGTGAGCCAAGCGCAAACGGATTATGTGCAAAAAGTCTTCCGAAATGACGCGAAATATAAAGATTTGCCTGTGTTGAGCGCGGTTGCACCGTTTAAAGCTGGCGGTCGCAAAAATGACCCGAATGCGTACACTGAAGTTCGCAAAGGCGAATTGAGTTTCCGCAATGCGGCGGATTTGTATGTTTACCCGAATACTTTGTATGCGGTGAAAGTTTCAGGCAGCGAATTGCGCGAATGGCTGGAATGTTCCGCAGGCATGTATAACCGCATTGACCCAAACAGCACGCAACCGCAAGCCTTGCTGAATTGGGACGGTTTCCGCACTTATAATTTTGACGTGATTGATGGCGTGAATTATGAAGTGGACGTTACGCAACCTGCGCGTTATGACGGTTCGTGCAAATTGGTAAATGCGAACAGCCATCGCATTAACAAATTGACGTATCAAGGCAAACCTGTGGCGGAGAACGCTGAATTTATTGTGGCGACAAACAATTATCGCGCGACTGGCGGTAGCTTTGCTGGCACGGGCGATAAACACATTGTTTATGTTGCGCCTGATGAAAACCGTCAAGTGTTGGCAAACTATATTAGCGAATACAGCAAACAGCACGGCGTAATCAATCCAAGCGCGGACAATAACTGGACGTTTGCGCCGATTGCGAACCCTAATTTGAACGTGTATTTTGAAACGGCAAATAGCGACACGGCGCGTGAGTTTATTAAGGCGAAAGCGGTTCGTCCTTATACGTTTGAGCGCGTTGATGATGCTGGGTTTGCGGTTTATAAGATTGATTTGAGCGGGAAGAAATAATTAACGCAGCCTGAAAAAACGCGATTGAGTTTTTTGTGAACTCAATCGCGTTTTTTTGGTTTTCAGGCTGCGTTTCAGGAGACGATAAAAAGTACACAGTTGTAGGGTGCGCCCCACGCACCAAAATATTCAGGCAGCCTGAAATCTTGATTTGATTTAAGAAATGGTGCGCGGGGCACACCCTACGTAAAACTTGCTGTGTACTGAAATGCAGCCTGAAAACGTTTTCCTTTACAAACGATAGCTATACCCTACATTAAACAAAACAGGGCGTTTGTTGTGGCGTTGTCTGATACATAAATGGCATCGCCTGCAGACCACTCGTCGCTTTCTTTAAAGGGTTTAATTTAATGATTTTGCGGATAGTTGCGATTCGGCAGCCCTGCGCATTATTGCAAGCAACATCAGTCGCATACGCAGGTGCAGCGAAGACCATAGCCAATGTTATGGGTAATGTTTTCAATAAAGTTTTAGGTAGGTTTTTTCATCGTATAAAGTCCTATATTTAATTACAACAAACACGAAAGGCAGCCTGAAAATGATTTTTAGGCTGCCTTCAAACTATCGCGCTTCCGCCAACACAGCGTCTGCTGCTAATTTATCGGTATCCAATTTCAGCATTTCGTGCAATTTCACAAAATCCGCTTCCAGTTCCGCCACTTTTTCAGGCTGCCGATACCAGTCCAACATCGCTTCCGCCAATTTCTCCGGCGTAGCATCTTTTTGTAGCAATTCAGGCACGGCAGATTTGTTCAACAAAATATTGGGCAGACCAACGTGTTCCACTTGAATTTTGTGTTTCACAATCCAATAAGTGAGCGGTGCGATTTTGTAGCTGATGACCATCGGGCGTTTGCACAAAGCCACTTCCAACGTTGCTGTGCCACTGGTTACCAACACTACATCAGCCGCAGTGCAAGCCCACGCGGTGTGCGATGATTGCAAACGCAACGGCAGTTTTTCAAATTCAGGCTGCGATAAATGGTGTTGCAAACGCTCACGCGCAATCGCGGTGGGATAAGGCGAAATAAATTGCGCGTTAGGCAATTCACGCAAAATCAGTTGCGCGGCGCGGAAATAAATCGGTGCCATGTTGTCGATTTCAGCAACTTGGCTGCCTGCTAAAATAACAAAAATGGGCGTGTCTGCGTCCAATTTCAAACGTTCACGCGCGGCGGCTTTGTCGGCAATCATGGGTAGCGCTTGCGCCAACGGATGTCCAACAAATAGGGCGCGTCCGCCTGCGGCTTCGTAGAGCGGTGCTTCCATGGGAAACAAGCACAACACTTGGTTCACTTGTTTGACGATTTTGTTCACGCGCTCGCGTTTCCATGCCCACACGGACGGGGAAACGTAGTGTAGCGTGGGAATGTAGGCGGCTTTGAGTTGCTCTGCCACGCCAAGATTGAAATCGGGTGCGTCTATACCAATGAAAACGTTGGGGCGAATGTTTTTCAGTTGCGCGACCAATTCGCGGCGAATTTTGAGAATTTCGGGTAGACGTTTAATCACTTCTGCATAACCGCGCACGGCTAGACGTTCTTGGTCAAACAGGCTTTGGCAGCCTGCGGCTATCATGCGAGGGCCGCCGATGCCGATGAATTGGGCATCTGGGCGTTGTTTTTTGATGGCTTCGATGAGGTGTGCGCCGAGTAAATCACCAGAGGCTTCGCCTGCGCATAGGGCGATGGTTAGGGGTTTGTTGGACATTTTTTTTGAGTGTTTGGTTTGTTTGCAAATTGGGCGTGATTGTATCGTGAAATGGGGTTTCAGGCTGCGTTTTGTATTATGCAACGACCCAATCATAAAAATATTTAAACAACCCAAACGCAAGCCACCACATGCCAATCCCGATAAGCGTTTCCAACACTTTCCAAGCGCGTGGATTGGCGAAAATCGGGCGGAGCAATCGCGCCCCGTAGCTCAGTCCAAAAAACCAAATAAATGATGCGGACAATGCGCCAATCAAAAACCAAATTTTGTCGGCAAACGTGAGCGTGGCAGCGATTCCGCCCACGAGCATAATCGTGTCAATGTAAACGTGTGGATTGAGCAGCGTTACAGCGAGCGTGCCTAAAATGGCTTTTTTCAGGCTGCTTTGTGGGGCGTTTTCTGCGTCTGCGACCAATGTGGCTTGGTTTGGGGATAACGCGGAACGAAATGAGTTCAGTCCATACCAAAATAGGAATAAGCCACCGCCGAGTGAAAGCAGGGCGGATAAAACGGGGCTTTGGCTCAATAGGTTGCCCATGCCCAAAATGCCTGCGCTAATAAGTACAAAATCGCATAAAAAACAAGTGAGTGCGACAAAGAAGATGTGTTGGCGTAGCAAGCCTTGTTTTAATACATAAGCATTTTGTGCGCCGATTGCCATGATTAAGCCGCCTGATACGGCAAAGCCTTTGATGATTGTGGATAACATTGTGTATAACCTTTGGAAATGTGGTGTATAAGGCAGCCTGAAAACTACTTGGTAGGGATAGGGTTTATCCCTGTCCTTGCGGTTTTTAAGAAACTTGTAGGCTGGGTTATAACCCAGCGATTTTCAGGCTGCAAAATTTGCTGGGTCGCGACCCAGTCTACGGGGTTTCTGAATATTGTCAAAATGTCAGGCATGAATGCACCGACCTACAAGTTTGTTATCAAAAAAAGCAGCCTGAAAGTATTTTCAGGCTGCCAATAGTTTATAGCGATGAATTAACCTGTTAATTGTTTGCTAATCAGTTTTTTCAACGGTGGCAAATTGTTGCTCACACGCAACGCTACACCGCGCAACAATTTAGCTGGCGCAGAATCAGTTGTGAAAAACGTAACCATCGCATTTGTGCCGTGATAAAGCGGACGAGTGTGAAGCTGGTGTTTGAAGTTGTAAGATTCAAGCAAGTCTTTTGCCGCGATGTCTTTGCCACTTTGCTGCGCTTTCAAAATCAATTTAGACAGGGTTTCTGTGCTTTCCAAGCCCAAGTTCCAACCGTGCGCGGTAACAGGGTGCATGCCCACAGCAGCGTCACCAATCAAGGCGCAACGTGTGCCGTAGAACGTGCTGGCGTGTGCGCCAACCAATGGATAGCTGTGAACCGTGCCTGCGATTTCCATTTCACCCAAGCGGTTGTTCAGCATTTTTTGCGCTTCTTTGGCGAGCTGTTCAGGCTGCAAATCCAGTAATTCGTGCGCTTTAGTGTTGGTAATTGTGATGACGCAGTTGGTCAAATGCTCTTCCAATGGCAACAAGGCAAGCGTGCGGCCATATAAGAAACATTCGCTGGCGGTGTGTTGGTTGGACAGCGTGTGTTTGGTGCGGAACACAATCACGGTGCGACCGAAGTCGTGCATATCCGCAGCGATGCCTAATTGACGGCGCGTATTGGAAAAACGGCTGTCGGCAGCAATCAATAAACGCGCGGTAATCGTGTCGCCATTTTCTAGCTCAACTAAGGCGCGTTGTTCGTTGGTTTCAACGTGTTTCACGCCGATGTCGCAGAGCAATTTCACGTTGCTGCATTCGACAACTTCTTCGTATGCGGCGCGGCGAATGTTGTGGTTGGAAATCAAATAACCCAAGCGGTCAGTTTTGCCACCACGCGCTTGAGTGGGTTCAGGGAAGTGTAGGGTATAGTCTGACGTGCCGTTGAACACTTTGGCATCGCGTAGGCGGTAAATTTCGTCTTTGGGAATGCGTTGCCACATGCCTAAGTTTTGCATGATTTCGCGCGATAAGTGTGTGAGCGCGATTTCACGTCCATCGTAGGCAGGGGTTTTCAGGCTGTCTTCAGGCGATTTCTCTACGATAGTGATATTCAAGTTGCTGCTTTTTAATTGACGCGCAAACGCTAAACCAGCAGGTCCGCCGCCAACGATGACGATATCTGTATCCATGATGTCTTCTCTCTTTTTGAGTTCCGCTTAATGAAAGCAATAAAAAAGGGCTATTGTACGCTAATGCAGCCTGAAAATGTATGTTTACCTATTTCAATGATTTCATGAAGCCTAAAAACACAATCATATAAAAATAAAAAGCTATCTGTTTTTGTAGATTGATAGATTATTTGTGCATTTAAACTTCAATAGCATCTAAAAATAAGTTAAAACACAGAAAAAAAGAACGCCGTGTCGCACCAAAAGCATCGTAATGCACACGTTAATAAAACTTTCAGGCTGCCTTTGGAAAATAAGGCAGCCTGAAACCGTTTTTTGCAGCCTGAAAATACTTTTTGCGCTTGAAATTAAAAGTTTTTCTTGAAACATAAATGCAAGTTTGCTATAGTTGCGAGCTTAGCATTTTTGCTAAGTCCCTTTTTTGTCCATTCAAGATTGCCCAATCGTAGGTAATCCCTTAATTACAAGGAAATAATCATGACTTTAGGTCTGGTTGGACGCAAAGTTGGTATGACTCGTATTTTCAACGAACAAGGTGCTTCTATCCCTGTTACCGTGTTGGAAATGTCTGCTAACCGCGTTGCCCAAGTAAAATCCAAAGAGACTGACGGCTACACTGCTGTTCAAGTTACATTTGGTGAGAAAAAAGCGAATCGTGTAAACAAAGCTGAAGCTGGTCATTTCGCCAAAGCTGGCATTGAAGCTGGTCGTGGCTTGCACGAATTCCCTGTTTCTGAAGAAAAAGCTGCTGAGCTGAAAGCTGGCGATGTAATTACTGTTGAATTGTTCCAAGCAGGTCAATTGGTAGACATTACTGGCACAAGTAAAGGTAAAGGCTTCTCTGGTACGATTAAACGCCACAACTTCGGCTCACAACGTACTTCTCATGGTAACTCACGTTCGCACCGTGTTCCAGGTTCTATCGGCATGGCACAAGACCCAGGTCGCGTATTCCGTGGTAAACGCATGGCTGGTCAATATGGTAACACTCAATCAACCGTACAACATTTGGAAATCGTACGCGTTGATGTAGAACGCAACTTGTTGTTGGTGAAAGGTGCTGTTCCAGGTGCTGCAAACAGCAACGTAGTTGTTCGCCACAGCGTTAAGAAAGCAGGTGCGTAATGGAATTGAAACTGATTAATGCACAAGGTCAAGTTTCAGGCAGCGTTGCTGGTTCTGATGCCTTGTTTGCTCGTGAATACAATGAAGCTTTGGTTCACCAATTGGTTACGGCTTATTTGGCAAATGCTCGTTCAGGCAACCGTGCTCAAAAAACTCGTGCTGAAGTGAAACATTCAACTAAAAAACCTTGGCGTCAAAAAGGTACAGGTCGTGCGCGTTCTGGTATGACTTCGTCTCCATTGTGGCGTAAAGGTGGTCGCGCATTCCCGAACAAACCTGACGAAAACTTCACTCAAAAAGTGAACCGTAAAATGTACCGTGCTGGTATGGCTACAATTTTGTCTCAATTGGTTCGTGATGAGCGTCTGTTCGTAATCGAAAATTTGTCTGCAGCTACTCCTAAAACCAAAGAATTTGCTGACCAAGTGAAAAATTTGGGTATGGAACAAGTGTTGTTTGTAACTAAACAATTAGACGAAAACGTATACTTGTCTTCACGCAACTTGCCAAACGTATTGGTATTGGAAGCTACTCAAGCTGACCCTTACAGCTTGTTGCGCTACAAAAAAGTTGTGCTGACTAAAGATGCAGTTGCACAGTTAGAGGAGCAATGGGTATGAATCAAGAACGTTTGATGAAAGTGATTTTGGCACCTGTTGTTTCAGAAAAAAGCAATATGCTGGCTGAAAAACGCAACCAAATGGTTTTCAAAGTGCTGAAAGATGCAACTAAAACTGAAATTAAAGCAGCAGTAGAATTGTTGTTTAATGTTCAAGTTGCTTCTGTTACGACTACTACTACTAAAGGTAAAACTAAACGCTTTGGTCGTACTTTGGGTCGTCGCAGCGATGTGAAAAAAGCTTATGTAAGCTTAGTTGCTGGTCAAGAGCTTGATTTGGAAGCAGCTGCAGCCGCTGCAGATAAGGAATAAGCATGGCTATCGTAAAAATGAAACCGACCTCTGCTGGTCGTCGCGGCATGGTTCGCGTCGTAACAGAAGGTTTGTACAAAGGCGCGGCTTATGCTCCTTTGTTGGAAAAGAAAAATTCGACTGCTGGTCGTAACAACAACGGTCATATCACTACTCGCCACAAAGGCGGTGGTCATAAACACCACTACCGTATTGTAGACTTTAAACGTAACAAAGACGGTATTCCTGCAAAAGTAGAACGCATTGAATACGACCCAAACCGTACTGCGCACATCGCCTTGTTGTGCTACGCTGACGGTGAACGTCGTTACATCATTGCTCCACGTGGCATTCAAGCTGGTGCGGTATTGGTGTCAGGTTCTGAAGCAGCGATTAAAGTAGGTAACACTTTGCCTATCCGCAATATCCCAGTTGGTACAACTATTCACTGTATCGAAATGAAACCTGGTAAAGGCGCACAAATTGCACGTTCTGCTGGTGCTTCCGCTGTATTGTTGGCAAAAGAAGGTATCTACGCGCAAGTTCGTTTGCGTTCTGGTGAAGTTCGTCGCATCCACGTTGATTGCCGTGCAACTATCGGTGAAGTGGGCAACGAAGAACAAAGCCTGAAGAAAATTGGTAAAGCAGGTGCGAACCGTTGGCGTGGTATTCGTCCAACAGTACGTGGCGTGGTAATGAACCCTGTAGATCACCCACATGGTGGTGGTGAAGGTCGTACTGGCGAAGCTCGCGAACCAGTTAGCCCATGGGGTACACCTGCTAAAGGTTACCGTACACGTAATAACAAACGTACAGACAATATGATTGTCCGTCGTCGTTACTCTAATAAAGGTTAATTGACATGGCTCGTTCATTGAAAAAAGGTCCATACGTTGACCTGCATTTGCTGAAAAAAGTGGATACAGCTCGTGCCACTAACGACAAACGTCCAATCAAAACATGGTCTCGTCGTTCTACTATTTTGCCTGATTTTATCGGTTTGACTATCGCTGTTCACAATGGTCGTACACACGTACCTGTATTCATCAGCGACAACATGGTTGGTCATAAATTGGGTGAATTCTCATTGACTCGTACCTTTAAAGGTCATTTAGCTGATAAAAAAGCTAAGAAAAAATAAGGTGAAACATGAGAGTATCTGCACAACATAACAACGCACGCATCTCTGCTCAAAAAGCTCGCTTGGTAGCAGACATGATTCGTGGTAAAGACGTTGCCCAAGCTCTGAATATCTTGGCATTCAGCCCTAAAAAAGGCGCGGAATTGATTAAGAAAGTTTTGGAATCTGCTATTGCCAATGCTGAGCACAACAACGGTGCTGACATTGATGAGTTGAAAGTCGTAACGATTTTCGTGGATAAAGGTCCTAGCCTGAAACGCTTCCAAGCTCGTGCAAAAGGTCGCGGCAACCGCATTGAAAAACAAACTTGCCACATCAACGTGGTAGTAGGCAACTAAGGAATAACCATGGGACAAAAAATCCATCCAGTTGGTTTCCGACTGGCTGTCAATAAAGACTGGTCTTCAAAATGGTTTGCAAAAAGCACCGAGTTTGCCGCTGTTTTGAAACAAGACATTGATGTTCGTGAATATTTAGAAAAACGCTTGGCTAATGCTTCTGTTGGTCGCGTTGTGATTGAACGCCCTGCAAAATCTGCTCGCATCACCATTCACACGGCTCGCCCTGGTGTGGTGATTGGTCAAAAAGGTGCAGACATTGAAGTGTTGAAGCGCGATTTGGAAAAATTGCTAGGTGTTGCAGTTCACGTTAATATCGAAGAAATCCGTAAACCAGAATTGGACGCTCAATTGATTGCTGACGGTATCGCTCAACAATTAGAAAAACGTGTTCAATTCCGCCGTGCCATGAAACGCGCTATGCAAAATGCAATGCGCGCTGGTGCAAAAGGTATCAAAATCATGACTTCGGGCCGTTTGAATGGTGCTGATATTGCGCGTAGCGAATGGTATCGTGAAGGTCGTGTGCCATTGCACACATTGCGTGCTGACGTAGATTACGCAACTAGCGAAGCCTTGACTACTTACGGTATCATTGGCTTAAAAGTGTGGGTTTACAAAGGTGAAGCGGGTCAAGTTCAAGTAAAACCTGAACAACGCGAAAACCGTCGTAGTAACAGAAAGGGTGGTCGAAATGCTGCAGCCAACTAGACTGAAATACCGTAAACAACACAAAGGTCGCAATACTGGTATTGCTACTCGTGGTAACACAGTAAGCTTCGGCGATTTTGGTTTAAAAGCCGTAGGTCGTGGTCGTTTGACAGCTCGTCAAATTGAAGCAGCACGTCGTGCCATGACTCGCCACATCAAACGTGGTGGACGCATTTGGATTCGTGTATTCCCTGATAAACCAATTACTGAAAAACCTATCCAAGTTCGTATGGGTGGCGGTAAAGGTAACGTTGAATACTATATCGCTGAAATTCAACCTGGTAAAGTGTTGTATGAAATGGATGGCGTAAACGAATCTTTAGCACGTGAAGCGTTTGCTTTGGCTGCTGCTAAGTTGCCAATTCCAACCACGTTTGTAACTAGACAGGTGGGTAAATAATGAAAGCCAATGAATTGAAAGAAAAATCAGTAGAGCAACTGAATGAAGTTTTGGTTGATTTGCTGAAACAACAATTCGGTCTGCGTATGCAGCACGCTACTGGTCAGTTGGGTAAAACCAGCGAGATTAAGCAAGTGCGCCGCGATATTGCTCGTGTGAAAACTGTCATCGCTGAAAAAGGTAATAAGTAATGAGCACTGAGAAAACCGTTCGTACTTTGCAAGGCAAAGTAGTTAGCGATAAAATGGACAAAACCGTAACCGTTTTGGTTGAACGCAAAGTGAAACACCCTTTGTACGGTAAAATTGTTCGCCGTTCTACTAAAATCCACGCTCATGATGAGCAAAACCAATATGGTATTGGCGACGTGGTGGTGATTGAAGAATCTCGCCCATTGTCTAAAACCAAATCTTGGGTGGTTAAAGAGTTGGTAGAAAAAGCTCGCACTGTGTAATACAGCTGATGTTAAAAAACGAAGTTATTGAAACAATAGCTTCGTTTTTATATTTTCAGGCTGCTTTAGTGCTTGCAAATATGAAATATTTACAGTAGAATTCCTGCTTCTTTCAGCTCTTTTCCAGGGCATCTTCCCTTCGGGGCCAAGACTGGTTTACTAGAACCGATTAGGTTTCAGCCTAGTTCGAATCTCAAAGCAGATGTATCGGGCAGACTGAAAGTGGTAAATTAAGTTGGATTTTTTTAAGGTTATTAACATGATTCAAATGCAGACCATCTTAGATGTGGCTGATAACTCTGGTGCGCGTCGCGTGATGTGTATCAAAGTAATTGGTGGCTCTAAGCGTCGCTACGCAAACGTGGGCGACATCATTAAAGTTGCAGTAAAAGACGCTGCACCTCGTGGGCGCGTTAAAAAGGGTGATGTTTACAATGCTGTTGTGGTTCGTACTGCAAAAGGCATTCGTCGTCCTGATGGCGCACTGATTAAGTTTGATAACAACGCAGCCGTATTGTTGAATAACAAACTTGAGCCTATGGGTACTCGTATTTTCGGTCCAGTAACACGCGAATTGCGTACTGAACGTTTTATGAAAATTGTTTCATTGGCACCCGAAGTGCTATAAGGTATAGGAAGGTTTACAATGAACAAAATTATTAAAGGCGACCAAGTCGTTGTCATTACTGGTAAAGACAAAGGCAAACAAGGTCAAGTGGTTCGCGTGTTGGGCGATAAAGTAATTGTTGAAGGCATTAACGTAGTTAAACGCCACCAAAAACCTAATCCTATGCGCGGTGTTGAAGGTGGTATCATTGTTAAAGAAATGCCATTGGCAATTTCAAACGTGGCTATCTTCAATCCTGAAACGAAAAAAGCAGACCGTGTTGGCATCAAGTTGGTTGAAGGCGAAGGTAAAGTAAAACGTGTTCGCGTATTCAAATCAAACGGTGCAGAAGTTCCTGCTGTAACTCGTGGAGCATAATAAATGGCACGTTTACAAGACTACTATAAAAACACAGTTGTACCTGAATTGATGAAACAATTCGGTTACAAATCAATCATGGAAGTTCCACGCATTGAAAAAATTACTTTGAATATGGGTGTGGGCGAAGCAGTTGCAGATAAAAAAGTAATGGAACACGCTGTTGGCGATTTGCAAAAAATCGCTGGTCAAAAGCCGGTTGTTACCGTTGCGCGTAAATCTATCGCAGGCTTCAAAATCCGTGATAACTATCCAGTAGGTTGCAAAGTAACTTTGCGCCGTGAACGCATGTTTGAATTTTTAGACCGTTTAGTAACCATCGCATTGCCTCGCGTACGCGACTTCCGTGGTGTGAGCGGCAAATCATTTGACGGCAGCGGTAACTACAACATGGGTGTTCGTGAACAAATCATTTTCCCTGAAATTGAATACGATAAAATCGACGCATTGCGCGGTTTGAATATCACTATTACCACTACTGCGAAAACTGACGAAGAAGCGAAAGCTTTGTTGTCATTGTTTAAATTCCCATTTAAAGGTTAATCATGGCTAAGAAAGCACTTATTAATCGTGAAGCAAAGCGTGTTGCTTTGGCTAAAAAATATGCTGCAAAACGCGCAGCTATTTTTGCAGTCATCAATGATGCGAACGCGACAGATGAAGAGCGTTTCGAAGCTCGTCTGAAATTCCAATCGATTCCCCGTAATGCTGCTCCAGTTCGCCAACGTCGTCGTTGTGCTATCACTGGTCGCCCACGTGGTGTGTTCCGCAAATTCGGTTTGGGTCGTATCAAAATCCGTGAAATCGCTATGCGTGGCGCAATTCCGGGTGTTATTAAAGCCTCTTGGTAATAGGAGTATAAAAAATGAGTATGCATGATCCTATTTCCGATATGTTGACCCGTATCCGTAACGCACAACGCTCTAATAAAGTGGCTGTAGCGATGCCTTCTTCAAAATTAAAATGCGCGATTGCGAAAGTTTTGAAAGAAGAGGGTTATATCGAAGATTTTGCTGTATCTACTGATGCAAAACCTGAATTGTCTATCACTTTGAAATACTATTCAGGTCGCCCTGTTATTGAACAGATTAAACGTGTTTCACGCCCAGGTTTGCGTGTTTACAAAGGCTCTGACGAAATCCCTGCTGTGATGAATGGTTTGGGTGTAGCGATTGTAAGCACTTCTAAAGGTGTGATGACTGACCGCAAAGCACGCGCAGCTGGTATCGGTGGCGAGTTGTTGTGTATCGTAGCCTAATTAGGGAGAGTTTTAAGATGTCTCGCGTAGCGAAAAATCCAGTAACTGTTCCTGCTGGCGTAGAAGTAAACTTCGGAACAGACGCATTAACCGTAAAAGGTAAAAATGGTGCGTTGTCTCTGCCTTTGACTGGTGCGGTAAAAGTTGAATTGAACGATGGTCAATTAACTTTTGCACCTGCTGATGAAAGCAAACATGCTAATGCGATGTCTGGTACAGTGCGTGCATTGGTTGCTAACATGGTTAAAGGCGTATCAGAAGGTTTTGAGAAAAAATTACAATTGATTGGCGTGGGTTATCGCGCTCAAGCTCAAGGTAAAACTTTGAACTTGTCTTTAGGTTTCTCTCACCCTGTTGTATACGAAATGCCTGAAGGCGTGAGCGTAGCAACACCTTCTCAAACAGAAATCATTTTGACTGGTGCTGATAAACAAGCTGTCGGTCAAGCTGCTGCTGAAATTCGTGGTTACCGTCCACCTGAGCCTTACAAAGGTAAAGGTGTTCGCTATGTTGGCGAAAACGTAATCATGAAAGAAGCTAAGAAGAAATAATTGAGGCTGTAACCATGAATAAAAAAATCGCAAGATTGCGCCGTGCACGCAAAACCCGTGCGCGTATCGCAGATTTGAAAATGGTGCGTTTGTGCGTATTCCGTACTAACAGCCATATTTATGCTCAAATTATCAGTGCCGAAGGCGATAAAGTATTGGCTGCTGCCTCTACTGTGGAAGCTGAAGTTCGTGGCAGCCTGAAATCAGGTGGCAACGTTGAAGCAGCAACTGTGGTAGGTAAACGCATCGCAGAAAAAGCTAAAGCTGCTGGCATTGAAAAAGTGGCTTTTGACCGTTCAGGTTTTCAATATCACGGTCGCGTGAAGGCTTTGGCTGAAGCTGCTCGTGAAAACGGCTTGAGCTTCTAAGAAAGATTTTGGAGACCAAAATGGCAAAACATGAAACAGAAGAACGCGGCGATGGCTTGATTGAAAAGATGGTTGCCGTAAACCGCGTAACCAAAGTGGTTAAAGGCGGTCGCATTATGGCGTTCTCGGCTTTGACTGTAGTAGGTGATGGCGATGGTCGCATTGGTATGGGTAAAGGTAAGTCTCGTGAAGTACCTGTAGCCGTACAAAAAGCAATGGACCAAGCACGTCGCAATATGATTAAAGTACCTTTGAAAAATGGTACGATTCATCACGAAGTAATTGGTAAACATGGCGCAACTCGCGTATTCATGCAGCCTGCAAAAGAAGGTAGCGGTGTGAAAGCGGGTGGTCCAATGCGTTTAGTATTTGATGCGTTGGGTGTTCACAATATTTCTGCAAAAGTACACGGTTCAACCAATCCTTATAACATCGTTCGTGCAACTTTAGACGGTTTGTCAAAATTGTACACTCCTGCGGAAATCGCTGCAAAACGTGGCTTGACCGTAGAAGAAATTTTGGGAGCGAACAATGACTGAGCAAAAAAAGATTAAAGTAACTTTGGCAAAAAGTTTAATCGGTACCATTGAATCACATCGTGCTTGTGCGCGTGGTTTGGGCTTGCGTCGTCGTGAGCATACTGTTGAAGTATTGGACACCCCTGCAAACCGTGGCATGATTAACAAAATCAGCTACTTGTTGAAAGTGGAGTATTAATATGTTTTTGAACACTATTCAGCCAGCTGAAGGTGCTACGCACGCTCAACGCCGTGTTGGCCGTGGTATCGGTAGTGGTTTGGGTAAAACTGGTGGTCGTGGTCACAAAGGTCAAAAAAGCCGTGCGGGTGGCTACCATAAAGTAGGCTTTGAAGGCGGTCAAATGCCTTTGCAACGCCGTTTACCTAAACGTGGCTTTAAATCTTTGACAGCTAAATTCAATGCACAGGTTACTTTGAGCGAATTGAATGCCATAGCAGTTGAAGAAATCGATGTATTGACTTTGAAACAAGCTGGTTTAATTGCAGCCAATGCTGAAGTGGTTAAAGTAATCGCTTCAGGCAGCCTGAAAAAAGCAGTTACTTTGAAAGGTATCAAAGCAACTCAAGGTGCGAAAGCTGCGATTGAAGCTGCTGGTGGCAAAGTAGAAGAATAAGGCGATAAATAGTGGCGAATCAACTATCTTCGTCAGGAAAAGTAAAATTGTGGAATAATCCAGATTTAAGGAAGCGTTTCGCTTTTTTGCTTGGTGCATTAATTGTATTTCGAATTGGTGCCCATGTTCCTGTTCCAGGTGTAGATGCAGCCGCCCTAGCTAAGTTATACGAAGGCGTTGCAGGAAGTGGCATTTTGGGAATGTTAAATATGTTCTCAGGAGGTTCTCTTGAACGCTTTAGTATATTTGCTATTGGCATCATGCCTTATATTTCAGCATCTATTATTATTCAACTTGCTTCAGAAATTGTTCCTTCATTAAAGGCATTAAAGAAAGATGGCGAGTCTGGTCGTAAAACTATTACGAAATATACTAGGATAGCAACTGTCTTTTTAGCAGCAGCACAGAGTTTTGGAGTAGCAAGTTTTGTTTCTCATCAAAACGTTGTGGTTGTTAGCCAGTTTGAATTTTTCACATCTACTATTTTTTGTTTGGTAGGTGGGACTATGTTCTTAATGTGGCTTGGAGAGCAAATCACTGAACGCGGTATTGGTAATGGAATTTCATTATTAATTTCTGCTGGAATTATTGCAGGTGTGCCATCTAGTATTATTCAACTTTGGACTCTAGTAAACCAAAATGCAATTAGCCCTTTAGTTGCTATTAGTTTAGCTGTCGGTATTTTATTACTTACTTATTTAGTTGTGTACTTTGAGAGTGGCTTACGCAAAGTGCCAATTCAATATGCTAAACGTCAGATTTTGCAAAATCAGAATACTCATCTGCCATTTAAACTAAATATGGCAGGTGTAATTCCTCCAATTTTTGCGTCTAGTATCATTACGTTTCCCGCTATGTTCATGGGTTGGTTAGGTAATAGCAATCCTACCGGTTGGGTGAGTAAAGTAATGGCTCAATTACAGCATGGGCAGCCTGTTTATACTATTTTATTTGCATCATCAATTATTTTCTTTTGCTATTTCTATACGGCGTTAGCTTTTAGCCCAAAAGAAATGGCTGAGAATTTGAAAAAAAGTGGTGCATTTATTCCAAGTATAAGACCTGGCGAACATACTGCACGTTATTTGGAAAAAGTAGTATTACGGCTTACATTATTTGGAGCATTATATATTACAGTGGTTTGTTTAATTCCAGAATTATTAACAATAACGTTAGGGATTCCTTTTTATTTAGGAGGAACATCTTTATTGATTTTAGTTGTTATTACCATGGATTTTAGTATGCAAATTGCCTCTTACCAAGTAACACAAAAATATGAGTACTTGATTAAACAAAATAACAATAATTTGTTATCTGATAAGTAATAGTAAAATGGCTAAAGAAGATACAATACAGATGCAAGGTGAAATTTTAGAAACTTTACCTAATGCAACATTTAAAATTAAATTAGAAAATGGTCATGAAGTTTTGGGTCACATTTCTGGTAAGATGCGAATGCATTATATTAGAATTTCTCCAGGTGATAAGGTCACTGTAGAAATGACTCCATATGACTTGACTCGTGCTCGAATCGTGTTTAGAGCACGATAATTTTCTCTTCAGTAAGGAAGTAATCATGCGTGTACAACCTTCAGTAAAACCTATTTGCCGCAACTGCAAAGTTATTCGTCGTAACCGTGTTGTTCGCGTCATTTGTACTGACCCTCGTCACAAACAACGTCAAGGTTAATGTAAGAAAGAATAAGAATCAACTAAATAATATTTAGGTGATTCTTATTGCTATTGGTCTTACATTTATTTGATTATTGTGGTATATTGACAAACTTTTGCCCTTTAAGGAAAAAATATGGCTCGTATTGCAGGGGTTAATATCCCAAATAATGCTCATATCGTTATTGGCCTGCAAGCTATTTACGGTATTGGTGCGACTCGTGCTAAGAACATTTGCGAAGTGGCTGGTATTGCACCAGCTACTAAAGTAAAAGATTTGGATGAGTCTCAATTAGATGCTTTACGTGAACAAGTTGCCAAATATGAAGTAGAAGGCGATTTGCGTCGTGAAGTTACAATGAACATCAAACGCTTGATTGACATGGGCTGCTACCGCGGCTTGCGTCATCGTCGTGGTTTACCTTGTCGCGGTCAACGTACTCGTACTAATGCGCGTACTCGTAAAGGTCCACGCAAAGCGATTGCTGGTAAAAAATAATTTTTAAGGAATTAATTGATGGCTAAAGCAAACACAGCCTCACGTGTACGTAAAAAAGTACGCAAAACCGTGAGTGAAGGTATTGTGCATGTTCATGCATCTTTCAACAATACCATCATTACAATCACCGACCGCCAAGGCAATGCATTGTCTTGGGCTACCTCTGGCGGCGCTGGTTTTAAAGGTTCTCGTAAAAGTACACCTTTCGCTGCTCAAGTTGCAGCAGAAGCCGCTGGTAAAGTTGCCCAAGAGTATGGCGTGAAAAATTTAGAAGTTCGCATTAAAGGCCCAGGCCCTGGTCGCGAATCTTCTGTTCGTGCGCTGAATGCTCTGGGTTTTAAAATTACCAGCATCACCGATGTTACTCCGTTGCCACACAACGGTTGCCGTCCGCCTAAAAAGCGTCGTATCTAAGGAGTAAAGCATGGCACGTTATCTTGGCCCAAAATGTAAATTGGCTCGTCGCGAAGGCACGGATTTATATCTGAAAAGTGCACGTCGTTCTTTAGAGTCAAAATGTAAAATGGAATCTGCTCCTGGTCAGCATGGTGCGAAAAAACCTCGCTTGTCTGACTATGGTTTGCAATTACGTGAAAAACAAAAAATTCGCCGCATCTATGGTGTGTTGGAACGTCAGTTCCGCCGCTATTTTGCTGAAGCTGACCGTCGTAAAGGTTCAACTGGCGAATTGTTGCTGCAATTGTTGGAATCACGTTTGGACAACGTAGTTTACCGCATGGGCTTTGCCTCTACACGTGCGGAAGCTCGCCAACTGGTTTCTCACAAAGCATTGACTGTGAATGGTCAAGTTGTGAACATTCCTTCTTTCCAAGTGAAAGCAGGTGATGTTGTTGCAGTACGTGAAAAAGCGAAAAAACAAGTGCGTATTCAAGAAGCGTTGGGTTTGGCTGCACAAATTGGTATGCCAAGCTGGGTTTCTGTTGATGCCACTAAAATGGAAGGTACATTTAAAAACGTACCTGACCGCGCTGAATTGTACAGCGATATTAATGAACAGCTGGTGGTAGAGTTCTACTCTAAATAATGCTAGCACAGTGAGGGACAGTTAAATGCAAAACAGCACAACCGAATTTTTGAAACCTCGTCAAATTGATGTTGATACTTTATCTACTACACGTGCTAAAGTATCAATGCAGCCATTTGAGCGTGGTTTTGGTCATACCTTAGGTAATGCTTTGCGTCGTATCTTACTGTCATCTATGAATGGCTTTGCGCCCACTGAAGTTACGATTGCGGGTGTTTTGCATGAGTACTCTACCTTAGATGGCGTGCAAGAAGATGTTGTTGATATCTTGCTAAACATCAAAGGTGTTGTATTTAAATTGCAAGGCACTCGTACCGAAGCGGTTATTTCTTTGAAAAAGACAGGTTCAGGTCCAGTTACTGCAGGTGATTTCGAATTGCCGCATGATGTTGAGATTATCAACCCTGAACAAGTTTTATGTCATTTGGCTGAAAATGGCAGCATTGAAATGGAAGTGAAGGTTGAGCAAGGTCGTGGTTACCAAACAGTATCTGGTCGTCGTAATGCGAAAGAACAGAGTAAAATTGGTGCCATTCAATTGGATGCGAGCTTTTCGCCCATTAGCCGTGTTAGTTTTGATGTTGAAGCAGCTCGCGTTGAACAACGTACTGACTTAGACAGCTTGATTTTAGATATTGAGACCAATGGTTCTATTGATCCAGAAGAAGCTGTCCGTGCTGCAGCACGTATTTTAATTGACCAAATGTCTATCTTTGCCGACTTGGAAGGCACACCTGCTGAAGTTGAAGAAGAGAAAGCTCCTCCGATTGATCCAGTTTTACTGCGTCCAGTTGATGATTTAGAGCTGACTGTTCGTTCGGCAAATTGCTTAAAAGCTGAAGATATTTACTATATTGGCGATTTGATTCAACGTACTGAAACAGAGCTGTTGAAAACACCTAACTTAGGTCGTAAATCTTTGAATGAAATCAAAGAAGTTTTAGCTTCTAAAGGTTTAACTTTAGGTTCTAAGCTGGAAACATGGCCTCCCGCAGGCTTGGAAAAGCCCTAAGCTTTAAGATTAAAGGATAATGACATGCGTCATCGTAATGGTAACCGCAAATTAAACCGCACAAGCAGCCACCGTGCAGCTATGTTGCGTAATATGGCGAATTCTTTGTTGACTCACGAAACGATTGTAACAACTTTGCCAAAAGCAAAAGAATTGCGTCGCGTAGTAGAACCCTTGATTACTTTGGGTAAAAAACCTTCTTTAGCTAACCGTCGTTTAGCATTTGACCGCACTCGCGATCGCGATGTTGTTGTTAAATTGTTTGACGAATTGGGTGCACGTTTTGCAACTCGCAACGGTGGTTATGTTCGCATTTTGAAATGCGGCTTCCGTCCTGGCGATAACGCACCTTTGGCTTTGGTTGAATTGGTAGACAAAGCTTCTGCTGAGTAATTAGTAAGATACTAAGCAAATAAAAAACCGAACTGTTTTCAGTTCGGTTTTTTACATTTTAAAGATAATTAACCATGAACACGCAGTAATTCCACTTCAAAAACCAAAGTAGCCATTGGCGGAATAACACCACCAGCACCATGAGCACCATAGCCCATCTCAGGTGGAATAGTCAATTTACGTTTGCCACCCTCTTTCATACCATCAAAACCTTCATCCCAGCCGCGAATAACTTGACCCACACCTAAAGTAATCGTTAAAGGTTGATGACGGTCTAAGCTAGAATCAAATTTAGTACCATCTATCAGCCGACCAGTATAATGAACCGTAATCTCTTTGCCTTTTACCGCAACTGCACCAGTGCCTTCTTGCAAATCTTCAATAATCAAACCCATTGAATGTCCTTTTAATAAAAGTGTTAAAAACATAAGCGTATCATAAAAAGCCCTTTCCAGGCAGCCTGAATAAATTTAAAATCAATCCATTATTTAAATTACAGGAGGTTACATCATGGAAATCGTTTTTTTAGACCAAGCAGCTCTACGCTCGGAGCCATTAAAATTTAATTTTCCACATGAATACATCGAATATCCACTCACATAGCCTGAAGAAATTTCAGAACGATTAAAAGGCGCAAACATAGCGATTGTCAGCAAAGTCGTGTTGAAAGAAGAACATTTTGTCGCCAATCCGCAATTAAAACTGATTGCCGTAACCGCAACAGGCTACAACAATATTGACGTAGAAGCCGCAAGAAAAGCCAATATTTCAGTCTGCAATGTGCGCGGATACAGCACAATCAGCGTAGCCGAGCACGCCATCATGATGTTGCTTGCACTACACCGAAACCTGCCAGCCTATATGCAAGACGTACAAAATGGCGCATGGCAACAATTGTCCGTTTACTGCCATTTCAGCGCACCACTGCGCGACATATATGGCAAAACCATCGCCATCTTCGGACGTGGCAACATTGGCAAACACATTGGTGAAATTGGTGAATTAGCCGCCGCATTCGGCATAAACGTGATTTAGGGCGAACACAAAAACGCCACTACCATTCACGAAGGCTACACAGACTTTCAGGCTGCATTACAACAAGCAGACGTGATTTCATTAAAGTGCCCACTCAACGAACAAACGAAAAACATGATTGGCGAAGCTGAACTTAATTTATTCAAAACCACCGCGCTATTTTATTGAATTTAGAACGTGGCGGTTTAGCAGATGAAACCGCCGTCATTAACGCGCTGAAAAACGGCAAATTAGGTGGCGCAGGTTTTGACGTACTCAGCGTTGAGCCACCCAAACAAGGCAATCCATTGCTAGAACCTCTGCCAAACCTAATCGTTACGCCACACATGGCATGGGCAAGCGACGAAGCCACGCGCAATCTCGTCCGAATCCTAGAAGGAAACATCAACCAGTTTGTCGCAGGCAAACCACAAAACATCGTTTAACCCTATTTTCAGGCTGCGTTCACACACAAACGCAGCCTGAAAAGCTATACAGAAAGCCCAATCATGGACTGGACAACTCTCATGTCGCCTACCCGTTTCAAAATAGAAAACGGCGAAATTATCCCAATCCACAGCGAAACTAATCCCTATCGCAGCTCCTTTCACACCGATTACGACCGCGTTGTCTTTTCCAACGCCTTTCGCCGACTCGGGCGCAAAACCCAAGTCCACCCACTCGCCAAAAACGACCACACCCACAACCGCCTAACCCACAGCGTAGAAGTCGCCAGCGTAGGGCGCAGTTTAGGTTATCAAGTTGGCGTTAGTCTTGCAGCACAAAACCAACTGCCCAGCCACATCAGCCCAAACGACATCGCCACCACCGTCCAAACTGCCTGCCTTGCCCATGACATTGGCAATCCACCATTCGGACACACAGGCGAAGATGCATTACGCGAATGGTTCAGGCAGCCTGAAAACGAATATTTTCTAGAAAAACTCAGCCCAGCCGAACAAAACGACATTCAAACCTACGAAGGCAACGCCCACAGCTTGCGCCAAACCGCCAGTATAGAAATGTATCGCAACCATGGAGGCATGCGACTCACAGCCGCATCATACGGCGCATTACTCAAATATCCATGGACAAGTAGCCGCCCAAAAGGCAGCAAAAAATTCAATATTTATCAAACTGAATTATCTTTAATCCGCCGTGTCGCACAAGAGCTTCGGCTGCCTGAAAACGGCGCAGACTGCTGGGCAAGACACCCCTTGTCTTACTTAATGGAAGCCGCAGACGATATTTGTTACGCGTTAATGGATTTGGAGGACGCAGTTAGCCTAGGCTTACTCAACCCAAATGAAGTGATACAGTTGCTCATACCCATCGCGCAGCCTGAAAAACAGCACACCACTACCGACACGCACAGCCAAATTTCCATGTTGCGCGGACTAGCTATCGGCAAAGCCATCAACAGCGTTGCCGACACATTCATGCAACACCACAACGCCTTACTGCAAGGCGAATTTGCCTATCACGATTT
The DNA here is from genome assembly GCF_030177895.1 of Kingella negevensis. Lineage (NCBI taxonomy): Bacteria > Pseudomonadati > Pseudomonadota > Betaproteobacteria > Neisseriales > Neisseriaceae > Kingella > Kingella negevensis. Next base: position 1,591,199 of record NZ_CP123448.1, read on the forward strand.
GCTTGCCGCCACACAACCACACATCAGCGAAAACCTAGCCGCAGCCAAACAATTAGCGCACGACAAAATTTTCCGCCATCGCAGCAAACTCGTGCAAGAAATTGCCGCGTTTCCGTGTATTAACTCCATGCTTTCTCTGTTTGTGCCAGCCGCGTACAACTATATTGTTTCAGGCTGCCCGAACACGCAACAAACCCTTGCGCTAGATTTATTGGAAACCGCACCGATTACAAAAGAAGACAGTTTGTATCAGGCGTATATGAAAATTTTGGATTTTATCGGTGGAATGACGGATAATTACGCCGCACAGACCGCAAGAGAATTGTCTGGAAATAGTTTAATTTAGTTTAAAAACAATAAATTGTAAAATAATCACAAAATAATTCTTTACAGAAAACAAACTAAACTGTATTATACAACCTTTCTTGCATAGCACCCGTAGCTCAGTTGGATAGAGTATCTGGCTACGAACCAGAGGGTCGGGCGTTCGAATCGCTCCGGGTGCGCCAGTGAGAAAATCCTTTATTCCGCGCCCATCGTCTAGCGGTTAGGACATCGCCCTTTCACGGCGGTAACCGGGGTTCGATTCCCCGTGGGCGTGCCAGTTTTTAAAACCCACTTCATTTTGAAGTGGGTTTTGTTTTATCTGTAAACAAATTTTCAGGCTGCATTTATCCATAAAATGCAGCCTGAAAACTTATTCTTCCATTTTCAAATTTCTACTACACAGAATCGCCACCAAAGCCACCACCGACACCGCCACCAAATACCAAGCAGGAGCTAACGCGCTATCCGAATACTGAATCATCAACGTAGCCACCAAAGGCGCAGTCCCACCCAGTAGCGCATTCCCAGCATTAAAACACAGCGCAAACCCACTAAACCGCAGCGAAGTTGGGAACAGCTCTGTCAAAAAACAAGGCAGCGTGCCATCGTTAATCGCCAACATCATGCCAAACGCAATCATCACAAACAACATCACGCTAAAATTTAAGTTTTCCAGCAACATAAACAACGGCACAGAAAACACAATAAACATCAAACACGCAATCATCAACATTGTCTTGCGCCCGAACACATCAGAAAAATAGCCCATCAAAAAAATGAACGCGATATACGCCACCAACGCAATACTAGACGCTAAAAACGAAGTACTTTCCGCAATATGCAATTCCGCGCTCAAATAAGTCGGCATATAACTGAGCGTGGTGTAAAACGCCACCGCATTGAGCGAAACCGCACCACACGCCACCAACATTTCTTTGCGATACAACTGAAACAGCGTTTTAATCGGCAACGCCTGTTTTTGCTGCTTATCCAATTTCTCTTCCATCGCCAAAAACGCAGGCGTGTCCTGCAAATTCAAACGGATATACCGCCCAACCAAGCCCAACGGCGCAGCGCACAAAAACGGCAACCGCCAACCCCATTCATGCAACTGTGTTTCGTTCAGGCTGCTATGCAAACCAGCCGCCAGGAGCGAACCAACCAGCAAACCCGTTGCCGTACTTGCAGGGACAAGGCTAGTATATAAGCCCCGTTTATTTGCAGGCGCATACTCCGCCAAAAACGAAGACGCGCCAGCATATTCGCCTGACGCAGAAAACCCCTGCACCAACCGCACCAACAGCAATAACACAGGCGCAGCCATGCCAACGTGCTGATAAGTCGGCAACAAAGCAATGCAAAACGTGGCAACCGACATCAACATAATTGACCAAGACAACGCAAACTTCCGCCCGTAGCGGTCGCCCCAAAAGCCCCAAATCATGCCACCAAATGGGCGCACGATAAACGACAACGCAAACACGGCAAACGCCGCAATCAAGCCTGAAGACGTGTCTTGTGCTGGGAAAAACACTTTGGCGATAACCGCCGCTAAATAACCATAAGCCGCGTAGTCAAACCATTCTACAAAGTTGCCGATAAAGCTGGAAATGGCGGCTTTACGTAAGGCATTTTGTTCGGCGGTTGGCGTGGATACTTCGGCGATTGATGTGTTGAGTGTCTGACTTGGCGACATAATGAAACTCCTGAAAATGAAAAAAAGCGTTCGGGCTTAGGGCAGCCTGAACGCTTTTTCGGTGTTTCAATCATGTGCTGTAAAACGATTGGGTATGCTAATAGATGAAAACGGTTCTTTCAACACGGTTTTCAGGCTGCGTTTCATTCGCTAATCGTTTTAAGACGACACACCGTTCAAATGTGAACAGGCTGACGAATGATACAAACCCGAGTAATGTTGAATAGAAAAACTGCCCACCACTAGGGTTTGTGGGGCAATGTCCTTGAATGTTGGTTCGTTTTCATGATGTGAATCTCGTGTTGAATGTTTGAATAAACACTATAGTGCCGTGTTAAGGAATGTTTGTCAAATGAAAAAAAGGTAAAGATATATTTTCAGGCTGCCTGAAAGCCATTTTCCATTACAATCCCAGTTTTCCATTTTTTGATTGAAGACTATGTATCAACCCAACAAGAAAAGATTGTGGCTGCCGTGGCTGGCAGGTTTTTCGCTGATTGCTTTTTTGGTGCTGTTCGTTCACTTTTTGGGCGGCATTCTGACGCCGTTTATTGTGGCGGCGGTGCTAGCTTACATTTTAAATCCGTTGGTTTGCTCGCTGGAAGCGCACAATATCAAGCGCGGACGGGCTTCTATGTGGGTGATGTTGTTTGCGTTTTTTCTGATTGTGGCGTTGCTGCTCGTGATTGTGCCGATGTTGATTGGGCAATTTCAAACGATTGTGCGCCGCATTCCTGAGCTGGCAGATTATGTGCAAACGCATTTTCTGCCGTGGTTCAACCATAGATTTGGCGAACACATCACGCTGAACACAGAAACGGTAACGACTTGGCTACGCAGCAATACGCAAAATATTCAACAAAGTCTGCAAAAAGCCATGCCTGTTTTAATGCAACAAGGCACAGCGTTGGCGGCGAGCGTGAGCAATTTGGTGTTGCTGCCGTTGCTGCTGTATTACTTTTTGTTGGACTGGTCGCGCTGGGAGCAGGGGATTACTACGCTTGTGCCGCGCCGTTATCTGCCTGTTTACAAACGTGTTTCAGGCAGCATGGACACGGTGCTGGGCGAGTTTCTGCGCGGACAGTTGATGGTGATGATGATTATGGGTTTGGTGTACGGCGTGGGCTTGATGATGACGGGACTGGAATCGGGTTTTGCGATTGGTATGGTGGCAGGGATTTTGGTATTTGTGCCGTATTTGGGCGCGTTCACGGGCTTGTTGCTGGCGACACTTGCGGCGATTCTTCAGTTTGATTCGTGGACGGGCTTGGTGGCGGTTTGGGCAGTGTTTGCGGTTGGGCAGACGCTGGAGAGTTTTTTCATCACGCCGAAAATTGTGGGCGATAGAATTGGCTTGTCGCCGTTTTGGGTGATTTTTGCGTTGATGGCGTTTGGGCAACTGTTGGGGTTTGTGGGGATGTTGGTGGCGTTGCCGTTGGCGGCGGTGTGTTTGGTGTTGATACAGGAAGGGAAACAGGCTTATTTGAATAGCCAGTTTTACAATAAGGAACGATAGGAAAAAGCAGCCTGAAAACTTTTTCAGGCTGCGTTTTTTCAGTTGTAGAGCGGTGCATTTATGCCCGACATTTTTTCAATCCAAACGGTTTGTGTTGGGCATAAATGCCAAACCTACGGATTTTACAGAAGATACAAAAACGCAGCCTGAAACTGCTACAATAACCGCATTCAACCACAAAAGGAAAACTCCATGAAAACACATCAAAAAAATCATCAGTTTAACCGTTATCAGTGCCATGCTTGCCGCATGTAGCTAAACGCCAACGCCAAAAGATACCCGTCAGTCCGTTATCGCTACGGCAGATTCGGCTATGTCCGCGCCAATGGTCAGCATGGCAAGACCAAGCAGCGTGATGTTGTACGGACAACTCAGAAGTATGCCTGCCGTACCGCAGCCTGAAAATACTGAAAAATACGGCGAAGTGTCGCCCAATCCTGTCCACGCAGTCGTACAAACGTCTGTTTCCACATTCAGCGCAGACGTGGATACAGGCAGCTACGCCAACGTGCGCCGTTTCCTGAACAACAACCATCTGCCGCCGCACAACGCCGTCCGCACGGAAGAGCTAATCAATTATTTTGACTACGCCTACGCGCAGCCAAGCAATGGCAAACCGTTTGCGGTTCACACCGAAGTTGCCGATTCGCCATGGTAGCCTGAAGCCAAGTTAATCCGCATCGGCATCAAAGCGCAAGACATCGCCGCGAAGCAATTACCCCCAGCCAATCTCGTGTTTTTGGTGGATGTTTCAGGCAGCATGGACGGCGATTTTAATGTGGGGGTTACGGACTTCAACGCGCTGAAAGATTTGGCAGCGGAAAAACGCAAATCGGGCGTGTCGCTGACGACTTTGGGTTTTGGCACGGGCAATTATAACGAGCATTTGATGGAGCAGCTGGCGGACGCTGGCGATATTGGGGCAGGGCATAGCGTAACGGCGTTATATGAAATTGTGCCAACAGGGAAACAGGTCTGGTTGAACGAATCGCGTTACCAAACTGTGCCGAATGTTTCAGGCAGCCTGAAAGAATATGGGTTCATTAAGTTGCGCTACAAAAAAACGAATACGCCGAATAGTTTGTTGATTGAACAGGCGATTGCGGTGGGTAGCAAACTGTTGGCGCAAGCGAGCCGTGATACGCAATGGGCGGTTGCAGTGGCGGCTTATGGTCAGTAACTTCAGGGCGGTCAATACAATGGTAAAATGGGTTGGGCGGAGATTGTGGATTTGGCAAAACGTAATGCAAAACCTAATGAATTTGGTTTGCGTTCGGAATTTTTGGATTTGGTACGCAAAGCGCAGAAATTGGGTTCTGAGCAAGCGAAATAAGAAAAAGCAGCCTGAAAAATCGTTTTCAGGCTGCTTTTTTTAGACATGGAGCGTCGGCGAGCCACCGACGCTCCATTGCAATATGACTGTGGTTTACAGTTTACCCAACACAATATTCAACACGCGACGAATCGGCTCGGCTGCACCCCACAACAATTGGTCGCCAACAGTAAACGCGCTGATGTATTCACCGCCCATTGCCAACTTGCGGATACGACCCACAGGCGTAGCCAAAGTACCAGTTACTGCGGCTGGTGTTAATTCGTGAATAGACGCTTCTTTGGTGTTTGGCACAACTTTCGTCCAAGGGTTTGCCGAAGCGATGATTTGCTCAATTTCGCTCACAGGCAAATCTTGTTTCAATTTCAGCGTAATCGCTTGGCTGTGGCAACGCATTGCGCCCACACGAACGCACAAACCTTCAATAATCGTAGGTTGTTCGCCGCCCAAAATTTTGTTGGTTTCCGCGTTGCCTTTCCATTCTTCTTTTGATTGACCGTTGCCCAAATCCACGTCAATCCATGGAATCAGGCTGCCTGCCAATGGCACACCAAAATTGGCTTTTGGATAATTGTCGCTGCGCAAGAAATCAGACACTTTGCGGTCGATTTCCAAAATCGCGCTGGCTGGGTCTGCCAGTTCTGTGGTGACTTCGCTGTGGATTGCACCCATACCTGCAATTAGTTCGCGCATATTTTTTGCGCCTGCGCCTGAAGCGGCTTGATACGTCATGCTGCTCGCCCATTCCACCAAACCGTTTTGGAACAAGCCACCCAATGCCATCAACATCAATGAAACGGTGCAGTTGCCGCCAACGTAGTTTTTCACGCTGTTTTTCAAACCTGCGTCAATTACGTTGCGGTTTACAGGGTCTAACACGATGATAGTATCGGCTTTCATGCGCAAGGTGGAAGCTGCGTCAATCCAGTAGCCGTTCCAACCTGTGGCACGAAGTGGCTCAAACACAGCTTTGGTGTAGTCGCCGCCTTGGCAGGTTACGATGATGTCCATTTCTTTTAGTGCGTCAATGCTGTTGGCATTGTGCAACACTTTGTCGGTTTGACCGAAATCGGGTGCTGCGCCGCCGACGTTTGATGTGGTGAAGAAGTGTGCGTCTTGAATGTGGGCAAAATCGTTTTCTTCGCGCATGCGTTGCATCAATACTGAACCGACCATGCCGCGCCAGCCTACAAATCCTACTTTCATGTTTGTGCTCCAAATAAGTATAAAAAATACGTTTTCAGGCTGCGTTACAGTACACGATAAAAGAATAAGGATATTGCTGTAGGGTGGGTTTTAACCTACCAATTCGCCGAATTTCAACAATTTGGTGGGTTGAAACCCACCCTACGAAAAAATTGTCGTGTACTGAAAGGCTGCCTGAAAACGATAAAAAGAAAAGTGAGATTTTTAACCTTTTGTAAGCAAATTGTAAAGAAATTTCACGAAAACGCAGCCTGAAAAATGATAGTGAATTAAAATAAAAATGAGACAAGGCGACAACGCCCGCCGTGTGGCGTGGCACATAAGGGCGTTGGCAACGCCATATCATTGCGATTTTAATTTGCTATTTTTTCAGGCTGCGTTTGGTTATGGCAATTTGGGCAATCGCACTTCTGTGTAGAAATTGCCGTTAATCTGCGTTTGATTGATGTGATACATGCGATAGGCATGAAACATATCGGCATTGGGCTTTTCAGGCTGCGACCAGAATTTGTTGAGGTGCTTTTGGCTGGTTACGCCTGCAATGTCATAACTGGCGTTGCCGATGATTTTTACAGGCAAATTGTGAATCAGTGCGGACAAACCACTGGTGCTGTTCATCGTTACCATGCCTACGCCTTGTCGCAATAAATCGGGCAACGGCACGTCATGCACATAAATAATCCGACCGCGCATTTTAGGGTGGGTTTTGATAAACGCGCAAATATCGCGGTGATAATCAATAAAGCCTCTGTCCATGGGGTGATGCTTCACAATCAGCTTGCAGTCTTCAGGCGCGTTAATCGCAAATGATGACATAACGTGCATTAAGCAATCGCGAACGCTGTGATAATGGCTGTGTACGCGGATTTGACTATCCGTGCTGACTTGCAACGGCAAAATGAAGAATTTGCCCATTTCGCCCCTGCGGATTTTTTTGCCGATTTTGGCTTCTTTGAATGCGTACCACACACGTCTTCTGCCTGAACGCGCCCAAGATTTGATGTAGTAAAACGGGTTGGCACTGCGGTGGTGTTGGTAATCGGGAAAACGGTGTTGTTCAAAAAACATCGCCGCATAATAACGAATAGCGTGTATGGCAACAGGTTTAAATCCACCTGCTACGGGTATAGGGTCTTGATAGACTTGTTGCTTGAGTTTGGGTAATTCGTTCAGGAACCATTCGCCGTCTCGGGGTAAAGCGGAATAGGCATTGACGCCTGTTTCTTCTAGCGTTACCCAGTGTGGACGGAAATAGCCTTCTTCAAATGCCCAAAAACTGATTTTTCGTATCGCGCAAATTTTTGAGGCAATGCGGTGATACATACGCGTATCGCCAAAGCAGACGACAGCGTCAATGTTGTTCTCTTTCACAAAGTCATCAAAATATTCGCCAAATTCGGAAAACGCGGCTTGATAAGGATAAGTGTCGGGCAGCGAATCGGGATAAAACAAGCTATCGCCGCCGTTTAAATTGATTTTATATACACGTGCATCATGCGCTTGCAGCCATTGGGATAATTTTAAAAAGAAATCGCCAATCGGTCCTTGCAACAGCAGAATTTTTTTGTGCGTTGCGAGTTTTTCTAAGTTACTGGGTAAAGTCATCATGATAATTGTGTCATAAAAATTTTTCAGGCTGCGTGATATAGTTAATGTCATTATTTTTTAATACAAGGCGACAACGCTCGCCATGTGCATTTAGCATATAAGGGCATTAACTATAAATTGCAGCCTGAAAACTGAATTGCTATATTTAAGTAACAAACGCAGCCTGAAAAGCGTTACATCGCCAATAAACGATACAAACGACGCAATTTCTCCCATTTTTTTGCCATTTTGCTGCGTTGCAAGTCTGTATTGCCTTGCGCTGCCAACTTCTGTTCACGCAGTAAACCAATTGCCGCCACCACATCAATCCGCCGACAACGCTCAGGATTCACGTACTGCGGATAATACACCAAAGTCCCACTCACCAATTCCAACAGCGACAATTTTCTCGTGCGCCGCTCAATCGGCAAATAATCTGTCGTCAAACCCCAGCCCGCGTAAAACGGCAAACCATAGCAGAAAACCTGCTTACCGCGCAACAAAGCCTCAAAGCCCGTCAGCGAAGTCATCGTATGCACTTCATCAGCTACGTCCAAGCAGCCTGAAATATCCGCTTCTGCCACCACCAAATCCGCCAACTGCGCCGCCACATCATCAGGCACAACGCCCACGCGATTGCCACTCACCACATCAGGGTGCGGCTTATAAATAATAAACGCGTCAGGATTACGCTCACGCACTAAGCGCAGCAAATCCCCATTTTTCTTAATTTCAGGCGAACCCAAACGAATAGACGCATCATCTTCCACCTGCCCACAAACCAGCAAAACCCGTTTACCCGTTTCAGGCAGCCTGAAAGCCACATCACGTCCCACGTTATACTTACTGATTTTGGACGACACCAATTCATCTTGCAAACGCCGCGCCAAATCCAAATCACTCGCCGTGAACGTTTGCTGCTGCAAAATCACTTCCAAACGCGAAGGCGACTCAGCACTAAAATAAATCCCCAAATCGTCCACCACCAAAGACAACGGCGGCACTAAATTAGACCCCAGCCCCACCGAGCGCACAAATCCATCTTCCATACGCAGCACAGCCAAGCCCTGTTTTGCCGCCATGTCCAACACATCAGCCTTGCCAGCCCCCCAAACCAGCAAACGGCTGTTTTCAGGCAGCGACACAGGCAACTTATCCACCGAAGCCACAAAATGCAAACGACACGTAGGCACAGCAAAAAATGGCTTAATCACCGCCCGTTTCCACAGCGACATCCCCACGCAAAACAAATCTCCACACACTCGTTCATTAAACGAACGCGCCTGCGCCAAATAAGCAATCACATCATTCAGGCAACCTGAAAGACCCGTATTCGGATTGATATAACGCGAATACTGCACATAAGCCGCCGCAAATAATTGCGTCAAACTACGGTTCGCCCGTCTGCCCGATTCATGCATTGCCGCCACATCATCATGCCTATCGTCCGTCAGCCCCCAACCTGCATACCACGGACGACCAAACGTAACCACCTGCTTGCCACACAACAACGCCTCAAAGCCCAGTTGCGAAGTCGCACAATAAACCTTGCTCACTTTCTGCAACAGCGAAATCGCATTCACATCATCAGACAACACACGCACACGCTCGCCCGACAAATGCGCGTCAAAATACCCCTTTTTCTTACCGCTCAAAACATCAGGGTGCGTTTTAATCCAAATTTCCGCATTCGGATTTTCCTCACACGCAGCCTGAAACAAACGCTCAAAAGTTGCCTCGTCCGCGCCGCCATAACGAATCGCCATATCCCCAAACGTTTGGTCAGCCAGCAACACAATTTCACGCTCAGGCACGCAGCCTGAAAAATCAGGCGCATGATTGTATTTAGACAAACGGTGCGACACGATTTCTAGCATCGCCTGTTCCGCAGCCGCCAAATCTTCCGTTTTCAGGCTGCCATCGCTCGCCAGAATCAAGTTTTCCAAGCGAGATGGGCGCGAAGTATCGTAATAAATCCCCACATCGTCCCACACCAAAGCAAACGGCGGATAACCCTGCACCCCCAAACCTAACGAGCGCAAAAAGCCATCTTCCAGCGCAATATAAGGCACATTGTGGGCAGACGCATACGCGCGCGCCTTGTTTGCCGTTGGGCGCAAACCCCAGCCCAGCACACAATCCACGTCCGCACTCGGCACGCACAAAGACCATTCAGGGAAAAAGGAACATAAATCAGGAATCGCACGAATACCGCGCGAGAAAATGGCTGCTTTTTTCACGTTGCCAACCAAACTAAAAAAGAAAAGCGCAATTATATCAAAACCCTTATTCAATTCTTTGTAAACACATAAGTATAGTTAATTAAAATAAAAATAGGACAGTAACGCATCTGTGAAATTATCATAACTAGGCAAAATTGAACGCATATATTTCTTAATATTTGCCCATGTTTTTTCTATTGGATTTAATTCAGGCGAATAAGGTGCAAGCGGGAGTAACTAAACATTTCAGCCATTTCATAGAGATAAGCATCAGGATTTTGTTCAATATATTGTTTGAGTGCTTGCGTATCCCATTTAGTGGCATTTTGCCCTTTGACTTGATGTTTCAGGCTACCTGTTTGTTCTTCTAATTTAATCCAAAGGTAAAGCGTATTTCTTGAGATACCATAGGTTTTGGCAACTTTACTTGCATTGTTACATTGCTTGTAACAATTTAATGCTTTTTCTCGTAAATCAATTGAATATGCTATTTTATGCACCTCAAAGATAAAATTGGAATTGCACTATTTTATTTTGAATTTACTATAAACGCAGCCTGAAAACACAAAAACACTTATTTTGATTGACAAAACTGCACAAAAAAGGTTTAATGGCTCGTTTAATTTTTCCCCCAATTTTATATTTAGGAAACCAACATGAAACGCACTTACCAACCATCAGTTACAAAACGCAAACGCACACACGGCTTCTTGGTACGCTCAAAAACTCGCGGCGGTCGCGCAGTATTGGCAGCACGCCGTGCCAAAGGTCGTAAACGCTTGGCTGTGTAATTGGACAATCGCTTCGGTAAAGCATACCGACTGCTGAAAACGGAAGATTTCTCTTCCGTTTTTGCATTGAGAAAACAGCGTTCGCGCAGTTTCTTGCAAGTGTTGCAGTCGGCAGATAATGCGCTTGGTCATGCACGATTGGGTTTGGTGGTCAGCAAAAAAGCCGCCAAACGCGCCAATCGCCGCAATTTTATGAAACGAGTGATACGCGATTGGTTCAGACAACATAAACACCGTTTGCCACCGCATGATTATGTGGTACGCGTTCGCATGGCGTTTGACCAAGAAACCGTAGCTCAAGCGCGTCAGCAACTTGCAGAATTGATGTTGCCACGCTGAGAGCCTGTATTCATAAGCAGCATGGCAGTTCTTTTTGTTTTAGTTGGTGCGAATACAAGGCAAATTTCAAGCCAATAGCCATCTATTGGCGCAAAACTTTAACTCAGTAGTCGCGCCAAATAAACGAAAAGAGTTATGATGATTATGAATACAGGTTCTAACCTTTTCAGGCAGCCTGAAATGTTTTTAAAAGCGTTTCAGGCTGCCTGAAAACATATGGTCGTTATGATTTTATGATGAGCAAATTTTTTCTATTGCTGATTCGGTTTTACCAATTAGCCATCAGTCCGATGATTCCACCGCGTTGCCGTTATACGCCCACTTGTTCGCAATACGCGATTGAAGCGATTCGCAAATATGGCGCGTTGAAAGGCACTTGGTTAGCCACCAAACGCATTTGCCGTTGCCACCCATGGGGCGGACACGGCTACGACCCTGTTCCCTAATTGTTAAGGATAGTCTAAAAGATGAATTTAGAATTCAGAAGAATGCTGACTGCCATGGTTGTTTCCATGCTAATCATGCTGGGTTTTGAGCAGCTTTTCCCAAGCAAGCCACAAACAGCCGCGCAGCAACCGCAACAAGCAGCCGCAGCCACCACTCAAACGCCTTTGGGTGCAACCACGCCGATTAGCGTGGAAACCGATTTGGTTAAAGCCATTATTGATGAAAAAAGCGGCGATTTACGCAGCCTGACATTGAACACTTACAACGCAACTAATGACGTAACCAAACCGTTCACATTGTTCGCAGACGGCAAACCTTTAACCTATATCGCGCAATCTGAACTGACAGATGCCAACGGCAACAATCTGTTAGCCAACGCGCAATTCACTTCGCCACAAAAAGCCTATACGCTGAACGGCGACAAATTAGAAGTTCGCTTGAGCGCACAAGCCGCCAACGGTTTGCAAGTGGATAAAGTGTACACGTTTACCAAAAACAGCTATTTAGTGAACGTCCGTTTTGATGTGAAAAATGCAGGCAGCCAACCTGTGAAATTAGGCACATCATACAAAATCGTCCGCGACAACACTTCTCCTGAAGGCGAAGGCTGGTTCACGCACAGCTACAACGGTCCTGTGGTTTACACGCCTGACAGCGATGAATTTCAAAAAGTGGAATACAAAGCGTTGGATGAAGATTTCCAATCAGGCAAAAGCGAAGCAGATTACCAACGCAAAGCGTCTGGCGGTTATGTCGGCATGATTCAGCATTACTTTGTTTCTGCGTGGATTATGCAGCCTGAAAGCGTGTGCAGTAACGGTTCTTGTGTGGTGGACATCAAACGTCGCGCGGATAATTTGTACACTTCTGGCGTGAACACCGCCGCAGCCGATGTGCCAGCAGGCAGCAGCAAAACATTTGCCGCAAACTTGTACGCAGGTCCGCAAGTAACCAGCATTTTGAAAACCGTTGCGCCAAAATTTGAGCTGACTAAAGACTACGGTCGCGTGCATATTTTTGCATCGCCACTGTTTGCCTTGTTGAACTGGTTGCACGGTGTGATTGGCAACTGGGGCTGGGCGATTATTGTGCTGACTTTGATTGTGAAAGCGATTTTGTTCCCACTCAATCAAAAAGCCTACAAATCCATGGCGAAAATGCGTACCGTTGCTCCAAAAATGGAAGCCTTGAAAAAGCAATACGGCGAAGACCGCATGGGCTTGCAGCAAGCAATGATGAAATTATACAAAGACGAGCAAATCAACCCATTGGGCGGTTGCTTGCCGATGTTGGTGCAAATGCCGATTTTCATTGGCTTGTATTGGATGATTTTCCTGTCTGTGGAATTGCGTCAAGCCCCTTGGTTGGGTTGGATTACGGACTTGAGCCGTGCTGACCCATTCTATATTTTGCCGCTTTTGATGGCTGGCACAATGTATCTACAAACCAAAATGAGTCCACCACCAAGCGACCCAGCTCAGGCGCAAATGATGAAGATTATGCCGCTGATGTTCTCAGTGATGTTCTTCTTCTTCCCTGCAGGTTTGGTGTTGTATTACGTTGTCAATAACGTGCTGACGATGGCGCAACAGTGGTTGATTAACCGCCAAATTGATGCGGCAGCCGCACAGCCGAAAGTGGAAGTTTTGGATAAAGCTAAAAAATAACACGTTAAATAAAATGCAGCCTGAAAATATTTTCAGGCTGCATTTTTTATAGTTGATTAAAATAATAATGAGACAAGGCAACAATGCTCGCCGTGTACGATGAGTACATAAGAGCATTGGCAACGCCGTATCATTGCAATTTTAATCAACTATGTTTTCAGGCTGCATGAAAACTGTTTACAATATCCTTATTATGAAAACAAAAGCAACCATTCTTCAACGCATCAAAAAACGCCTACGCTATTTGTGTTATGGCGTTGGGTTGAGTGTGCTTGTTGTTTTCCTGTTGCAAAGCTGGTGTGCGTGGCAAGTATATTGCTATGCCCAAACGCTGCCAGAGCCTGTTCAACATGCCGATGCGGCTGTGGTTTTGGGAGCAGCGGCATGGGGGAACAATCCTTCACCTGTTTTCAAAGAGAGAATTAACCATGCACTCACGCTGTATCAAACGGGGCATGTGGATAAGTTGATTTTTACAGGCGGTACACCCAAAGAAGGTTATTTAACAGAAGCAGAAGTAGCGAGAAAATTCGCATTGAAACAAGGCGTGCCAGAACATGATATTGTTTTTGAGAACACGTCTAAAGATACGGTGCAAAACTTAGCTAACACCCGATTGCTGATGCAGCAACACAAAATCAACCACATCATTATTGTGAGCGACCCTTATCACATGGCGCGTGCGATGACGATTGCGCGAGATTTAGGTATCCGTGCCGAACCATCGCCCACTCCAACGAGCCGTTATTTAGCCGCGTCTGGCAAAGCACGTTGGAAATTTTTTCTACAAGAAAGTTATGGTTTGCTAGCTTATAAATTGCTGCGACTGGTTAATTAAAAAGCAGCCTGAAAAGTTTTCAGGCTGCTTTTTTATTTGCGTAACTCTTTGGGCAATACAAAGACAATGGTTTCTTCTTCGCCTTTGCCTTGTTGAATATCGTTAATGCCCCATGCTTGGATTTGTTTGATGACTGCTTGCACCAATACTTCAGGTGCACTTGCGCCAGCCGTCAAGCCAACTTTATTTTTGCCTTCAAACCATTCGCGTTGCAAAAACGAAGCATTGTCCACCATATAAGCGTCTGTGCCTAAACCAGCCGCCACTTCGCGCAAACGATTGCTATTGGAAGACGCAGGCGAACCGACCACAATCACAATATCGCATTCCGCCGCCAAATCTTTTACCGCTTTTTGGCGATTGGTTGTCGCGTAGCAAATATCTTCTTTGTGCGGATTTTTGATGTTGGGGAAACGCGCATTCAGGGCGGCGATGATGTCTTTCGTTTCATCAACAGATAAAGTCGTTTGGCTCACATACGCCAATTTATCAGGATTGTTTACGACCAGTTTCGCTACATCTTCAGGTTTCTCTACCAGCAACATTTCGCCATCAGGAAGTTGCCCCATTGTGCCTTCTACTTCAACGTGTCCTGCGTGTCCAATCATCACAATTTGATAATCTTGCTCGTCCAAACGCGCCACTTCTTTGTGGACTTTAGTAACGAGTGGACAAGTTGCGTCAAATACACGAAAACCACGCGCAGCAGCTTCGGCTTGCACGGCTTTACTCACTCCGTGCGCGGAATAAATCAGCGTTGCGCCTTCGGGAACGTCTGCCAAATCATCAATAAAAATTGCGCCTTTGTTGTGCAAGTTGTCCACCACAAATTTATTGTGGACAACTTCATGGCGGACGTAAATGGGTGCGCCAAATTCTTCTAATGCGCGTTCTACAATGGAAATGGCTCTGTCCACGCCAGCGCAGAAGCCGCGTGGGTTGGCTAAGGTAATGGTTTTTTGGGTCATATTATTTCTCTTTGAGATTCTCAGGCTGCCTGCTATTTTTCATTCGTTTTTTTGGCTAAAACGTGTTGGTAAACTTGCTGCACGGTTTCATCGTCATAACTTTTGCCAAAGCGTTTTTATAACCGAGTTCATATAATTTGATATGTCGAGCTTCAGGAATTTCCACGCTCACATTTTCCAAACACGATTTGGCGCAATGCAACTGGCAACCGTCAATCATCAACATTGGGCGACCTGATTGCGCTTTTTTCACAAGCGTTGGCACTTTGCCACCTACGCCCGAAATACACGACATTTCAAATTCGCCAGCGTGGTCAAGCGCAACGGCTGTATCGTTTGCCAACTGCGCCACATCAGAGCAGCCTGAACAAGAATAAATTAAAGGGCGAGTGCTGCGTTCATTCATGTGTGTTCCTTTTTTGTGCATTTTCAGGCAGCTTGAAAAATTAATTTTCGGTCTTTTTGTGTTTCATGCTATCGATAATCAATAATGCCGCGCCTACGCAAATAAAGCTGTCGGCAATATTAAAAGCAGGGTAGTAGTGGTTTTGCCAATAGAATAATAAGAAGTCCACCACTTGCCCGTGAACAAAACGGTCAATCACATTACCCATCGCGCCGCCGATGATACAAGCCGCCGCCCAGTTGCCCCATTTGCCAAATTCACCTTTCGCAATAGAACGCGCCAACCACGCGCTAATTGCAAATGCCAACACAACAAAAAAGTATTTTTGCCAACCATTGTGGTTCGCCAAAAAACTAAATGCCGCACCAGGGTTGTAAACCAAAGTTAAGTCGAAAAAATTTGGAATGATATTTAAGCGCTCCATGTATTCAAATTTTGCTAAAACTGACCATTTTGAAATTTGGTCGAGCGCAATCGCTAATAAAGAGAGTAACCAATAAGGTAAATATTTCATATATTCAAATAATCTATCAAATTAAAACGCACGATTGTACTACTATTCAGGCAGCCTGAAAAATAACTACTTGCCAAATAACAAAAAAATCCGCATAATGCGCGGCTTAATCAATGAAGTGCAGGTACAACCCCTGCACCCGCTTTAATAAGGAAACTCAAATGAAACAAGATATTCATCCAGATTACCACGAAGTACAAGTAACTTGCTCTTGCGGTAACACTTTCACTACTAAATCAGTAATGGCAAAAGAAAACTTCAATATTGAGGTTTGCTCACAATGCCACCCATTCTATACTGGTAAACAAAAAATTGTGGACACCGCTGGTCGCGTGGACAAATTCAACCAAAAATTTGGCAATATGTTCAAACGTTCAGTTTAATATTTGTCGATATAAAAGCAGCCTGAAAATATTTTCAGGCTGCTTTTTTGTTTGCTGTTGGTGATTTTTCCGAGTGTTTTTTTGAGCTGATTTAAAAAATAGAGCTGATTTAAGAAATATTGATGAATATTCGGTAAATTTTTTGGAGCATAGTTGAAGTTTGAGAGAGTTACGTACAGATTTTGTAAGAATTTTGTATAGGAAGCGTAAATTTGTATAAAATAAAAAATGTTAATAAACAGATACTTGATATTTTTTAGTGAGAAATTTTGAATTTTTTTGCGAATTAGGAGTTGACGATTTAGAGGTAGATGCGTATTATTCGGTTCTTCGCTGCTACGGCAACGAAGAAAAAGAAAAGAAGAACTACTGAATTATAGTGGATTTAGATTTCTGAGACAAGCTCTTTAACAGAACAGATTACCGATAAGTGTGAGTGCCTGATGGTCTCACACTGCGACAAAAACAGACAAGATTGTGATTAACTTTGGTTAGTTACTCTTTGTTGGTTTCTTTGAAGCAGACCAGAAGTTAAGTAAGTTAGAGATTGAACATAAGAGTTTGATCCTGGCTCAGATTGAACGCTGGCGGCATGCTTTACACATGCAAGTCGAACGGCAGCGAGGTAGTGCTTGCACTACTGTCGGCGAGTGGCGAACGGGTGAGTAATATATTGGAACGTACCGAGTAATGGGGGATAACTATCCGAAAGGATAGCTAATACCGCATACGACCTGAGGGTGAAAGTGGGGGATCTTCGGACCTCGCGTTATTCGAGCGGCCAATATCTGATTAGCTAGTTGGTGGGGTAAAGGCCCACCAAGGCGACGATCAGTAGCGGGTCTTAGAGGATGATCCGCCACACTGGGACTGAGACACGGCCCAGACTCCTACGGGAGGCAGCAGTGGGGAATTTTGGACAATGGGCGAAAGCCTGATCCAGCCATGCCGCGTGTCTGAAGAAGGCCTTCGGGTTGTAAAGGACTTTT
Organism: Kingella negevensis; assembly: GCF_030177895.1. Taxonomy (NCBI): domain Bacteria; kingdom Pseudomonadati; phylum Pseudomonadota; class Betaproteobacteria; order Neisseriales; family Neisseriaceae; genus Kingella; species Kingella negevensis. Next base: position 1,608,428 of record NZ_CP123448.1, read on the forward strand.
GTTAGGGAAGAAAAGGTTGATGCTAATATCATTAACTGATGACGGTACCTAAAGAATAAGCACCGGCTAACTACGTGCCAGCAGCCGCGGTAATACGTAGGGTGCGAGCGTTAATCGGAATTACTGGGCGTAAAGCGAGCGCAGACGGTTAGTTAAGCAAGATGTGAAATCCCCGAGCTCAACTTGGGAACTGCGTTTTGAACTGGCTAGCTAGAGTGTGTCAGAGGGGGGTAGAATTCCACGTGTAGCAGTGAAATGCGTAGAGATGTGGAGGAATACCGATGGCGAAGGCAGCCCCCTGGGATAACACTGACGTTCATGCTCGAAAGCGTGGGTAGCAAACAGGATTAGATACCCTGGTAGTCCACGCCCTAAACGATGTCAATTAGCTGTTGGGCAACTTGATTGCTTAGTAGCGTAGCTAACGCGTGAAATTGACCGCCTGGGGAGTACGGTCGCAAGATTAAAACTCAAAGGAATTGACGGGGACCCGCACAAGCGGTGGATGATGTGGATTAATTCGATGCAACGCGAAGAACCTTACCTGGTCTTGACATGTACGGAATCTCCCAGAGACGGGAGAGTGCCTTCGGGAACCGTAACACAGGTGCTGCATGGCTGTCGTCAGCTCGTGTCGTGAGATGTTGGGTTAAGTCCCGCAACGAGCGCAACCCTTGTCATTAGTTGCCATCATTAAGTTGGGCACTCTAATGAGACTGCCGGTGACAAACCGGAGGAAGGTGGGGATGACGTCAAGTCCTCATGGCCCTTATGACCAGGGCTTCACACGTCATACAATGGTCGGTACAGAGGGTAGCCAAGCCGCGAGGTGGAGCCAATCCCAGAAAACCGATCGTAGTCCGGATTGCACTCTGCAACTCGAGTGCATGAAGTCGGAATCGCTAGTAATCGCAGGTCAGCATACTGCGGTGAATACGTTCCCGGGTCTTGTACACACCGCCCGTCACACCATGGGAGCGGGGGATACCAGAAGTAGGTAGGATAACCGTAAGGGGTCCGCTTACCACGGTATGCTTCGTGACTGGGGTGAAGTCGTAACAAGGTAGCCGTAGGGGAACCTGCGGCTGGATCACCTCCTTTCTAGAGAAAAGAAGAGGCGATTAGGTACTCACACTTATCGGTAAGCTGAAATAAAGATGCGACACATAGGGTTTGTAGCTCAGGTGGTTAGAGCACACGCTTGATAAGCGTGGGGTCGTAGGTTCAAGTCCTACCAGACCCACCAAGAGAATAAACTGAGTTAAATTAGAAGAAAAAGAAATCAATTTAATAGGTAAATACTGGGGGCATAGCTCAGTTGGTAGAGCACCTGCTTTGCAAGCAGGGGGTCATCGGTTCGATCCCGTTTGCCTCCACCAAGATTAAATAAAATGAAAAATTAGATTGCAAATTAAAGCAAGTTTAGATAAACTGGCGAGCTTACTTTAATTTGCGATATATTTTTATAAGCGAAAGCTGAGAAGAAGTATAATTAAACGCATCGATCTTTAACAAATTGGAAAGCCGAAATCAACAAACAAAGACAATGTTGTCGATTTGGTTTGGGATGCTGATGCAACAGTATTTCAGGCAGCCTGTAAAGGCAACAAATCGAATGACAAAATTTGGGTGATGATTGTATCAACTAACCTTGAATTCAAAAGGCAAGGTTAGTACACAACAAGCAGTAAGCTTTATCAAAGTAGAGAATCTAAGTTAGTCATGTAGTCAACGCACTGATTAACAAAGTCAGAAGGTTCTTCAAATGATAGAGTCAAGTGAATAAGTGCATCAGGTGGATGCCTTGGCGATGATAGGCGAAGAAGGACGTGTAAGCCTGCGAAAAGCACGGAGAAGCTGGCAAAAAAGCAATGATACCGTGATATCCGAATGGGGAAACCCACTGAGTAATCAGTATCCTAGTCTGAATACATAGGGCTAGAGAAGCGAACCTGGAGAACTGAACCATCTAAGTACCCAGAGGAAAAGAAATCAACCGAGATTCCGCAAGTAGTGGCGAGCGAACGCGGAAAAGCCTGTATATGATAGTTGTTGAGATAGAAGAAGGAATTGGAAACTTCCGCCATAGTGGGTGATAGCCCCGTATTTGAAATCTCAATGATGGTACTAAGTATACAAAAAGTAGGGCGGGACACGTGAAATCCTGTCTGAATATGGGGGGACCATCCTCCAAGGCTAAATACTCATCATCGACCGATAGTGAACCAGTACCGTGAGGGAAAGGCGAAAAGAACCCCGGGAGGGGAGTGAAATAGAACCTGAAACCTGATGCATACATACAGTGGGAGCATCTTTGTGGTGTGACTGCGTACCTTTTGTATAATGGGTCAACGACTTACATTCAGTAGCGAGCTTAACCGAGTAGGGGAGGCGTAGGGAAACCGAGTCTTAATAGGGCGACTAGTTGCTGGGTGTAGACCCGAAACCGAGTGATCTATCCATGGCCAGGATGAAGGTGCCGTAACAGGTACTGGAGGTCCGAACCCACGCATGTTGCAAAATGCGGGGATGAGCTGTGGATAGGGGTGAAAGGCTAAACAAACTCGGAGATAGCTGGTTCTCCCCGAAAACTATTTAGGTAGTGCCTCGAGATATGAGACTGATGGGGGTAAAGCACTGTTATGGCTAGGGGGTTATTGCAACTTACCAACCCATGGCAAACTAAGAATACCATCAAGTTGCTCCTCGGGAGACAGACATCGGGTGCTAACGTCCGGTGTCAAGAGGGAAACAACCCAGACCGCCAGCTAAGGTCCCAAATGATAGATTAAGTGGTAAACGAAGTGGGAAGGCACAGACAGCCAGGATGTTGGCTTAGAAGCAGCCATCATTTAAAGAAAGCGTAATAGCTCACTGGTCGAGTCTTCCTGCGCGGAAGATGTAACGGGGCTCAAATCTATAACCGAAGCTGCGGATGCGGTAATGCATGGTAGGGGAGCATTCTGTAAGCCTGCGAAGGTGACTTGTAAAGGTTGCTGGAGGTATCAGAAGTGCGAATGTTGACATGAGTAGCGATAAAGCGGGTGAAAAGCCCGCTCGCCGAAAGCCCAAGGTTTCCTACGCAACGTTCATCGGCGTAGGGTGAGTCGGTCCCTAAGGCAAGGCAGAGATGCGTAGTCGATGGGAAACAGGTTAATATTCCTGTACTTGATTCAAATGCGATGTGGGGACGGAGAAGGTTATGCTATCAATCTGTTGGATTAGATTGTTTAAGCAGGTAGGTAGAGGAAGTAGGTAAATCCGCTTCTTTAATACCGAGATGTGATGACGAGTGTCTACGGACATGAAGTAGTAAATACCACGCTTCCAGGAAAAGCCACTAAGCTTCAGTTTGAATTGAACCGTACCGCAAACCGACACAGGTGGGCAGGATGAGAATTCTAAGGCGCTTGAGAGAACTCGGGAGAAGGAACTCGGCAAATTGATACCGTAACTTCGGGAGAAGGTATGCCCTCTAAGGTGAAGGATTTACTCCGTAAGCCCCTGAGGGTCGCAGAGAATCGGTGGCTGCGACTGTTTATTAAAAACACAGCACTCTGCTAACACGAAAGTGGACGTATAGAGTGTGACGCCTGCCCGGTGCTGGAAGGTTAATTGAAGATGTGCAAGCATCGGATCGAAGCCCCAGTAAACGGCGGCCGTAACTATAACGGTCCTAAGGTAGCGAAATTCCTTGTCGGGTAAGTTCCGACCCGCACGAATGGCGTAACGATGGCCACACTGTCTCCTCCCGAGACTCAGCGAAGTTGAAATGGTTGTGAAGATGCAATCTCCCCGCTGCTAGACGGAAAGACCCCGTGAACCTTTACTGTAGCTTTGCATTGGACTTTGAAGTCACTTGTGTAGGATAGGTGGGAGGCTTTGAAGCAGAGACGCTAGTCTCTGTGGAGCCGTCCTTGAAATACCACCCTGGTGACTTTGAGGTTCTAACCCAGACCCGTTATCCGGGTCGGGGACCGTGCATGGTAGGCAGTTTGACTGGGGCGGTCTCCTCCCAAAGAGTAACGGAGGAGTTCGAAGGTTACCTAGGTCCGGTCGGAAATCGGACTGATAGTGCAATGGCAAAAGGTAGCTTAACTGCGAGACCGACAAGTCGAGCAGGTGCGAAAGCAGGACATAGTGATCCGGTGGTTCTGAATGGAAGGGCCATCGCTCAACGGATAAAAGGTACTCCGGGGATAACAGGCTGATTCCGCCCAAGAGTCCATATCGACGGCGGAGTTTGGCACCTCGATGTCGGCTCATCACATCCTGGGGCTGTAGTCGGTCCCAAGGGTATGGCTGTTCGCCATTTAAAGTGGTACGTGAGCTGGGTTTAAAACGTCGTGAGACAGTTTGGTCCCTATCTGCAGTGGGCGTTGGAAGTTTGAAGGGGGCTGCTCCTAGTACGAGAGGACCGGAGTGGACGAACCTCTGGTGTACCGGTTGTTTCGCCAGAAGCATAGCCGGGTAGCTAAGTTCGGAAGAGATAAGCGCTGAAAGCATCTAAGCGCGAAACTCGCCCAAAGATGAGACTTCCCTTGCGGTTTAACCGCACTAAAGAGTCGTTCTAGACCAGGACGTTGATAGGTTAGGTGTGGAAGAGTGGTAACACTTGAAGCTAACTAATACTAATTGCTCGTGAGGCTTGACTCTATCATTTGAAGAACTTTAAAATAAAACCTTTTAAAGTATCAAATATAAAGCTTACTGATAAATACAGTTCATCACCTAATAGTTGATTAAATAACGGCTTACCAATTTACAGTTTTTGTTTGGCGACCATAGCGGTTTGGTCCCACTCCTTCCCATTTCGAACAGGACAGTGAAACAAACCAGCGCCGATGATAGTATAGTCCCTATGCGAAAGTAGGTCATCGCCAAACTATTTATTCTAAACCCTCTGCTAGTTATTAGTAGAGGGTTTTATCTATCTATAAGCTATATGAAAAATTGGTGGTGTCCTGAAAAGTGTGCTGTAAAACTAAACAATGCCAAAGTGAATATCAAAGAAAGCTAAATCAAAAACTTTCTTGTGATAAAACATACTTTTAGAAAAACAACACGTTTTTCTAACCGCTCGCCTTACTTTGTGCCGTAAACGACAGTTATTACCCTCAATGCCAACTGTGTGTTGCTTACCAACTAGATGCCATTCTTCATTTGAAAAGACATTTAAAAATGCAGCCCAGTCGTCGGTCGCAATTCTGTCATAGGTTACACGCAACTCTTTCAAACGCCGTTTGAGTGCTCGCGCTGTTGCTAAATCGCGCTTACCCCAAACGTAAGCGACAATTTCGCCACTTTCTCTGTGATAGGCATAGACTAGCCACACTTTATTAGACTTGTTACCGACAAATGTCCAAAACTCGTCTATTTCAAGTGTAGGGTAATGTTTTTGTTTAGGAAATGGCTCAAACTCATGGCGTTTTAAGGCAGCCTGAACTTTGTCTTTGCTGTAACCCGTAATTGCTGCAATATCGCGAATGCCACAACCTCTAACGGTCATTCTCCAAACCTGTTCATCAGCTTTGGAATGACAACCCTTATAGGTAAGGTTATGGTCGCCAATAAAATTACGGCAGCAATCTTTACAAAAATACTTTTGTTTACGATTGCCAAAGTAGCCATTTTTCTTTATATTTTGTCCTTGGCAGCGAGGACAAATTAGAGTTATTTCTGTTTTCACACACTCAAATATACTCTGTTTTCGCTGCTTTTTTATTGCTTATTTTTTACAGCACACTTTTCAGGACACCACCGAAAAATTATTACTGTTAATTGTTAAAAATAAGTAATATAATTCCTGCGTTTTTAACGCACACTCACAAATCATCATGGATACACAACAAAAATCACTGTTTGAGTGTTGGTTCAAGCTATCAGAGAATCACACCAATGTCCGCACAGAAATTTTGGCAGGTTTTACTACCTTCCTAACGATGTGCTACATTATCATCGTCAATCCCTCGGTACTATCGCTTACAGGCATGGACTTTGGCGCAGTATTTGCAGCAACGTGCATTTCATCTGCTATTGGGTGCTTTATTATGGGTGCATTAGCTAATTATCCAATCGCGTTAGCTCCAGGTATGGGACTAAATGCCTATTTTACATTCAGTGTTGTCAAGGGGATGGGTGTACCTTGGCAAGTCGCATTAGCAGCCGTCTTCGTATCAGGCTGCATTTTTATTGTCTTCAGCACATTCAAAGTACGAGAGATGCTGGTAAACGCCTTGCCCATGAGCCTGAAAATGGCGATTGCTTCGGGTATCGGTTTATTTCTCGCATTGATTGCACTAAAAGGTTCAGGTGTAGTCGTTGCCAACGAAGCTACTCTATTGACAATGGGTGATTTTTTCGTTATCAAAGATGGCGTGAAATCAGTCAATTTCCCTGTAGTACTAGCATTGTCAGGATTATTTTTAACCATTACGCTAGATTACTACCATATTCGGGGTGCAATTATTATCAGTATTTTCACAATCACATTATGCGCATGGCGTTTAGGTTTAACAGAAATTACCCATGTTGCCGACAGTATTCCCAGCTTGCAACCCACATTCATGCAAATGGATTTTAACGGTTTATTCCAAGGAGGCATGGTTGCAGCTATTTTCGTTTTCTTCTTGGTAGACTTATTTGACAGCACAGGTACACTAGTTGGCGTTACCCATCGTGCAGGGCTTCTAGATGAAAAAGGACATTTACCACGTTTAAAAAATGCCCTTTTCGCTGATAGTATTGCCATCGTAGCAGGTGCAGGTTTAGGCACATCATCTACAACGCCTTACATTGAAAGTGCTTCAGGCGTAGCAGCAGGTGGACGAACAGGTTTAACCGCCATCACAGTAGGCGTGTTAATGCTCGCATGTTTATGGTTATCACCACTTGCAAAAGCCGTGCCATCGTTCGCTACTGCTCCAGCCTTGTTATACATCGGCGTACAAATGATGCGTTCTGCGATTGAAATCGACTGGAAAGACATCACAGAAGCCGCCCCAGCATTTTTAACGATTGCATTTATGCCATTTACGTATTCTATTGCAGACGGAATCGCAATTGGCTTTATCAGTTATGCAGCGATTAAATTATTGTGCAACCGTGCCAAAGACGTTCCTGTAATGGTTTGGTTTGTTGCGTTAGCATGGTTAGCAAAATTCTGGTTCTTAGGCGCATAATTACATTACAATACCGTTTCATAAATTTGAAACGGTATTTTGTTTTCAGGCTGCGTATGATTGCAGCCTGAAAAAGTAAACATAAAGAAGGAAGATAATTATGTCTCAACTAGAAAAAATCTTAGCGCATAATCAAGAGTTTGTAGAATCAAGAAAATACGAACCCTTTGTAGCCAACAAATATCCCGATAGAAAACTCGCAATCGTGTCTTGTATGGATACCCGAATGACAACGCTGCTGCCTGCTGCTTTAGGTTTACAAAATGGCGATGCGAAAATGGTGAAATGCGCAGGTGCATTGATTACTCACCCATTCGGCGCGGTTATGCGTTCTTTGCTGGTCAGCGTTTTTGATTTACAAGTAGAAGAAATTATTGTGGTAGGACACTACGACTGCGGCATGCGCGGTTTTGATGCAGACAGTTTTCTACAAAAAGCCCATGCAGCAGGCATTCCACAAGAACGAATCGACATGCTCACCAGTGCAGGGATTAATTTAAGAGAATGGCTCAAAGGCTTTGATGATGTAGAAGACAGCATTCGCCACACCGTCAAATCCATTCGCCAGCACCCATTAATGCCAGCCCATATTCCCGTACACGGCTTAGTTATTGAACCCAAAACAGGCAAATTAACTTTAATAGAACAAGATGGCAAAAAATGAAAAAAATAGGATTATTTGGCGGCAGCTTCAACCCCATTCACAACGGACATCTGCACATCGCTCGCGCCTTTGCTGACGAACTCAAATTAAACACAGTCGTTTTTCTACCAACAGGCGCCCCTTATCACAAAAGCAGCACACAAGTTGCAGGCGAACACCGCCTAGCTATGGTAGAACTTGCCATTGAAGACGAACCCCGTTTCGCCGCCAGTGATTTAGACCTTGTCCGCAAAGGAGCAACCTACACCATTGAAACCATACAAATTTTTAAACAACACTATCCCAATCATCAAATTTGGTGGCTTATGGGCATGGACAGCCTTTTGCAACTACACACATGGAAAAATTGGCAAAGCCTCGTCCGCCAAACCAACATTGCCGTAGCGGCACGAGCAGGGCAGACTCTCAATCAAGCACCCGAAGAATTGCAAGAATGGCTGGGTGAAGCATTAGAAAAAGGTAGCCTGAAAATCCTGTCTGCCCCCATTTGCGACATCAGTTCCACAGAAATTCGCGAAGAACTGCATCAAGACAAAATACTTTCCCAAATGCAGCCTGAAAAAGTATCCGCATACATCAGGAAGCACAATTTATACCTATAGTTAATAAAAAAGCAGCCTGAAAAATATTTTCAGGCTGCTTTCTAATGGTGATTACTTAATTTCATTCGCATAACGTTGCAACAATTCTTTGAATGCCGCGCCAGTCTCAGGGTGTTTCAAACCGTAAGCCAAAGTAGCTTCCAAATACCCCAATTTGCTACCGCAATCGTAACGAGTACCTGCGAATGGTAATGCCAAAACTGGTTCATATTCTACTAATCTCGCAATTGCGTCAGTCAGTTGAATTTCGTTGCCTGCGCCACGACCAGTATTGCGCAACAAATCAAAAATGCGTGGAGTCAAAACATAACGACCCACAACCGCTAAGTTTGACGGTGCTTCTTCAGGTTTTGGTTTTTCCACAATGCTGCGGATACGTTGCAGATTTTGCCATTGCAAAGTTTCCACAATGCCATAAGAGCCTGTTTGCGACGGGTCTACAGTTTGCACGCCCAACACGCTGCTGCCCAGTTGGTTATACACATCAATCATTTGCGACAACGCACCTTTAGGCGCATCAATCAAATCGTCTGCCAAGATTACGGCGAATGGTTCATTGCCTACAGCCGCTTGAGCACACAAAACCGCATGACCCAAACCCAATGCTTCAGCTTGGCGAATATACAAGCAAGTTACGCCTTGTGGCAAGATATTTTGCACGCTTTCCAACAATTTGTCTTTTTGGCGCAAGTGCAATTCAGTTTCCAATTCATAGGCCTTGTCGAAGTGGTCTTCAATGCTGCGTTTGCTGCGACCTGTTACGAAAATGATTTCGGTGCAACCTGCTTCAACGGCTTCTTCAACCGCATATTGAATCAAAGGTTTATCCACGATTGGCAACATTTCTTTTGGGCTAGCTTTTGTGGCTGGCAAGAAACGAGTACCCATGCCCGCAACAGGGAACACAGCTTTACGAATTTTTTGAGTATGGAACATCATTTTTATCACTCTCTTTGTAATGAAAAGTTTTCAGGCTGCAAATTAAGGTTTCACGTTTGGACGTGCATTCGGATTACTTGGCACGTAACGTCTCGCACCAAACGCGTAAGGATTATTCAATGATTGGAAACCGACCGCTTTAGTTTCTTCAGTTTCCGTTGAAGAAGCATCAGCGACAGGCTCGTGATGAATAGCTTGTTCTACCATTTGCGGCTCTGGCTGGGCTTCAGCTACTGTATTCACTTGCTCAACTGTGTTTTCAGGCTGCGATACGGTTTGTGCAACTTGTTCCGTTTCTTCTTCCTCGTCGTCCTCATTTTCATCATCGTCTGCATTGGTGCTGCTCATAAATGCGCTCAACATATTCACCAATTGGGCAACATCTTCGTTGTTCATTGGCAAAGCAGAATTGATGTCGATGTCTTCATTATCTTCTTCGTGTTCAGCAACCCATTCGTTTTCCCCTGGCTGATGTTGATGATGAACCACGTTTTCAGGCTGCGAAACAGGTGCATGTACAGGTTCTGCGATAGGTGCTACAACAGGTGTAATCACTGGCGCAGCAGCAACACCGTGTCTAGCATAATGTTTCACCAACGCTTTAAACGCTTCCGAAGTTTCCGCGTGTTTCAAACCAAAGGCTACAGTCGCTTCCAAATAGCCCAATTTGCTGCCACAGTCAAAACGCTTGCCGATGAAATTTTGTGCCAACACAGGCTCGTATTCCAACAATTTTGCAATCGCGTCAGTCAGTTGAATTTCGCCACCTGCACCGCGACCAATCATGCGCAACAAATCAAAAATGCGCGGCGTCAAAATATAACGACCGACTACCGCTAAACTAGACACCGTGTCCGTTGGTTTCGGTTTTTCCACAATGTGATGAATACGTTGCAGTTTTTGCCATTGCAGCGTTTCCACAATACCGTATTGCTCGGTCAATTCATGTGGAATCACTTGCGTACCAATCACGCTGCTGCCCACTTGGTTATACGTTTCCAATAATTGCGACAACGCGCCTTGCGGTGCGTCAATCAAATCGTCTGCCAAAATCACAGCAAACGGCTCGTTACCAATCGCAGGTTCAGCGCACAAAATCGCGTGTCCCAAGTCCAACGCTTCGGCTTGACGAATAAATGTGCAAGTTGTGTTAGCAGGGATAATATTTTGAATTTGCGTCAATAATTTATCTTTTTGGCGCAAATGTAATTCGGTTTCTAGCTCGTATGCTTTATCAAAATGGTCTTCAATCGTGCGTTTACTACGACCTGTGATAAACACCAATTCGGTGCAACCAGCCGCAATCGCTTCTTCTACTGCATACTGAATGAGCGGTTTATCCACAATCGGCAGCATTTCTTTCGGGCTGGCTTTAGTGGCAGGCAAAAAACGCGTACCCATGCCAGCAACAGGGAAAACAGCCTTGCGGATTTTAGTGTGGGACATCATTATGTTCCATCGCTCCATTAAATTAAATTTGACTTGAAAAATGTTCGTATTATAAACGACATACCCCCAGTCGGTAAGGTAAAATAGCGGTTTTCTAGTTCAAGCAGCCTGAAAGCTGTTTTTTGTATCACAATGACGACACACGCCAAACATATTGCCACTCGTTCCATCAATTCTCACGTTCAGGCTGCGTTGCAACACGCAGGCACAGACCCCTTGCTCGCGCAACTTTACGCCGCCCGAAACGTGCAACAAGCCGATGAATTGGACAACAGTTTGGCGCAACTGATACCGTATGCCCAATTAACCAACTGCCAAGCCGCCGCCACACGTTTGGCAGACGCAATTGAACGCCGCGAAAAAATGCTGATTATTGCAGACTACGATGCAGACGGCGCAACCGCCTGTTCAGTCGGCATGAAAGGCTTGGCGGCCATGGGTGCGAATGTCGATTTTTTCGTGCCAAACCGCTTTGAACACGGCTACGGCTTAACGCCCGAATTGGCAGACATCGCCCACGAAAAACACATGCAGTTAATTATCACCGTAGACAACGGCATTTCCAGCGTGGAAGGTGTTGCGCGAGCCAAAGAGTTGGGCATTGACACGATTGTTACCGACCACCACAGCGCAGGCGACCGCGTTCCCGATTGTATTATCGTGAACCCCAACCAACGCGGTTGCACGTTCCCAAGCAAAAGTTTGGCTGGTGTGGGCGTAATATTTTATGTGCTGATTGCTCTCCGCGCCGAATTACGCACTCGACACTATTTTTCAGGCAGCCTGAAAGAACCCAAATTAGATGAATTGCTGGATTTAGTTGCTTTGGGGACAGTGGCGGACGTTGTGCCGCTAGACCACAACAATCGCATTCTGGTTTCACAAGGCTTGAAACGCATTCGCGCAGGCAAAATGTCCAACGGCATTCGCGCGCTGTTTGAAATTGCACGGCGTGACCCACGCAAAGCGCAGCCCTTTGATATGGGCTTCGGATTAGGTCCACGCGTGAACGCCGCAGGGCGGTTGGACGATATGAGCATGGGCATTGCCTGTTTGTTGGCAAACGATTTGGAACAAGCGCAAACAATTGCAAGCGATTTGAACACCTTAAACCGTGAACGACAAGAAATCGAACATGGTATTTTGCAAGACGTGTTGGCGATGTGTCCCGAAACGCTGCCTGAAAACCAAACCACGCTGTCGGTTTATCACGAAGGTTTTCATCAAGGCGTAGTTGGGATTGTAGCAGGGCGTTTGAAAGAACGATTTTACCGACCTGTGTTTGTGTTTGCCCCATCAGGCGATGGAGAAATTCGCGGTTCAGGGCGTTCAATTACAGGCATTCATTTGCGCGATGTGTTGGACGTGGTGTCCAAGCGTTGTCCCGATATGATTATTAAATTTGGCGGACACGCGATGGCGGCTGGCTTAACGTTGCGAGAAGAGAGATTTGCTGAGTTTTCACAAGTGCTGGAAGATGTGGTGCGCGGTTTGGCGGAGCAAGATGAAGATTTGTTGTCGCAAACGTATCTCACAGACGGCAGCCTGAAAACGGCAGATTTAACGATTGAACGAGCGCATTTGCTCAATAATCAGGTTTGGGGACAAGGTTTCCCACCGCCCAGTTTTGCAGACGTATTCCGCGTGGTGCGCCAGCAACCCATGGGAACGGACAAGCAACACGTTAAAGCATGGGTAGAAAAAGACGGTAGCGTATTTGAAGCCATGTTTTGGCGATTCAATCAAATGCTGCCTGAAAATGTGCGCTTGGTGTATCGCCCAATTGTGAATGAATGGCGCGGTAATGAAGAATTGCAGTTGTATGTGGATTACTGGGAAGCTGTTTAAAATTAGAATATTGCAGCCTGAAAACTGTTTCAGGCTGCGTGAAGAATATAAAAAGTACAAGGAAATAATCATGTTAAATATTCGCCGCATGAACGACCATGAAGACTATGAATTAGAGATTTATTTAATGCGACATGGTCAAACACAATTCAACGTAGAAGGTCGTATTCAAGGCTGGTGCGATTCGCCTCTAACTGATGCAGGGCGTTTGGAAGTGGCAAAAGCAGGCAAACGCGTGGCAGATTTGAAAATCAAATTTGATGCCGCGTTCAGCAGCACCTTGCACCGCACCGTAGAAACTGCGCACTTGATGCTGTATTGCGCAGGTCAATCCGATTTGCCTGTTACGCAATTAGAAGATTTGCGTGAATACCATTTTGGTGGTTTTGAAGGCGAATTGTCGGACGAATTGCATCAAGTAGTTGCCGAAACGCGCGGTTTTGCCAGCAAAGAAGAATGGTTAGAAGCCTATCGCCATGCCAGCTACAATATTTTTGTGGAAACCGTTGCGCGTTTAGACCCAAACGAAACTGCAGAAAACGAAGCCGATTTCTTGGCACGTTTGCGCTGCGGTTTGTTCCAAGCGATTGCCGAATCCCCACAAGACCGCAACGCGCGTGTGTTAATCGTGTCGCATGGCATGAGCATTACCGCGCTGCTCAAAAGCATTGACCCCACTTGTACCTTATACAAAAGCGTACCCAACGCCTGCATTGTGCGTTTGCGTTACACCATGTCCAAAGGTTTGGAACTGATTAGCATCGGCGACCAAGGTCTGCTCACAAGCAAAGACCGCCCGAAAAAACAACCGATTACCAACGTAGCTAAAGGTTTGGGTTATCGCCGTTAAACAAGACAAGAATGGAGAACGCGATGAACGTAAAGCAAAGTATTATTGAGCAAGCGCAACTCAAAGGCTCGCAAATCACGCCCTTGCGCGAACAAGTGTTGGACATTGTGTTGCAACTGGACGGCGTGATTAAAGCCTACACCGTGTTGGCGCAAATGCAGCGCGTGAGTGAAGCCGTAGTCGCGCCGCCGACCGCGTACCGCGCGTTGGATTTTTGGGCTGAACAAGGCGTATTGCATAAAATCCCAGCTGTGAACGGTTACATTTTGTGCAGCCATGCGCGACACGAATGTGGCGGACATTGCCACGAAGCGCACGAACACCACAGCAGCAGTTTTATTCTGGTGTGTACCGAATGCGGCGCAGTGGACGAGCAAAGTTTAAACAAAGAATGGTCAGCATTACGCGCTGGTGTGGAAAAATCAGGATTTGTGTTGAATGAAGAACACGTGGTTTTGACGGGCATGTGCAGCAAATGCCGTAAGTAATTTTTCAGGCTGCGTTTATTTGTAGGCTGGGTCGCGACCCAGCAAAAAATCTTTTCAGGCTGCCAATAAATGCAGCCTGAAAACCCATTTCACTTTTTTGAAACAACATCATGCAAACACCCACAAAAATTCATCTCTTCACGGGCTTTCTTGGCACAGGCAAAACAACAGCCATTCGCAGCCTAATTGCCCAAAAGCCCAGCCACGAAAAATGGCTGCTGATTGTGAACGAATTTGGCGAAGTCGGCATTGATGGCGCGGTGCTATCAAACAACGGCATTCCCGTTACCGAATTAACAGGCGGTTGCCTGTGTTGCAGCGCAGGCGCGGAGGTGGGCGATACCATGCGCCAAGTGTTAGCCGAATTTCAACCGACACGCATTTTGATTGAAGCGAGCGGTTTGGCACATGCTGCTGGTGTGATTGATGAACTGAAAACGCCCGAGTTCGCACAAAAATTAGAAATCGCCGCTGCGTTCACATTGATTGACCCACGCCACTTTGCAGACGACAATTATTTTCGCAACCCTTTGTATTATGACCAAATTGGCGTGAGTGATGTGTTAGTCGCCAGCAAAATTGATTTGTGCAACGCAGAAGACTTGGCGCATTTTCGTGAACGTGCGACGAATTTGTTTCCGCCCAAAGCTTTGGTGGTGGAAACGGATAACGCCGCAATGCAACTGAGTTGGTTGGACACGGAAGTGGTGGCGAAATCACGTTATCGCTTGAAAACGCAGCCTGAAAACACGTTGGACTTTCAATCGCAAGGGTTTTCATTTGCGGCTGAATGCCAGTTTGATGTAGACAAGATTTCGCAGTTTTTTCAGCAGTTGCCGAATTTGGCGGACGGTTTGGTTCGTGCAAAAGGGGTGTTCCAGGTGGACGGCACTTGGGTGTGGTTGAATTGGTCTGACGGGCATTGGGGTGCAACGCAGGTGGCTTGGCGGCGCGATAATCGTTTTGAATTGATTGCGAAATCGTTTGATGTTGATGAAATTGAACGGTGTTTGCGGTTGGCTTTTCAGGCTGCGTGAAGATTGTAGGCTTGGTTTTAACCCAGCAAAATCATTAGGTTAATTTTAGAAAGCAGCCTGAAAAATAAGGAAGGAAGTTTGATGAATCGTTTTTATCCCTATCCCTTGATTGCGCGAGAAGGTTGGTGCGCGATTGGGGTGTTGATGGCGTTGAGCGCGTGTTCGGCGTATGCAGGTGGGCGTTGGACGTGGTGGCTGCTGGGTGCAACAGCGTTGGCAGCGTATCTGTTCCGCGATAGCGTCCGCAATATCCCGATGGACGATGATGTTGTGTTGTGTCCGTCTGACGGGCGCGTGGTGTTGGTGGAAAAGGCGACTGACCCTGTGCAAAATGTAGATGCGCTAAAAATCAGTATTTACACGGGATTTTTTCGTGGTTATGCGGTGCGTTCGCCTGCGCGTGGGCGTTGGGTTCAGGCGGATTTGGTGGGCGGAAAGCATTGTTGGGCATGGCGCGACAAGGCTGGTTTGCTGAATCGGCGTTATGTTCTGCAGTTGCAAACGGACGCTGGCGTGCGGCTGACGATGGTGCAATCGTGCGGTAAGTTGGCGCGTGATGTGCAAAATATTGCGGTGGCAAATGAAACGGTGGTACGCGGCGAACGCTTGGGGTTTACGACGTTGGGTGGGCGTGTTGATGTGTATTTGCCGATTGATGTTGTGCCGAATGTGGCGATTGGGGATAGAGTGAAAGCGAGTTCAACTGTGTTGGCACGTTTGGCTCAGGAAAATGCAGCCTGAAAAAGTTTTCAGGCTGCGATAGATTAAGGTTGTGGATATGTCGCATAGAAAACGTGTTGCTAGAAAACTGGTTCGCCATCCTTTTTGGCAGGCGGACAAGCCTTATTTGCATGACCATACCATTACGGACGCTCGGTTTAGAAAACTGGGCTATATGATGGCTTTTTGCGCTGGCGCGATTAACGCTGGCGGTTTTTTTGCAGTGGCGAGTTATACATCTCACGTTTCGGGGACGCTTTCGCGTGTGGCGGATAGTGTGGCGATGGGCGATTGGAAAATGGCGGTTTCTGCGCTGCTGGGGGCGTTGAGTTTTTTGTTTGGTGCGATTTTGGCGAGCTTTTCTATTTTGTGGGGGCAACGTCATCATTTTCGTAGTTGCTACGGTTTGGCGATGTGGGCGGAAGCTGGTTTTTTGCTGCTGTTTAGCATATTTGGAGTGGCTTTAACGCGATTTGGTGCGGCGATGATTGCGCCTACTTTTATGTTGCTGTGCTTTATCATGGGTATGCACAATACGGTGATGAGTGTGCTGTCGGGCGGTGCAGTGCGCTCTACGCACATGACGGGTTCAACGACTGATTTGGGAATTGAGTTGTCGCGGGCGTTGTATTACAGCAAGAGCAGTAATCCGAAATTGCCTGATGTGAAAGTAAATCGCCCGAAAATATTATTGTTGGCTGGGACGATTATCAATTTTGTGTTGGGTGGGATTGCTGGGGCGTATGGTTATAATCGGTTTGGTTATTATTTTACGTTGCCTGTTTCGGGGATGTTGTTTATTTTGGGTGTGGGGTCTGTGGGTTATGATGTGAAAATCCGCATGAAATGGTGGCTGATTAACAAGATTCGTGAGCGCGAGAGAGCTAAAAGAAAAGCGGCGCATGAGAAGAAAGAATAAGTTTCAGGCTGTCTGAAAATATAAAAAAAGCACTTCGTAATGAAGTGCTTTTTTGTATGAGTAAAACGTAAAAATTAACGTTTTGAGAATTGTTTTGCACGACGTGCCTTGCGCAAACCTGGTTTTTTACGTTCAACTTCACGAGCATCGCGAGTAACGAAACCTGCTTGAGACAACACTGATTTCAAAGCTGCATCGTAATCAACCAATGCACGAGTGATACCGTGACGAACTGCGCCTGATTGACCAGTTTCACCGCCGCCTACTACGTTTACTTTGATATCAAAAGATTCTAAGTTTTCAGTCAAAGCCAATGGCTGACGAACAACCATGCGGCTAGTTTCGCGTGAGAAAAATTCATCAACTGGACGACCGTTTACGATGATTTGACCTGTGCCTCTTTGCAAGAACACCCGAGCTACTGAGCTTTTACGGCGACCTGTGCCGTAGTAATATTTACCGTTCATTATTCCGTGTCCTTATTAAATATCCAAAACTTTAGGTTGTTGTGCAGCGTGTTGGTGTTCAGCACCTGCGTAAACTTTCAGTTTTTTAATCATTGCATAGCCCAAAGGACCTTTTGGCAACATACCTTTTACGGCTGTTTCCAATGCGCGACCTGGGAATTTGTCTTGCATTTCGCGGAATGTACGCTCGTAGATACCACCTGGGAAACCAGAGTGACGGTAGTATTTTTTGCCTTCAAATTTGTTACCTGTTACACGCAATTTGTCTGCGTTGATAACGATGATGTAATCACCAGTATCTACGTGAGGTGTGTATTCAGGTTTGTGTTTGCCACGCAAGCGGCTGGCAACTTCGGCTGCTACTCGACCCAACACTTTATCTGTTGCATCGATTACAAACCATTCGCGTTGCACTTCGTGCGGTTTCGCTGAAAAGGTTTTCATGGGATTAAGTCCAATATAAATATAATAATAGAAACCGCTAATTTTAGGGGAATTATTGGTTTGTGTCAATCGCTATTTCGCTTAAAACTTACCCTTTAAATTCTAAAAAATCGTTCACGCCATTTTCGCAACGGATGAGTTTTTTCTCTAGCGTGTTTTGCAATAACGCGTCGTTTTGGGGTAGGGCGGCGCGTTCGGCTTCGTTGTGCCACAGATGGTAGGCGATGCCTGCAAATTTGAGATTGCGACGTTGGCAGCCTGAATGATACAAGCGTGCGACAAATTCGCTGTCTTCGCGTCCCCAGCCGATGAAATCGTTGTTGAAGCCGTTGATTTCTAGTGCGTCTTCGCGGAAGAAACCCATGTTGCAGCTTTTGATGGATTTGTGGCTTTGGCTTTTTTTGTTCCAAATTTGGCGGCTTAAAATGGGACAGCGTACGGCAGACAGGCGTTTTCCTATGCCGTCGTGCCATGGTTTGATGCTTTCTGTTTTTTCAGGCTGCGTGAGAATAGCTTGGGTTTTCTCTTGGGTGAGTAAAACGCGTGAGCCTTGAATCAGGGTGTTTTTTTGCGCGGCTTGTATGTGGTCTTCTATAAAGTGTTTTTCTAATAGCATGTCGCCATCGATGATGACGATGTATTCGGATTTTGCGGTGGCTAGGGCGCGGTTGCGACTTTGGGCGGCGCGGAAGCCGTTGTCTTCTTGCCAGATGTGTTGCACGGGAATGGGGGATTTTTGGGCAAATTGGGCGATGGTATCAGCGGTGTCTTGGCGTGAACCGTCATCGGCAATGAGGATTTCTTGGGGTAATTGGGTTTGGGTTAATACGGAATTGAGGACTTTCTGTAGTGCGTCTGGGCGGTTGTAGGTGGTGATGATTAGGGATACTTTCAGACTGCGATTGCGTTCGTTGAGTTTGGCGTATTTGTAATACGAACCTGCGGCTTGGGATAGGGAGATGGTTAAGCCGTCTGCGCCGTGTTGGTAGCCGCGTTTGAATAGGTAGCTTTTGATGAAAGCGGCTGTGCCATGCAATAGGGCGGACGGGGCGGACGTGCGTTTTTGGTGGGCAAACTGGTCGGCAAATAGGCTGCTGTATTGTTGCATTTTGCGGATAAGGTCGTCTGCGCTATCAAAAGAATAGTGTTTCAGGCTGCCTGTTAGGGTTTTGTTTACTGTGTTTTCAGGCTGCATGATGGATTCGTGGACGGCTCGGTCTGTGAATTGGGTGTGGGCGCGGTTGTATAGGCGTGGAATGATGTCGGGTGACCAGCCGCAGCCTGAAATAGGTTGGCTTCGGTAGTGGTTGGTGCGGGAAATGGAGTAGAGTGTGTTGGATTGGGATAGGTCTGCTCGGGCGATGGCGTTGAGTAGCTCGGGTGTGATGACTTCGTCGCTGTCAATGCTGAATATCCAGTCGTTTTTGGCGAGTGCGCTGGCGCGGTTTTTCATGTTGCCGAAGCCGTCAAATTCTGGGTGGCTGTGGTAGGCAACATTGGGGTATTTTTGGGCGATGTTTGGGGTTTGGTCGGTTGAGCCGTTGTCTAGCAAGATGACTTCGCTAAATGGGGTGAGTGATTGCAGCACTTGGTCTAAGTGGCGTTCTGCGTTTTTGGCTAGGATAACGGCGGAAATGGGTAGGGGTGTATTCATGGTTATTTTGTGTTGAGTAATGCCCACGCTGCGATGAGTAGGCTGATGATGAGTAATAGTTTGGCAAACAGGCGGGTAAATTGGTCTATGCTGCGTTTTTGTTGGGGGTTGAGCAGGGTTCGCCAGATGAGAGCGAGTAGTACCAATATGCCGATTGCGGTGAAATATCGGGTTAGCATGGGGATAGTCTAACACAATACAAAACGCAGCCTGAAAACTGTTTTTCAGGCTGCGTTTGTGTGGATTATCGTGTGAGTTTTGCGGTGGCTGCCTTGTCTAGTTTGCAGCCTTCAGCAATAATTTCTTGTTGTGCGCCTGCGACTTTGGCTACTGATAATTTGCCGCCATCAACTGTGGCTACGGTGTTGGCATCTGCTGGGAAGGCTGTCCAAACGGTGGTTGGTTTTTCTGGGTCGTTGCTGATAAAGCGGTTCATAATCACGAAGTCGTCGCGCCACATGCCTGGGGTGATTTCTGAATTATTCAGTTTTAATTGTGCGACCACGATTTTGTTATCTTTGATGCCGTACATGGCGGTTATGGGCATGGTGTCTTGTTTGCCTGCGATGGCGATTTTGCAGGTGTAAGCGACTTCTTTGATGCTGTCGATTTCTGGCGTGTCTGCTGCGTGTACGTTTAATGCGGTTGCGGCTAATGTGGCTACGATTAAAGTTTGAATTTTTTTCATGATAGTTCCTTTGTTTGAGGTTTAGCCGAATGGCTGAATGAGAGGGATTAAACAGTTTTTCAGGCTGCGTTGTCAAACGTGTGAAATAAACTTTTCGTTTTCTGACATAAAAGTTTAATGATTAGATGATTGTGAAAACAGGTTAATCACAACCACGCCGCCGATAATCATTGCCATGCCGATAATGGCAGGCAAATCAGGTTTTTGTCCCATAAAAATCCATGCAATTAATGCAGTGATAACAATGCCGACACCCGACCAAATGGCGTAAGTAATCCCCACAGGCAGCACACGAAAAACCAGCGACACCAAATAAAACGCCACGCTATACGCGGCAATCGCGCCTAACGTGGGGGTGAGTTTTGTGAAACCGTCGCTGTATTTCAGCAGCATTGTGCCGCAAATTTCAGCGGTGATGGCAATGGCTAGTAAAATCCAATGGTTCATTTTTGTCCTTATATTTTCAGGCTGCCTGAAATATCACGATTTTGTCGGCGAACTGCCGACATTCCATTTTTGCAGCCTGAAAAACTAGTCGCCCAATAATTGACGCGGCTGAAAACTAGGCTGCGTGAAACGTTCGTCCGTTTGCAAATTCACCGCCGTCAAAGTATCGCCCCACAACGCGCCTGTATCCAACGCCAAAATCCCATTTTCGCAGCGATACCCCAACGCCGACCAATGCCCGAACACAATCGTATGGCTTAAATGCTGGCGATTAGGCGCGTCAAACCACGCCATTTTGTCTGCAGGAATATCTTGATATTCTTCTTTAAAATCATAATCCAAGCTGCCATCTGCATTTAACACGCGCATACGCGTCAGCACATTGGTGGTAAAACGCAAACGGTCTAAACCCTGCGTTTCAGGCTGCCAACGATTGGGCGAGTTGCCATACATTTGCGCGAAAAAATCACTGGCGTGGTAGCCTGAAATCTCATTAGCCACCTCGTCAGCCAAACTTTGTGCTTGCGCGACCGTCCATTGCGGCAACAAACCTGCGTGAACCAAAACGTGCGTATCCGTGTGCAACATCAACGGCTGATTGCGCAACCAATCGCGCATTTTCGGCGCATGCTGGTGTTGCAAAATATTGCCCACTGTATCGCGGCGTTTCAGCTTGCCGAAGCCGTGCATTAACGCCAGCAAATGCAAATCATGGTTGCCCAGCACCATTTGCACGCTGCTTTCGTGCTGCATACAAAACTGCAAACATTCCAGCGATTGCGGCCCACGGTTCACAATATCGCCGACCAGCCAAAGCGTGTCTGCGCCGTGATTGAAACCTATTATGTTTAACAGCGCGCCTAGCTCTGAAAAACAGCCTTGTAAATCGCCGATTGCGTAATGTGCCATGATGTGTGTCCGTGTAGAAAAAACAGATTTTAACATTTCAGGCAGCCTGAAACATCGTTATATAAAAGGACAAGCATGAATATCCGCCACGCCACATTAAACGATTTACACACACTTGCCCAAATTGGAGCCGCATCTTTGCACAGCATTGAAACCCGTCTACAACATTTCGCCGACCACTTTTGGCTTTTGGGAGACAACGGCGAAATCGTCGCGTTCATCAACGGCTCAGTCTGCAACGAATGCGATTTGGTGGATGAAATGTACCATCATCTCGAAATGCACAACCCAAACGCCGATTGGCAAATGATTTCTTCCGTGGTAACCGCGCCACAGCATCGCAGCAAAGGTTATGCAGGTAAATTATTAGAACGCGTGATTGAAGACAATCGCGCTCAAAACCGCAAAGGCGTTATGCTGACGTGCAAAGAGAGATTGCTTGGGTTTTACGGCAAATTTGGTTTTCAAGATGAAGGCGTTTCCGAATCCACGTATGGGAATACCGTTTGGCATCAAATGCGTTTAACTTACTGAAAAAATGCAGCCTGAAAAGTTTTCAGGCTGCATTTTTTATTCTTCCACCGCTTTTTTCTTTTTACGCGGGCGACGGCGTTTTTTCTTCGCAGGTTTGTATTCTGAACTTTTTTCAGGCTGCGGTTGATTTTGCGTCATTGCACGGCGTTCTTCTTCGCTGGTGTGTTGGAATTTTGTCCACCAATCTGCCAACGGTTGCAGCGTTTCATCACATTGCGCGCGCAACAACAAAAAATCATAAGCGGCTCTAAAACGCGCTTGCGAAAGCAGCCTGAAAGGACGGTTGCCACGCAGCGATTCAAACTGCGGTTGCAACGCCCAAATCTCGCGCATGGTTGCGGAATAGCGTTGCGGCACACCCCAGCCGTGTTCCATGTCTTCGTGCAAACTGCTAATCGCATCATTCATCGCGGCGGCGGAGCTTTGGCGTTTTTGTTTCACTTGCCAACGGTGTGCCAACGCTTGCCAAAAGAATGCGGCAAGCACAAAACCGACTGAAACGGATTTGTTTTCTTGCAAACGCAAATCGGTTTGTTGTAGCGCGATTCGCCCCATTTGTGGCTGGTCGGGAGATGCAGCCTGAAACATGGCGGTGAGCATGGGGTGAATGTCCACGTTGTTCAAAACGGTCAATTGTTTCAGGCAGCTTTCGGCTTGCCCTGAAAACAGAATTTTCATCATTTCGTCAAACAATCGCGCTACGGGTTCTTTGCGTAACAAAATGGCGTTATCGGGAATGGGTGCTGCGGTTTTTTCTTCAATTTGAAAACCGAGTTTGCCTGATAAACGCACGGCGCGAAGCATACGCACGGGGTCTTCGTGGTAGCGTTCGGCTGGGTCGCCAATCATCACGATTTTGCGGGCTTTCACATCGTTTAAACCGTTGTGAAAGTCGATGATTTGGTGTGTGTGAATGTCGTAATACAGGGCGTTGCAAGTGAAATCGCGGCGCATCGCATCTTGTTCCAATGTGCCGTAAGCGTTGTCTTGCATGATTCGCCCGAACTCGTTTTGCTTCACGCGACCGCCACTGCGGAAGGTGCTGACTTCAATGGTTTCTGAGCCAACCATAACGTGAACAATCTGAAAGCGTCTGCCAATGATGCGGCTGCGGCGGAAGATTTTGCTGACTTGTTCGGGACGGGCGTTGGTGGCGATGTCGAAGTCTTTGGGTTGTACGCCGAGCAGTAAATCGCGCACTGCGCCGCCCACTAAATAGGCTTCGTAGCCTGAGCGGTGGAGTTGCTCTAATACTTTGAGTGCGGCGTGGTTGTTGAAATCGAGCGGTATGTGGTGGTACACGCCTTTGATTTTTTGTTTGGATTTTTTGGTTGGCATGATGTTGTTGAGCCATTTTTTTATCATGTGCTTTCCTTTTGTTGATGAAATCACACGGCTGCCTAAAATCATCTTTGCAAAAGCATTTTGTTGAAAATACCTTTGCAAAGATTTCAGGCTGCCTGAAAAAAACGATAGGGCTGAATACGAATGTATCCAGCCCCGTGTTATCCATCTATTTCTCCGCTAGACGCGGTAAAGAAAGATTATTTTGCAGCAGAAGCAGCTTCAGGAGCAGCAGCTTCAACCATAGAAGCAGCAGCTTCAACCATAGAAGCAGCAGCTTCAGTAGCAGAAGCAGTTTCAGCAACAACAGCAGAAGCTGCAGATGCAACTTCAGCAGTTACTGCAGATGCAGTTTCAGCAACAACCGCAGAAGCAGCGGAAGCAGCAGCTTGAGCTGGTTGTTCAGCTGGTTTAGATTCGCCGCCGCAAGCAGCTACGAACAAAGACAATAAAGCAGCAACAGCTAATGATTTTTTCATTTTTCGATACCTTGTAAGAAAATTATATATATAAAAGGGAATGGTACAAAACAGCTTTAATTCTGACTTTTCAATAATGTTTTGGATTATTTTATTGCCAGAAACGCTTTCTATTTTGGAACTTTCGCATTCTGCCTGAAAACTTATTACGGTGCAATTATTATGCAAGAGGGTGAATTTTGTTTATTTGTGTGAAATTTGTTAGTTTTATGATTTTAAATAGTAAATTGATTCTTGGTGAAAGGCGGTGGGGTTTGCGCAAATTGTAAAATTGCAGCAGAATGTTGTTGTTTGGCAACAATGAGGCTATTTTCAGGCTGCCTATGTTATACTCATAGAACTTTTGCCTTTTGGCGTAACAACTAAACGAAGGAAACGATGATGAGCATTGTTAAAAATACCGTAGTAACATTGCATTACGAAATGTATGACGCGGATAACCAATTGATTGACAAAACCGTTGAGCCGATTGCTTATTTGCATGGCGGCTACGATGGCATTTTCCCTTTGGTGGAAGAAGCTTTGCATGAAAAAAAAGTGGGCGACGTGGTGGACGTTACCATGCAGCCTGAAGACGCGTTTGGTGAGCAAGACCCTGAGTTGGTTCGCATTGAAGATGTGAGCGTGTTTCCAGTGGAAGTTGAGCCAGGCATGATGTTTGAAGCAGACGACCCTGAGCACGGTGGCGTGGTGGTTTATCGCGTAACTGATGTGGCAGACGGCAAAGCAGTTGTGGACGGTAATCACCCATTGGCTGGTATGGTTATCCGTTTCAAAGGCACTGTGGTTTCTATCCGTGAAGCGACTTCTGAAGAGTTGGAACATGGTCATGCACATGGTGCACATGGTCATCATCATTAAATAGATAGCAGTTTTTTCAGGCTGCCTGAAGTATTTTTCAGGCAGCCTGAAATCTTTTTAAGGATTTTGTGATGAAACGAGAAATTTTATTAGCGTCAGGCAGTCCGCGCAGACGTGAGATTTTGCAGAATTTGGGTTACACAGTGAACGCAGTGGCGGCGGATATTGATGAAACGCCGTTGGCTGGAGAAAAATCGCGCAGTAGTGAAAATGCAGCCTGAAAATAATTTGTCTGTGATTAGTGCGGACACGAGCGTGGTGTTAAATGGGCAGATTTTGGGCAAACCTGAATCCGCAGAACAGGCGATAGAAATGTTGTCGCAACTTTCAGGCTGCGTGCATCAGGTTTTGACGGGGGTTTGCGTGTCGTTTAATGGCGCGGAGTTTTCGGCGGTGCAACAAAATGATGTGCAGTTCCGTGAGATTTCTGCGGCGGAAATGGCGGCTTATGTGGCGACTGGCGAGCCGTTGGACAAGGCTGGGGCTTATGGGATTCAGGGTTTGGGCGGCGTGTTTGTGAGCCATTTATCGGGGAGTTTTACGGGCGTGATGGGCTTGCCTGTTTTTGAAACGGTGGAACTATTGCGTCGTTGTGGAGTAAAAGTGCCGCCGTTTCAAACCGTGTAAAACCTTTGCAAAATCTCTATCTTTGGCACTTTTCTTCGCCATGCGCTGCTATGGCTTTGAAAACTGCTCAAATCTGGAGTTTTGCAAAGGTTTTACCCTGAAATCTGCTACAATCTGCGTTATTTTTTTGGAGAACTGCGATGAGTTTTGTGCTTGAAGAAGTGCGTTTGAACCGTGCGCGTGATGTGCTGACTTTGGTTTATGCAGACGGAGAATTTGCTTTGCCCGCTGAATTTTTGCGTGTGTATTCGCCAAGCGCGGAAGTGCGTGGGCATGGCGTGGGTCAGGGAACTTTGCAAACGGGTAAGCGTTTTGTGTTGATTTCTGATTTGGAAGGTGTGGGCAATTATGCGTTGAAGATTTCGTTTTCTGATGGGCATGATAGCGGTTTGTATGATTGGGATTATTTGCGCCACTTGGGCGAAAAGCAGCCTGAATTATGGCAGGATTATTTGGACAGATTGGCGGCAGCTAGTTCTAATCGTGAGTTTGATGAAAGTCCTGCAAAAGGGCATTCGCATGGTGGGGGCTGTGGCGGTGGGTCTTGTGGGTGTAGCCATTAGGATTTTTCAGGCTGCCTGAAAGTAGTTTATGAATGATACTTTGATTTTGTATATTTTGATTGGGATTACTTTTGTTGTGAGCTATTTTGGCTTGAGTAATTCTGTGTTTTTTGAGCGTTATCAGTTCCAAGTAGGCGCAATTCGTTACAATAAGCAATATCGGCGGTTGCTGTCGTCTATGTTTTTGCATGCGAGTTGGGGGCATTTGTTTTTTAATATGCTTGCGCTGTATTTTTTTGCGCCGATTATTATCCGTTTGTTTGGTGCTGGGCTGTTTTTGGTGCTGTATTTTTTGTCGGGGTTGGCCGGCTCTGTGCTGTCGCTTTGGCTGTATAAGAACCGCCCGAGCTATGCGATGATTGGGGCTTCAGGTGCGGTGTCGGGTGTGATTTTCGCGTCTATTGCGTTGCAGCCGTTCAACAGCATGATTATTTTCCCTATTCCTGTGCCTATCACAGCTTGGATTTATGCGACTTTGTATTTTGCGTACTCGGTTTGGTCGCTGTTGAATCCGCGTCCGAATGATTATGTGGGACATGCGGCGCATTTGGGCGGTGCAGCGTTTGGCATGTTGTTTATTGGGGTGCTAGTGCCGTTGGTGTTTGTGGTGCATGGGGTTTATATTGGCATTATGAGTTTGCCGTTGCTTTATCTGGCGTTTGAGCTTTTGGTAAATAAAAAACGGCGTTGAGTTTTTCAGGCTGCCTGAAAAACAGTTTTAAGGATTATGTGATGAAAAAAGTAACTTTATGCTTGGTATTGGGTGCGTTATTGGGTTTAGCAGCTTGCGACCAGCGTCCAAACGGTAGTGTACAAAAACAATTTGCTCAAGCATGTGTGCAATCTGCGCTGGAAGACCATGCTGACGCGGCAAGCGACCCGAAAAATCAGGAAACGGCAAAACAGGTTTGCGGTTGCGTGTATGAAGAGGGTAAGAAAAATTATCAAGGGAAACAATCTTGGGAAGAGGCTTTGGCGGTTTACTTTGCGACACCTGAGAAAGCTGACCCGAAATTATTGCACGTGAATGATAATGCGATTCGCGCCTGTGTGAAAAAATTGTCCCCTAAATTAGCAGCTAGTGAGCCTAAAAAATGAGTAATCAAGATAAACAAACACACTTCGGTTTCCAAACCGTAAACGAAAGTGAAAAAGCGAATAAAGTGGCGCAAGTGTTCCATTCTGTCGCGAAAAATTATGACATCATGAATGATGTGATGTCTGGCGGGTTACACCGTGTTTGGAAACATTTCACGATTAATACGGCGCGTGTGCCAAAAGGCGGCAAGGTGTTGGATATTGCAGGCGGCACGGGCGATTTGTCGCGCGGTTGGGCGAAACGTGTGGGTAAAGAGGGCGAGGTTTGGCTGACGGACATCAATTCATCTATGCTGTCTGTGGGGCGCGACCGCTTGCTAAACGAGGGTATGATTTTGCCTGTGGCGGTATGCGATGCGGAAAAACTGCCGTTTCCTGACAATTATTTTGATTTGGTGTCGGTGTCGTTTGGGTTGCGCAATATGACGCATAAAGATGTGGCATTGAGCGAGATGTATCGCGTGTTGAAACCTGGTGGCACGTTGCTGGTGTTGGAATTTTCTAAAGTGTATGAACCGCTTGCGCCTGCTTACGATTTCTATTCGTTCAAGTTCTTGCCTGTAATGGGTAAATTGATTGCGAAAGACGCGGACAGTTATCAATATTTGGCGGAGTCTATCCGTATGCACCCAGACCAAGAAACGTTGAAACAGATGATGCTAGACGTGGGTTTTGACCAAGTGGATTATCACAATTTGACTACTGGTGTAGTGGCTTTGCATAAAGGTGTGAAATTTTAAGTTAGCACAATAAAGAAATCAGCCTGAAAAGTTTTTCAGGCTGCTTTTGTTTACATCATCAAGCTAAACGACCATGGCATTGCTTATATTTCAAACCACTACCACAAGGACAAGGGTCATTACGATGAACCGTAATCCCAGCTTGCTCCAGCGCGTCAGGCAAGAAAGGTTTGTCTTCTTCGCTGACATTTTCTGGGTTAAACGCTGGGCGTGGTTCGCTCATCACAGCTTCCATGTTTGGCGCGGCTGCGTGATTGGTTTCTATGGCAACGTGTTCATGTTGCGCAGGTTCTTCAGGCAGCTCTTCATTGGGTTGAATACGAACAGAAACCAGCAATTCTGTGGTGCTGTATTGAATGTTGTTCCACAAGCGTTGGAACATTTCAAACGCTTCACGTTTGTATTCTTGTTTTGGATTTTTCTGTGCATAACCGCGCAAGTGAATGCCTTGACGCAGATAATCCATCGCAGCCAAATGTTCGCGCCATTGTGTGTCAATCACTTGCAATACAATATTGCGTTCAAAGTTGCCAAATGCTTCTGCACCAACCAAATCCACTTTTTCTTGATATTCCTGCTCAACTTGTGCCAACAAGCGTTCTTTGATGTCTTCGTTTTCCAAAGAATTATCGGCTTTCAGCCAGCCTGAAATATCTGCGTGAATACGGAATTCGCCGCTCAAAATCGCTTCCAATGCAGGAACATTCCATTGCTCTTCCATGCTGTTTGGCGGAATGTGCGTATCAACCAAGCCCGCAATCACGGTTTGACGCATATCGCGGATAATGCTGCCGATGTCTTTGCTCAACAAAATATCATTGCGTTGATGATACAAGACTTTGCGCTGGTCATTCGCCACGTCATCGTATTCCAGCACTTGTTTACGCATGTCAAAGTTACGACCTTCCACTTTGCGTTGCGCGTTTTCAATTTGACGCGTCAAAATGTTGGCTTCAATCGCCACACCTGGTTCTGGGGCTAATTTGTTCAAAATTGCTGCCGCGCGGTCAAGTGCAAACAAGCGCAACAATGGGTCTTCAAACGATAGATAGAATCGGCTAGAACCTGGGTCGCCTTGACGACCTGAACGACCGCGCAACTGGTTGTCGATACGGCGACTTTCGTGGCGTTCTGTACCGATAATGTGCAAACCACCTGCTTTTTTCACAAACTCGTTGTCTGCTTCCCAGCTGTCTTCCAACGCTTTGATTTGGCGTTGTTTCTCGTCATCACTCAGGCTTTCGTCTGCCATAATCGCGTCAGATTGATGTTGCACGTTGCCGCCCAACACAATATCTGTACCACGACCTGCCATGTTGGTCGCCACGGTAATCATGCCTGGCTTACCTGCTTGCGCGACAATCAAGGCTTCACGTTCGTGCTCTTTTGCGTTCAAGACATTGTGTGGCAAGCCTTCGCGTTTCAATAATTGAGAAACCAATTCAGAGTTTTCAATCGTGGTTGTGCCAACCAATACTGGCTGACCGCGGTCGTAACACTCTTTAATATCTTTCACAACGGCTTCGTATTTTTCTTCTGCAGTGCGGAAGATTTGGTCGTTGTAGTCAATACGTTGGATTGGCTTGTTGGTTGGAATAATTACCGTTTCCAAGCCATAAATATCTTGGAATTCAAATGCTTCTGTGTCCGCCGTACCCGTCATACCAGCCAATTTGGTGTACAAGCGGAAATAGTTTTGGAATGTGATACTTGCCAGCGTTTGGTTTTCTTTTTTGATGTCCACGCCTTCTTTGGCTTCAACGGCTTGGTGCAAGCCGTCCGACCAACGGCGACCGTCCATCAAACGACCTGTGTGTTCATCAACAATCACAATCTCGTTTTGACCTTCTTCGTTTGGCTTAATCACATAATGCTGGTCTAAATGGAACAAAGTATGCGCGCGCAATGCTGCCATTAAGTGGTGCATCAACATGATGTTGTTCGCAGAATACAAAGATTCGCCGTCTTTCAGCAAACCGATTTCCGCCAAGATGTGTTCCGCGTGTTCATGCCCTTGTTCAGACAGCGTAACTTGTTGGTTTTTCTCATCAACCCAATAATCACCTTCTTCGCTGTCTTCTTTTTCTTGTGGCACTAAACGTGCTGGCACTTGGTTCATGATTTTGTACAAATCAATGTTGTCATCGGCTTGACCCGAAATAATCAACGGCGTACGCGCTTCGTCAATCAAAATGGAGTCCACTTCGTCCACCACGGCAAAATTCAATTCGCGTTGAACTTTGTCGTATGGGTCGGTAACCATATTGTCGCGCAAATAGTCAAAACCAAATTCGTTGTTTGTACCGTAAGTGATGTCGCTGCTATATGCTTCTTGGCGGTAGAACGGCTCTTGATTGCTCAAAATCACGCCCACGCTCAAACCCAAGAAGTTGTATAACGGTTTCATGATGTTCGCATCACGTTCCGCCAAGTAATCGTTCACAGTCACCACATGAACGCCTTTGCCTGATAATGCGTTCAAATACACAGGCAATGTACCCACCAAAGTTTTACCTTCGCCTGTACGCATTTCCGCGATTTTGCCATCGTGCAGCACCATACCGCCAATCAACTGCACATCAAAATGGCGCATGCCCAGCACTCGGCGAGACGCTTCGCGGCACACGGCAAATGCTTCTGGCAAAATATCATCAAGCGTCGAACCATCTGCCAAACGCTGTTTGAATTTGGCGGTTTTAGCTTTCAATTCATCATCAGAAAGCGCTTTGATTTCGTTTTCTAATGCGTTGATTTTCTCAACTTTTTTACGATACTGCTTCAGCAAGCGGTCGTTGCGGCTGCCAAAGATTTTTTTAGCGATACTGGTTAGCATAATTTATCAATTTCCTCACGCCGCATCACGCGGCAAAACGGCTGAATTTTAACATAGAGAGACGATATAGGGGCAAATTGCTGTTTATCAAACGGAATGCAGCCTGAAAAATTACAATCTATTTTCAGGCTGCGTCAAAAATCAAAAATGCAGCCTGAAACTTTGTTTACAGCAAAAAACATACCCGTTTACTTTTCAGCAAACGGGTATGTTTCACAAGCTCAATTAGTGGCGGTGGGCGCCGTTGTATTTTTTCTCTAACATCGAGAAGAACCAACTCAAGCAAATCGTCATCACCAAATAAATTAAAGCCACCGTATATAACGGCTCTTCATAAATTGAATAACGACCCGAAATGGTTTTTTGTACATAAGACAACTCAGGCACCGCAATCACAGACAACAGCGAACTATCTTTCAACAACGTGATAAATTCATTCGCAAACGGCGGCAGCATACGGCGCAAAGCCTGTGGCAAAATCACAAAACGCATCGCTTGCGCATGCGTTAAGCCCAAAGAGCGAGCCGCTTCCATTTGTCCCTTGTCAATTGATTGAATACCTGCGCGGATAATTTCCGTGATATACGCGCCCGTGTTAAACATCAACGCCAAGCCACCTGCCACAAACGGGCCATAACCACGGCGCAATTCCACCGCCGCATCACCGCTCACAAACCAGCCATTGGTTGGGTTCACAAAAGCCACAAACCACACAAAATACCACAAGAAAATTTGCACAAACAACGGCGTACCACGGAACAACGTAACGTATAACAACGAAATCGTCCGCATGACCCACGCCACACCACGCAAAAATGGTCCACCCTTTTCAAAGTGAACAATCCTCATCAGCGCACCAATCAAGCCCAAAAACAAACCGCCCAAAACAGCGGCACTGGTTAATTTCAGCGTCAGCAACGCACCGTCAATAAACATCTGACGGTATTCCATGATAATGTCAAAGCGAAAGCTCATAATAAAGGTAACACCAATTAGTAAAATTAAACGAATATACCGCATTTTAGCTAAAACCGCATTACTTACTTTACAAAAAACCGCACACAACGCAACGAAATATTTTCAGGCAGCCTGAAAAATCATTAAAATGCCACTTTTTTACACATAGCAGCACAAACTATGAATATCTGGTTCGGTATAAACAACATTCCACGCAATATCCCAAACAGTGCAGTAACTATCGGCAATTTTGACGGCGTACACACAGGACATCGCCATATTTTAGAACGACTTGCCCAACAAGCCAGCGAACGCAGTCTGAATCCCGTAGCCATCGTATTTGAGCCGCAACCCAACGAATTTTTCAGCAAACTCGCCCACAAACCACAACCCTATCGCCTCAGCCCCTTGCGCGACAAATTGCGTTTACTACAAGAAACAGGCAGCCTGAAAAATATCTGCGTTATCCGCTTCAACGCCCATTTTGCCAACCAAACCGCCGACCAATTTATCCAAATCATTTTGCGCGACAAACTCAACACACGCTATCTATTAGTCGGCGACGACTTCCGATTTGGCAAAGCGCGTGGCGGCGATTTTGAGCTACTCAGTCAGCAGCCCGATTTCGTCACCGAACGTACCCCCAGCATATTAGTCGCAGGTGGACGCGCCAGCAGCACATCAGTACGCCAAGCGCTCAGCAACGGCGACATCGCCCAAGCCACCCAAATTCTCGGACATCCATACACCCTAAGCGGACACGTCAAACACGGTAAAAAATTAGGGCGAAGCATCGGTTGCCCAACCGCCAACATTCATCTACCAGCACACCATTACGCCTTGAGTGGCGTGTTTGTCGTTCAAGCGCACACCGAAACAGGCATTTATCGCGGCGTTGCCTCGTTTGGCAGCAACCCAACCGTGTCCAACACGCCTGAGTCAAAATTAGAAGTTCACCTGTTCAACTTCACAGGCGATTTATACGGACAACGCCTACACATCAGCTTTTTGCACAAACTGCGTGATGAAATTAAATTTGATAGCATAGATGAATTGCAAGCCCAAATTCATCAAGACATGAAAGACGCAGAAAACTGGGCAGCCTGAAAATTTACACATTTTCTAGCAGTTTTCACAAAAAACACCCATTTCAGGCTGCATTAACTAGATTTATCTTGCCCCGCGCAGATTATTTACATACACTAAACAAACGCTAACCATTCTCAAGCGTATGATGACTACATCTCACAACGAGATACCTTTCTAAACTTAGAAAATTTGGAGAACCAACATGAAAAAAACAGTATTCGCAACATTAGCAGCCGTAGCAACCTTGTTCGCATCAACATCAGCCATGGCGATGACCCCAAAAACAGTAAACTACACCTGCCAAGGCGGTAAAAACATCAACGTAACTTACACATTCAACAAACAAAACTTGCCCACTAAAGCCACAGCAAAATTGAATGGCGCAACACGCACCATGAAAACCAACTTGGCGCAATCAGATTTAACTGGCACAACATTTGGTAAGGCAGGCAGCTACATGATTGATACTGACTACGTGGACGCAACCACATACAACCAAGTAATCTTAGGCACCGTTACTGCGCCAAACAACAAAATCATTTACAAAGAATGCCGTCCTAACTAATTTGGTTTAAGACAACAAAACGCAGCCTGAAAACAATTTCAGGCTGCGTTTTTCATCATTTAAAAAACATCGCAATTGCCACAAAACACAAAAATGTCGCAAATGCTTTTTTTAGCACAGGCACAGGCAACTTATTCGCCGCCAACGCTCCAAATTTAGACGTACCTACACTCGCCGCCACAATCCCCAAAAATGCAGGCACGTACACAAATCCCACCGAATACGCAGGCATATTCTCCAAATGACTGCCACTCAACATAAAACTCACAGTCGCGCCCAAAGCCAACAAAACCCCACACGCTGAAGATGTGCCAATCGCCCGTTTCATCTCAAACCCACGGCTATTCAAAAACGGCACAATAAACGCTCCACCGCCAATCCCAGCAAAACTAGACAGCGCACCAATCACCGTTCCAGCCACCATCTGCACTTTTGCCGTGAGCGGTTTCACCACCGTTTGCCCAGACTGACGGCTAGACACAATTATCTTCACCGACAAAAACAACATCATCACCGCAAACATCTTCATCAGCACCGCTTTGGGCAGAAACGTAACCAACCAGCCAAACCCAAACACCGATAACATCACAGTCGGCACAAACACCTTAAACACCCGAAAATCCACATTGCCCATTCTGTGATGTTGCCACGCCGACGCGACAGACGTGAACACAATCGTAGAAAACGAAGTCCCCAGCGTCATCGCCATTAACTTATCATCAGGAACGCCCGCTTGTGGCAGCAAAATCGTCAGCATCGGCACAATAATCGTGCCGCCGCCAATGCCAAACAAGCCCGCAAAAAAACCTGTTACCACGCCAATCAATATATAAGCCAAAAACAGCATTTCGCTATTCCTTTATTAAACGCAGCCTGAAAATTTCAAACCGCTAATTCTCTGCTAATTTTCACGCCATAAAATACACACATTCAAAAAGCAACAGCAATCCTTTTTGAACTGTATTCCCTTACCTCTTTCAGGCTGCCCTTATACTTTTAGGCAGCCTATTTTTTGCAGCCTTTCTGTACACGACAAAAATTCATAAGTAGAGTGTGTGCGGTACGCATGCACACGAGTAAGTTGGTGCGTGAACAAGTTCACACACCCTACTCAAAAAATGACTGTGCGCTGAATTGCAGCCTGAAAACTAAATCGCCACCGTCCGCGCCACCAACCAATCTTTCGCCGCCCCGTCCACAAACGGCAAAATTGCCTCACGCACCTTCGCATGATAGCCATTCAACCACCCACGCTCATTCTCATTCAGCAAACTCACGTCCACTAAACGCGTATCAATCGGGCACAGCGTTACCGTTTCAAAACACAAAAATTTGCCAAACGCCGTTTCTTCAGGCTGCGACACGCGTTGCGCCACCACCAAATTCTCAATACGAATGCCCCATTGGTTCGGGCGATACAAGCCCGGTTCGTTAGACGTCAGCATACCCTCGCGCAGCGCGTGTTCAGGCTTGCTTTGCGCGTGATACGAAATGCGCTGCGGCCCCTCATGCACGTTCAAGAAATAGCCCACGCCATGCCCCGTACCATGCCCGAAATCACATTGCGCCTGCCACATCGGTTGGCGACAAATCGCGTCCAACATCGGCGACATAATCCCTTCAGGAAACACCGCCTGCGCCAAGGCAATATGCGCTTTCAACACCAAAGTGAAATCGTGGATTTGCGCCGCAGATGGCTTGCCCACAGGCACAACGCGTGTGATGTCAGTCGTGCCAGAATGATATTGCGCGCCCGAATCAATCAGCAACAAACCGTCCCCCGCAATTTTCAGGCTGCCTGAAACAGGTGCGCTGTAATGCGGCATAGAACCGTTGGCGTTGAAACCTGCAATCGTGCCAAAACTTTCCGACACAAAATGTTCGCGCTGGCTGCGGTGTTTGAGCAACATCGCGTTGATGTCGTATTCGTTGAAGTCGTCGCCGTTTGCCAAACGCGCTTCAAAATCGGCGAAGAAACCGCAGAGCGCAATCCCGTCTTGCAACATGGCGGTGCGGATATTGGCGACTTCGGTGGCGCATTTTTCCGCTTTGAATTGGCTGGACGGATTGCTTTTCTCCACGATTTTCACGTTTTCAGGTAGCCTGAAAACGGTAGAAACGGCGATTTTGTTTGGGTCAAACATCAGGCAGCCTGAAAGTTCGGCTAACGCTTCGGCAACGCTTTCATACGGCGCGACTTGGATTTGCGCGGCATTTAAGGCAGCCTGAATGTCTGCGCTGATTTTGTCGGGCGATACGAATAGCGTTGCGCCATTTTCGCCAATCAATAAGTGCGACAGGAAAACGGGGTTGTATTCAATGTCGTTGCCGCGCAGGTTGGTGAGCCACGCGATGTCGTCCAACGCAGAAATTAAGTGCCATTGTGCGCCGTTTTCGCGCATTTTTTCGCGGACGTGGTTGAGTTTTTCGGCGGCGGTTTGTGGCACAAATTGGGCTTTTTGCGCAAACACGGGCGCGGTGGGCAGGGCTGGACGTTGCTCGCCCCACACTTCGGCAGCGATGTCGTAGTCGCAGCAAAGTGTGATGTTTTTGTCGGCAAACGCAGCCTGAATGTGGCGTTGTTCGGCGAGCGAAAGCATATCGGACGCAATGGCAACGCGTGCGTTTTCAGGCAGCGTTTGTGCGAGTGCGGCGATGTGGTTGCGTCCGTTTTGTTGTTCTTCTAACGTGATGCCGCTGCCTGAAAGTTCGGCTTCGGCTTGTTCCCAATAGCGGAAGTCTGTCCATAATTGTGCGCTTTCAGGCTGCACGACTAACACGCCTGCTGAGCCCGTGAAGCCTGAAAAATAATCGCGGGCTTGCCAGTGGTGGGGCAAGTATTCAGATAGGTGGGGGTCGGCGGTGGGGATAATTAGCGCGGCGATTTGGTGTTGGCGCATTTGAGCGCGGAGGATGGTTAGGTTTTTTGTACTCATGGTTTACTTTCTTTATGGTTGGCTCACGTGACTATAGTTAGTGAGGTTAGGAGAGTTGAAAGGTAGGATTGTACTTGACCTTTTAATTGAATTGGCTGGTTTTGCCTTAGATATATTTGTAAATGAGGAAGTTTTATGAAAGTTATTTCAAAAATTTTAAAAAATAAAAAACGTTAATAAACAGATACTTGATATTTTTTAGTGAGAAATTTTGAATTTTTTTGCGAATTAGGAGTTGACGATTTAGAGGTAGATGCGTATTATTCGGTTCTTCGCTGCTACGGCAACGAAGAAAAAGAAAAGAAGAACTACTGAATTATAGTGGATTTAGATTTCTGAGACAAGCTCTTTAACAGAACAGATTACCGATAAGTGTGAGTGCCTGATGGTCTCACACTGCGACAAAAACAGACAAGATTGTGATTAACTTTGGTTAGTTACTCTTTGTTGGTTTCTTTGAAGCAGACCAGAAGTTAAGTAAGTTAGAGATTGAACATAAGAGTTTGATCCTGGCTCAGATTGAACGCTGGCGGCATGCTTTACACATGCAAGTCGAACGGCAGCGAGGTAGTGCTTGCACTACTGTCGGCGAGTGGCGAACGGGTGAGTAATATATTGGAACGTACCGAGTAATGGGGGATAACTATCCGAAAGGATAGCTAATACCGCATACGACCTGAGGGTGAAAGTGGGGGATCTTCGGACCTCGCGTTATTCGAGCGGCCAATATCTGATTAGCTAGTTGGTGGGGTAAAGGCCCACCAAGGCGACGATCAGTAGCGGGTCTTAGAGGATGATCCGCCACACTGGGACTGAGACACGGCCCAGACTCCTACGGGAGGCAGCAGTGGGGAATTTTGGACAATGGGCGAA
Organism: Kingella negevensis; assembly: GCF_030177895.1. NCBI lineage: Bacteria > Pseudomonadati > Pseudomonadota > Betaproteobacteria > Neisseriales > Neisseriaceae > Kingella > Kingella negevensis. Next base: position 1,645,233 of record NZ_CP123448.1, read on the forward strand.
AGCCTGATCCAGCCATGCCGCGTGTCTGAAGAAGGCCTTCGGGTTGTAAAGGACTTTTGTTAGGGAAGAAAAGGTTGATGCTAATATCATTAACTGATGACGGTACCTAAAGAATAAGCACCGGCTAACTACGTGCCAGCAGCCGCGGTAATACGTAGGGTGCGAGCGTTAATCGGAATTACTGGGCGTAAAGCGAGCGCAGACGGTTAGTTAAGCAAGATGTGAAATCCCCGAGCTCAACTTGGGAACTGCGTTTTGAACTGGCTAGCTAGAGTGTGTCAGAGGGGGGTAGAATTCCACGTGTAGCAGTGAAATGCGTAGAGATGTGGAGGAATACCGATGGCGAAGGCAGCCCCCTGGGATAACACTGACGTTCATGCTCGAAAGCGTGGGTAGCAAACAGGATTAGATACCCTGGTAGTCCACGCCCTAAACGATGTCAATTAGCTGTTGGGCAACTTGATTGCTTAGTAGCGTAGCTAACGCGTGAAATTGACCGCCTGGGGAGTACGGTCGCAAGATTAAAACTCAAAGGAATTGACGGGGACCCGCACAAGCGGTGGATGATGTGGATTAATTCGATGCAACGCGAAGAACCTTACCTGGTCTTGACATGTACGGAATCTCCCAGAGACGGGAGAGTGCCTTCGGGAACCGTAACACAGGTGCTGCATGGCTGTCGTCAGCTCGTGTCGTGAGATGTTGGGTTAAGTCCCGCAACGAGCGCAACCCTTGTCATTAGTTGCCATCATTAAGTTGGGCACTCTAATGAGACTGCCGGTGACAAACCGGAGGAAGGTGGGGATGACGTCAAGTCCTCATGGCCCTTATGACCAGGGCTTCACACGTCATACAATGGTCGGTACAGAGGGTAGCCAAGCCGCGAGGTGGAGCCAATCCCAGAAAACCGATCGTAGTCCGGATTGCACTCTGCAACTCGAGTGCATGAAGTCGGAATCGCTAGTAATCGCAGGTCAGCATACTGCGGTGAATACGTTCCCGGGTCTTGTACACACCGCCCGTCACACCATGGGAGCGGGGGATACCAGAAGTAGGTAGGATAACCGTAAGGGGTCCGCTTACCACGGTATGCTTCGTGACTGGGGTGAAGTCGTAACAAGGTAGCCGTAGGGGAACCTGCGGCTGGATCACCTCCTTTCTAGAGAAAAGAAGAGGCGATTAGGTACTCACACTTATCGGTAAGCTGAAATAAAGATGCGACACATAGGGTTTGTAGCTCAGGTGGTTAGAGCACACGCTTGATAAGCGTGGGGTCGTAGGTTCAAGTCCTACCAGACCCACCAAGAGAATAAACTGAGTTAAATTAGAAGAAAAAGAAATCAATTTAATAGGTAAATACTGGGGGCATAGCTCAGTTGGTAGAGCACCTGCTTTGCAAGCAGGGGGTCATCGGTTCGATCCCGTTTGCCTCCACCAAGATTAAATAAAATGAAAAATTAGATTGCAAATTAAAGCAAGTTTAGATAAACTGGCGAGCTTACTTTAATTTGCGATATATTTTTATAAGCGAAAGCTGAGAAGAAGTATAATTAAACGCATCGATCTTTAACAAATTGGAAAGCCGAAATCAACAAACAAAGACAATGTTGTCGATTTGGTTTGGGATGCTGATGCAACAGTATTTCAGGCAGCCTGTAAAGGCAACAAATCGAATGACAAAATTTGGGTGATGATTGTATCAACTAACCTTGAATTCAAAAGGCAAGGTTAGTACACAACAAGCAGTAAGCTTTATCAAAGTAGAGAATCTAAGTTAGTCATGTAGTCAACGCACTGATTAACAAAGTCAGAAGGTTCTTCAAATGATAGAGTCAAGTGAATAAGTGCATCAGGTGGATGCCTTGGCGATGATAGGCGAAGAAGGACGTGTAAGCCTGCGAAAAGCACGGAGAAGCTGGCAAAAAAGCAATGATACCGTGATATCCGAATGGGGAAACCCACTGAGTAATCAGTATCCTAGTCTGAATACATAGGGCTAGAGAAGCGAACCTGGAGAACTGAACCATCTAAGTACCCAGAGGAAAAGAAATCAACCGAGATTCCGCAAGTAGTGGCGAGCGAACGCGGAAAAGCCTGTATATGATAGTTGTTGAGATAGAAGAAGGAATTGGAAACTTCCGCCATAGTGGGTGATAGCCCCGTATTTGAAATCTCAATGATGGTACTAAGTATACAAAAAGTAGGGCGGGACACGTGAAATCCTGTCTGAATATGGGGGGACCATCCTCCAAGGCTAAATACTCATCATCGACCGATAGTGAACCAGTACCGTGAGGGAAAGGCGAAAAGAACCCCGGGAGGGGAGTGAAATAGAACCTGAAACCTGATGCATACATACAGTGGGAGCATCTTTGTGGTGTGACTGCGTACCTTTTGTATAATGGGTCAACGACTTACATTCAGTAGCGAGCTTAACCGAGTAGGGGAGGCGTAGGGAAACCGAGTCTTAATAGGGCGACTAGTTGCTGGGTGTAGACCCGAAACCGAGTGATCTATCCATGGCCAGGATGAAGGTGCCGTAACAGGTACTGGAGGTCCGAACCCACGCATGTTGCAAAATGCGGGGATGAGCTGTGGATAGGGGTGAAAGGCTAAACAAACTCGGAGATAGCTGGTTCTCCCCGAAAACTATTTAGGTAGTGCCTCGAGATATGAGACTGATGGGGGTAAAGCACTGTTATGGCTAGGGGGTTATTGCAACTTACCAACCCATGGCAAACTAAGAATACCATCAAGTTGCTCCTCGGGAGACAGACATCGGGTGCTAACGTCCGGTGTCAAGAGGGAAACAACCCAGACCGCCAGCTAAGGTCCCAAATGATAGATTAAGTGGTAAACGAAGTGGGAAGGCACAGACAGCCAGGATGTTGGCTTAGAAGCAGCCATCATTTAAAGAAAGCGTAATAGCTCACTGGTCGAGTCTTCCTGCGCGGAAGATGTAACGGGGCTCAAATCTATAACCGAAGCTGCGGATGCGGTAATGCATGGTAGGGGAGCATTCTGTAAGCCTGCGAAGGTGACTTGTAAAGGTTGCTGGAGGTATCAGAAGTGCGAATGTTGACATGAGTAGCGATAAAGCGGGTGAAAAGCCCGCTCGCCGAAAGCCCAAGGTTTCCTACGCAACGTTCATCGGCGTAGGGTGAGTCGGTCCCTAAGGCAAGGCAGAGATGCGTAGTCGATGGGAAACAGGTTAATATTCCTGTACTTGATTCAAATGCGATGTGGGGACGGAGAAGGTTATGCTATCAATCTGTTGGATTAGATTGTTTAAGCAGGTAGGTAGAGGAAGTAGGTAAATCCGCTTCTTTAATACCGAGATGTGATGACGAGTGTCTACGGACATGAAGTAGTAAATACCACGCTTCCAGGAAAAGCCACTAAGCTTCAGTTTGAATTGAACCGTACCGCAAACCGACACAGGTGGGCAGGATGAGAATTCTAAGGCGCTTGAGAGAACTCGGGAGAAGGAACTCGGCAAATTGATACCGTAACTTCGGGAGAAGGTATGCCCTCTAAGGTGAAGGATTTACTCCGTAAGCCCCTGAGGGTCGCAGAGAATCGGTGGCTGCGACTGTTTATTAAAAACACAGCACTCTGCTAACACGAAAGTGGACGTATAGAGTGTGACGCCTGCCCGGTGCTGGAAGGTTAATTGAAGATGTGCAAGCATCGGATCGAAGCCCCAGTAAACGGCGGCCGTAACTATAACGGTCCTAAGGTAGCGAAATTCCTTGTCGGGTAAGTTCCGACCCGCACGAATGGCGTAACGATGGCCACACTGTCTCCTCCCGAGACTCAGCGAAGTTGAAATGGTTGTGAAGATGCAATCTCCCCGCTGCTAGACGGAAAGACCCCGTGAACCTTTACTGTAGCTTTGCATTGGACTTTGAAGTCACTTGTGTAGGATAGGTGGGAGGCTTTGAAGCAGAGACGCTAGTCTCTGTGGAGCCGTCCTTGAAATACCACCCTGGTGACTTTGAGGTTCTAACCCAGACCCGTTATCCGGGTCGGGGACCGTGCATGGTAGGCAGTTTGACTGGGGCGGTCTCCTCCCAAAGAGTAACGGAGGAGTTCGAAGGTTACCTAGGTCCGGTCGGAAATCGGACTGATAGTGCAATGGCAAAAGGTAGCTTAACTGCGAGACCGACAAGTCGAGCAGGTGCGAAAGCAGGACATAGTGATCCGGTGGTTCTGAATGGAAGGGCCATCGCTCAACGGATAAAAGGTACTCCGGGGATAACAGGCTGATTCCGCCCAAGAGTCCATATCGACGGCGGAGTTTGGCACCTCGATGTCGGCTCATCACATCCTGGGGCTGTAGTCGGTCCCAAGGGTATGGCTGTTCGCCATTTAAAGTGGTACGTGAGCTGGGTTTAAAACGTCGTGAGACAGTTTGGTCCCTATCTGCAGTGGGCGTTGGAAGTTTGAAGGGGGCTGCTCCTAGTACGAGAGGACCGGAGTGGACGAACCTCTGGTGTACCGGTTGTTTCGCCAGAAGCATAGCCGGGTAGCTAAGTTCGGAAGAGATAAGCGCTGAAAGCATCTAAGCGCGAAACTCGCCCAAAGATGAGACTTCCCTTGCGGTTTAACCGCACTAAAGAGTCGTTCTAGACCAGGACGTTGATAGGTTAGGTGTGGAAGAGTGGTAACACTTGAAGCTAACTAATACTAATTGCTCGTGAGGCTTGACTCTATCATTTGAAGAACTTTAAAATAAAACCTTTTAAAGTATCAAATATAAAGCTTACTGATAAATACAGTTCATCACCTAATAGTTGATTAAATAACGGCTTACCAATTTACAGTTTTTGTTTGGCGACCATAGCGGTTTGGTCCCACTCCTTCCCATTTCGAACAGGACAGTGAAACAAACCAGCGCCGATGATAGTATAGTCCCTATGCGAAAGTAGGTCATCGCCAAACTATTTATTCTAAACCCTCTGCTAGTTATTAGTAGAGGGTTTTTCTGTTAAGTGAATAATAAAGTAGGATAGAAAATGTTATAGTTAATTAAAATAAAGATAGGATAGTAACGCATCTGTGAAATTATCATAACTAGGCAAAATTGAACGCATATATTTCTTAATATTTGCCCATGTTTTTTCTATTGGATTTCATTCAGGCGAATAAGGTGCAAGCGGTAGAATTTTATGCCCCAAATGATGCACCATTTCTTGCAGAATACCCATTCTGTGAAATCTAGCATTTTCATAGAGATAAGCATCAGGATTTTGTTCAATATATTGTTTGAGTGCTTGCGTATCCCATTTAGTGGCATTTTGCCCTTTGACTTGATGTTTCAGGCTACCTGTTTGTTCTTCTAATTTAATCCAAAGGTAAAGTGTATTTCTTGAGATACCATAGGTTTTGGCAACTTTACTTGCATTGTTAGATTGCTTGTAACAATTTAATGCTTTTTCTCGTAAATCAATTGAATATGCCATTTTATGCACCTTAAAGATAAAATTAGAATTGCACTATTTTATTTTGAATTTTCTATATTTCCTATCCTGCTATTAAAAATCACTTCACATAAATACGTTTAGCACGTTTCATGTTACATAAAATCTCATAAGTAATAGTACCAGCTGCACTAGCTAATTCATTGATATTCACCACATCACCAAATAACTCGACTTCATCGCCAATTTTAAAATGATTATCGTGCAAATCAACAGTCATCATATCCATAGATACACGACCAATCACACGAGAACGCGCTCCATTAATCGCCACAGGCGTATCACTTGGCGTACAGCGCGGATACCCATCAGCATAACCACACGCCACCACACCCACACGAGTTGAACGTTTCGTATAAAAACTTGCCCCATAACCAATCGGTTCATGCGGTTGTAAAACCCGTTCAGAGAAAATTTTACTACTTAACCGCATCACAGGTTTAATCGCATATTCTGTTTCAAATTTGCTCATTGGGTCTATACCATATAAAGCTAAACCAGCCCGCCCCCAATCACGATGCGTTTCAGGAAAGCGCAACATTGCTGCCGAATTTGCAATGCTCTCTTCGCCAGCCAATCCCTCACAAGCCAAATCAAAGGCCTCAATTTGCATTTCAGTCATGCCCGTTTCATCTTCATCAGCACAAGCAAAATGCGTCATTTTCACAATATTTGCCACTTTATTACTTTGCGACAAAGCCGTATAAGCCGCCGCAAAATTATGTGGAAAGAAGCCTACACGGTGCATACCACTATCCATTTTCAACCAAACCGTAGCAGGTTTTTGCCAGTTATACGCCAACAAATTCTCTAATTGCGTTTGATTATGAACTACCGTCCACAAATCATATTTATCAATTTCCGCATACTCCGTTGCCTCCAAAGCCCCTTCCAGTAAAACAATCGGCTTCGTAATCCCATTTTCACGCAACTCAATCGCCTCTTGCACAAAAGCCACCGCAAAACCGTCCGCAATATCATGCAACGCCTGAACACATTGAACCGCACCATGCCCATAAGCATTAGCCTTCACTACAGCCAATAATTTATTACCATGAACCTTTTTCAAATACAGATAATTCTCACGCAAATAATTTAAACGAATTTCACAAATCAAAGGGCGCATAACCAAATCCTTTCAGGCAGCCTGAAAAATAAAACAAAAGTTTCAGGCTGCCATAAATTCAGGCAGCCTGAAAGAAAATACAAATTATAAAACCTGTTCCGATTGAATCAACGACATAAACGTCTTAACACCGACTTCAATCAAATCATCAGGAAAATCAAAATTATAAGTGTGCAACGGCGGTGCATTTTCGCCATTACCAATAAACAACATCGCCCCACGAACATTCTGCAAGAAATACCCAAAATCTTCCGAAGCACGGAAAAATTCAGGCAATTCCTTAATCGGCTGACCCACTGCCTGACATGAAGCCCAAATCTTATCCACAGCGCCATCATCATTAACAGTAGCAGGGAAATAATCTTGTTCTTCCGTATGGAACGCAATGCCTTGTTGTTCAGACATTTCTTGAGCAGCTTCCACGATTACACGTTCCAGTTTTGCCAAATCATGGTCATGATAAGCCCGAATAGTCAAACGCAAAATACCATCGCCAGCCGCCACACCAAAAGCCGCTTCGCCCACTTGCACATTCACAATCGTACAACGAATAAAATCATCAAATAAAGAATCATCAGATTGAATTTGCTCAATTTTTTGAATCAACTTCGCAATCGTATAAGCAGGATTTATCCCATTTTCAGGCTGGCTAGCGTGCGCCGTTTTCCCTTTAAAGAACAAACTCAAACCCTTAGAAGTCAAACAAATCGTTCCCTTTTTCAAAGAAACCGTTTTGAAAGGTTCACTCGGATAATTATGATAAGCATAAAACTCACTAATATTTTGCTCTTTAAACACATCTAAGCAAGACTTCGCCCCTTCGCCAGTTTCCTCCGCAGGCTGAAACAAAAACACAACCGAACGTTCAGGCTGCGTGTGTTCTACTTCCAAAGCCAAGGCGCACAATGTAGCCGAATGCCCATCATGTCCACATTTATGCCCCACGCCTGAACATTGCGAACGGTGCGGTGCATCAATTTCATCTTCAATCGGCAAAGCATCAAAATCCGCACGAAACGCAATCGCAGGTGCAGCACTTTTTCCCTGATACAATGCATAGAAAAAATGCCCATGGTCAAACAACTTCAGAGAAGTATGTTCACGTAAAAAATCCATCAATCGCCATTTTGTCCACGTTTCGCAGCCTGATAACTCAGGGTGCGCGTGCAATTCACGGCGCAATGCCACGCAAAGAGCCAAATTTTCCGAATTCATGATAACCCCTTCCGATGAAATAGATAAAGAATTGTATTCCTAGCACCATACAAGTTCAATGATAAAACCCACCTTTCAGGCTGCATAACAAGATTTAGCGTGAAAAACAAATAAATACTTGCCTAAATAACCCAAAACAAACTAAAATGCACGGTTTTCTATACCCATACATTTCTCATAAATTTAAGGAATTTACAACATGGTAGTTATCCGTTTAGCCCGTGGCGGCTCTAAAAAACGTCCTTTTTACAACATCATCGTAGCAGACAGCCGCAGCCGTCGCGATGGTCGTTTCATTGAACGTGTTGGTTTCTACAACCCAGTTGCTAATGAAAAACAAGAACGCGTACGCTTGCAAGCAGACCGCTTGAACCACTGGGTTGCTCAAGGCGCGCAATTGAGCGAAGCCGTTGCTAAATTGGTTAAAGAGCAACAAGCTGCTGCTTAATCTATGAGCGATATGCAAAACTGGGTAGCAATGGGCTATATCAAAGGCGTATTTGGTGTAAGAGGCTGGGTAAAAGTTCAGCCAAGCACAGAATACATCGATAGCTTGTTAGACTACCCCGAATGGCGTTTAGTGAAAGACAAAGATGTGCAAATCGTTGAAGTGGAAGCAGGTAAAATTGCTGGTGATGAGTTGCAAGTGAAGTTCTCTCACATCCATGACCGTGATGATGCCGCTTTATTGCGTGGCTATACGATTGAAATTTCTCGTGACAGCTTTGCTGAGACGGAAGAAGACGAATATTACTGGACAGATTTGGTTGGTATGCAAGTCGTTAATCGTGAAGGCGCACAATTAGGCAAAGTAACCAAATTAATGGAAACGGGCGCACATGATGTTTTGGTGATTCGTGGCGAATCAGGCGATATACTTATCCCATTCGTTTCACATTACATCGATGATGTGAACAAAGAAACCAAAATCATCACAGCCGACTGGGGCTTGGACTACTGATGTTTATTCAAGCAATTACTCTGTTCCCTGAAATGTTTGAAAGCATTACAGAATACGGTGTAACAGGTCGCGCACGGAAACAAGATATTTGGCAATTTGCAGCCATCAACCCCCGTCAATTTGCTGATAATAAACTCGGCTATATTGACGACCGTCCTTTTGGTGGCGGTGTAGGTATGGTAATGATGGCAGAACCTTTGTTTTGCGCTATTCAGGCTGCGAAACAACAATTTTCAGGCAGCCTGAAAAATAGTCGTGTGATTTATCTCAGCCCGCAAGGGCAATCTCTCACACATAAAAAAGTATTGGAATTGTCGCAACTAGATAATTTAGTGCTGCTTTGTGGACGCTATGAAGGCGTTGATGAACGTGTTTTGCAAACGGCTGTTGATGAAGAAATTTCCATTGGCGATTTTGTTGTTTCGGGCGGCGAACTGCCCGCAATGATGTTGATGGATGCTGTGCTGCGTTTCGTTCCCAACGTGTTAGGCGAAATTGCTTCAGCAGAGCAAGATTCATTTGCAGACGGTTTGCTGGATTATCCACACTATACGCGCCCAGCAGAATTTCAGGGTATGGCTGTTCCCGATATTTTGAAATCGGGTAATCATGCGCTGATTGCGGAATGGCGATTAGAACAATCGTTGCGTCGCACTTTAACACGCCGACCTGATTTATTGGTTAGTCGTGAATTGCTCCCACAGGAAACTCGACTTTTAGACAAAATCCGTCAAGAAAGCGACGAGTCATCCATATCATAACTTAGGAATAATAAAATGAATTTAATTGATGTTTTAGAGCAAGAAGAAATCGCTCGTTTGAATAAAGAAATCCCTGAATTTGCACCAGGCGACACAGTAGTCGTATCTGTACGTGTTGTGGAAGGTTCACGCAGCCGTTTGCAAGCATACGAAGGCGTTGTAATCGCTCGTCGTAACCGTGGCTTGAACAGCAGCTTCATCGTTCGTAAAATCTCTAGCGGCGAAGGTGTTGAACGTACATTCCAATTGCATTCTCCAACTGTTGAAAAAATCGAAGTTAAACGCCGTGGTGACGTTCGCCGTGCGAAATTGTACTACTTGCGTGGCTTGACTGGTAAAGCAGCTCGCATTAAAGAAAAATTGCCTGCTCGCAAACAAGCGTAATTGGTTTAATAAAAAGCAGCCTGAAAACATTTTCAGGCTGCTTTTTTATTTTTGGGCTATTGGCTAACAGCCCAACCACCACCCAGCGATTTATACAAACCCACCAAAGCCTGCGCTTGCGCCAACTGTCCTTGCGCCAAATTTTCTTGTGCTTGTGCTGCATTCACACGTGAAGTCAGTGCGTAATCCAGCGTTTTGCTGCCATAGCGGAACAGTGTTTGCGCGTCTGCGGCTTGTTTTGCTGATTGCTGCTGCGCTTGTTGCAACAGCTGATTTTGTTGTGCTAATGCAGCCTGAAACTGATACGCAGAATCCGTGTCCGCCAATGCTTGCAACAATGCCTGGTCGTATTCCAATAACGTCGTTTTCAAACGCGCGTCCGCCGCGTCAATATTCGCGTGAATGCGCCCGTTGGTAAACAATGGCGTTTGAATGCCCACGCTAAACAAGCTCGCCCAGCCTTTCACGCTTTCATCGCCGCTAATGCCGAAGCGTCCGCCTTGTCCCAAAAAGTTAATCGTGAAGCGTGGCAATAAATCGGCTTTTGCGCTGGCTAATTTGGCGGCATACGCTTGAACTTGCGCGGCGCGTACGCGTAAATCAGGGCGGCGATTGATGATATCTTGCGGGGTTTCGCCGTATGGGGCGGCTGGCGGTGTGAGCAGAGCGTTTTGTGTGCTTTCAGGCAGCCTGAAAGTTTGTGGCGTTTCGCCAATTAGCACGGCGATGTTGCGAACGCGTTGGTCAAACTGGGTTTGCAATGTGGCGTATTTGCCGCGCATGGCAGACAATTTGCTGTTCACTTCGTCCACTTCGTAGGCTGTGGTTAAGCCTGCGCGGAAGCGTCCTTGCACATATTGCGCCATGCGTTCCAGCGCGGCAATGCTTTGCTCGGCGGCTTGTTCGCGCAACTGAATGGCGCGCGCTTGGAAATATTGCTCGGCGATGTCGCCTGACAGCAAAACTTGTGCGCCGTAAAACTGCTCTTGCACGCCCAATGCGGCGGCGCGTGCGGCATCGACATCGCTGCGTTTGCCGCCGAAAATATCGGCTTCCCACGAAGCGGCAAAACCGCCATACGCGCTTGTGCCTTTAATGGTGTGGTCGCTGCCTGAAAGGGGTGCGGTAAGTGGGTTGGTTGCCAACGCGCTGCGTGTGCTGCCTGAAAGTGGGTTGTCCACATTGCCGCGCGTTACGCCAACTGTGCCATTTAAGCCGACTTGTGCGCCTAAATCAGCCTGCGCTAAACGAGCATTGGCGCGCGCTTCGTTCAGGCGCGAAAGGGCGATTTTCACATCGGGACTGTTTTGCAAACCTTGTTCAATCAGTTGGTTCAGAACAGGGTCGTGCCAATTTTTCCACCAGCTTGCTAATTCGTTTTGCGATTGCGCGGCTTGAGCGTGATTGAACGCGCTGGGGACAGTAATTTGGCTTTGCGTGTTAATTTGGGTATTTTGGCAAGCGGATAAACTCAACGCGAGCAAAATGCAGCCTGAAAGTGTTTTCAAGTTAGTCATTAAAAAATTCCTTCTATAAATTTTCAGGCTGCGATTGAATTTGCAGCCTGAAAGAATGTGTGGATAGTTTTCAGGCTGCTATTTGGTAGGGACAGAGTTTATCTCTGTCCTTTTATACGTTTCAGAAAAATAACAGATTGGACAAGGATAAACCTTGTCTCTACCAAATCAGGTTTCTTAATTGAATAAAAATCGCAGCCTGAAAAAAATCAACCTTGTTTTTCCAACATTTTACGAAACCGAATCAGCGCAAAAATCAAAAACACGCCGCCCACCAAACCCATGGCAATTAACTGCGGATAAACAATATCCAGACCAGCCCCACGAAAAATCACGGCTTGCCCATATTGCGCGAACTGCGTGGTTGGCCAATATTCGCTGATGGATTGCGCCACGGCTGGCATATTCCCACGCGGCGAAGTGCTGCCTGAAAACATCAGCGCAACAATGTAAACAGGCATCATCAGCAAACTATATTGCGGCATAGTCGGCGCAAGCGTTGCCAACATCACTGCCAACGAAGCCACTGAAAACATGAAAATCATCGCGCCAAATGCATACAACGCCAACGAACCCGTAAACGGTACTGCCAAATAATCGCGCACCACATAACGCATCGACAAAGTCGCTGCCAGCACCACCACCGCGCCATTTGCCAAAATTTTCGCGAACACCAGTTCAGAAGCGGAAACGGGCATCACCAATAAATGCTCAATCGTGCCACGTTCACGCTCACGAATCACCGCCGCACCCACCAACACCAATGCCAACATCGTCAGCATATTGCTCACGTGTGATAAGCCTTGATACCACACGCTTTCGCTGTTCGGATTCGCCACCACGTTAATCGTTGCTTTGGCTGGCATGATATCGCGAGCCAACTGTGTTCGCCCTGTAAACGCCAACACTTCGCGGCTAAAAATTTGCGAAATGTACATCTGACCCACACCCGCCTGCGTCATACTGGTTGCGTCCACCAAAAGCTGGGCTTCAGGCGCGCGCCCCATTTGCACATCACGCTGGAAATTGGGCGGAAATTCCAAAATAAAAACGTATTTGCCTTTATTCATCATTTCCTGCGCGTCTTCACGCTTCACGTTTTCAGGCTGCATGAAATAGGGCGGCAACAGCGCGTCTGTAATGCGGTGCGATAAAACCGAGTTATCCAAATCAATCACGCCCACTGTGGCGTTTTTCACTTCTGTGCTGACTCCGCGCGCTGATTGCACCGCCAAAACGGTAAACACCAACACAATCATCACCAGCAGCACCTTATCGCCAAATAAACTGCGCAATTCTTTTATGCACAGCGCAAAAATATTTTTAATAGCACGCATCATTATTCTTTTCAGGCTGCAAAATTGTATAAAAGAAAGAATTATATGCCCAAACGCAGCCTGAAAACTGTTTTGCTATAATTCCATTTTTTGTCAGTGAAAACATTATGCCAACACTTTACCTTATTCCCACCCCGCTTGGCGCGCCCGACACCCCTTGTTTACTGCCACACGAGCAAAGCCAAATCGCCCACATCACCGATTTTGTTGTGGAAGCCGAAAAGACCGCGCGCGCCCATTTGCGCCATTTAGTGAACACGCCCGTGCGTGAATTATCGCTGCACACGCTCAACGAACACACGCCAGAAAGCGAAGTCGCCGCGCTGCTGCAACCTTTGAAAGACGGGCGCGATGTCGGTTTAATCAGCGAAGCAGGTTGCCCAGCGATTGCCGATCCAGGGGCGAATTTAGTCGCGCTGGTGCACGCGCACGGCTTTGAAGTGAAACCATTGATTGGCGCGAGCAGCATTGTGTTAGCACTGATGGCTTCAGGCGCAAACGGGCAATGTTTCGCGTTCAAAGGCTACATTCCTGCTGATAAAGACGGGCGTTCAGGCAGCCTGAAAGCTCTGGAAACGCGTTCACGCCAAGCCAACGAAACGCAAGTGTTCATTGAAACGCCGTATCGCAATGATGCTTTGTTGGCAGACGCGATTGCGACTTTGCACCCCGAAACGCGCTTGTGTGTGGCGTGTGATTTGACTTTGCCAACGCAGTTGATTGTCAGCAAAACAGTGAGCGAATGGCGTAAGTTGGCGGAATTGCCTGTGTTGAAGAAACGTCCTGCGATTTTTGTTTTGCACGCAGCCTGAAACACAAAATGCAGCCTGAAAACTATTTTTCAGGCTGCATTTTCTATTTCACTTCCACCACTTTCGGTACAAACCGCAACGCCGCCAACCCCACCAAGCCCATCGCCCCAAACGCCAGCAACGGATGAAGCTGATACAAACCACCCGACACCAACGTCAAACCAGCAATCGCCACGCAACTGCCCAGCCCAATATACAACGCCTGCAATTTCGCCATATCACTTTCAGGCTGCTGCACAATAAATTTCACCATCGCAAAATGCGACAAACTAAACGTCCCAGCGTGCAATATCTGCACCAACATCAGCATCGTCGGGTCAGCCGTTACCGTCATCAATAACCAACGGCTGCCAGCAATCAGCGCAGAAGCCTGCATCAACCGCGTAATCGACGCACCGCCAATCAGTCGTTTAGAGAAGAAAAACAGCACAATTTCCGCCACCACCGAAACGCTCCACAGCCAACTAATCTGCTGCTCCGTAATCCCCTGCGTTTTCCAATAAATCGCGCCATAAGTGTAATATGCCGCATGGCTGCCTTGAATTAAGGAAACCGCAATCAGCATTTGTTTTACTTCAGGCTGCCTGAAAATTGCCAAGAAACTTTTAGACGCTTCGCTGTGTTGCGTTTCCTTTTGAACCAATGCTGGGTTCGGTTTCGCCCATTGCATGATGAACTGTAACGCCGTGAACCCCATCATCAAATAAATCAACTGACTTGCGCCAAAATGTTCCGCCACGCTGCCTGAAAGCATTGCGCCGATGATATACGCTGCCGAGCCGCTCAGTCGCGCCCGACCATAATCCAGCGTGATTTGCTTTTGCCACGCAGAAGCAGCGGTTTCATTCAACGGCATCACACCGCCGTTAAACAGAAAAAACACCCAAACCAGCAGCACCAAAGCCCAATGATTGCCGACACTTGCGCCTACGGCAATCAGCGCACACAAACTGCCAAAAGTCGCAAAACGAATCACATTCAGCAGCCAATGAATATTTTTCACGCACTTGGATAACAGCAATCCACCTGCAAACCGAAACAGATACGCGGACGACATCACGGCGGCGATAAATAATTCGGAATACGCATGGCTTTTGAGCCACAAGGGGAAGAACGGTTGTATCACGCCAAACGCGCTGTAAAAGCCAAAAAAGTTCATGGATAGCCATGCAAACGCGGAAACTTTGGGGGGTAGAGATTTCATGCTGGTGTTCCTTTTTGGGAGTTGAGAATGGGGTTTTCAGGCTGCAATTTAGTGAGTGGCGCGTCGGCGAGCCGCCGATGTGCCAAACTTTTGTAGATACTTATGTTTCTACAAAAAATTTCAGGCTGCATTTTTCCGACACGCATCGTGCCAAATTTGCCGCACCAAATCCACCCAATCGCGCCCGAATGTTTCGTTATCAAAAATCGGTGTTTGTTTGACGTGTTCACGCAAGCCCAAACGCATGGCGTTGAGTTGTCCCCAGCGCGTGGGGCTCGCCCACTCAATCGCCTTTTTCACATATTCATCAGCAGAACGGCATACCCAGTCGCCCAACTGCGCGGCGCGTAAAAGCTGTTCGCCTTGTCTTGCCAGCATGCCAGACTGTGTGAGCGTAAGCGTCGGCACACCTTGCCACAGGGCATCGCAGGTTTTCGCGCCGTTGCTATAAGGGAAGGTATCCAACACTAAATCAATTTTGTGATACGCGGCGAAGTAGTCCTCACGCAAACTCACATTTTCAAAATGCACGTGATTGAGATTGAAGCCGTGCTGAACCAGTTTTTGCTTGAACGCTTCCAGATACGGACTATTCGGCGCAACGCTGCTGCTTTTGAAAAACCAACGATTTTCAGGCAGCCTGAAAGCGATTTTTGCCCATGTTTTTAAAACGGATTCGTTGATTTTCAACACGTTTTGAAAGCAGCCGAATGTGATGTAACCATTTTTCAGCGCAGGCAATGGCACAACTGAGCCGCCTTCGTTTGGTGTGCTCATGCACAAACGCGTTTGCGGCATGCGCCAGATTTGTTCTGTGTAAAACGGTTCTTCTTCGGGCGGGACGCAATATGGGTCGGCAATTAAGGCGTTCATGGTGGGCAAACCTGTTGTCCCCCAATAGCCGAGCCAACTGATTTGCACGGGTGCAACTCGGGCGGCAAATACGGCTAGGCGGTGGTGGTCGGTGTAGCCTGAGAGGTCGATTAACACGTCTATTTCATCGGCTTGGATTTGTTGAACGAGTTGCTCATCTGTCCATTGGTCTATTGTGTGCCAATGGGTGAATTTTTGACGGACACGTTCGGTTAGGTCGTCAAAATGATGAGTATTGTGATACGCGGTCCAATCGTATTCGTTGGCAGCTTGGCTTTCGAGCAAACTGGCTAAAAAATGCCCAACTGGATGATGGTGTATGTCGGCGGAAACGATGCCGATTTTGAGGCGTTTGTTTGGATTGACAGCCTGAACGGTTTTCAGGCTGCGCCATGCGGTGGTTTTTTGAGTTAAGTAGGCGGCATATTGTTTGGCAGCTTCGCGTATGGCGACTAAATCGGGTTGTTCGGCGAAGTATTCGTAAAAAACAAAATTTTCTAGTGCGTGAACAAAAGCGGGGTCTTCTTTGAGTGTGGCGCGTAGGTAGCGTAGGGTTTCTGCGGGGTTGGATTGGGTTTCTTTGCAGAGAAACGCCATGTTATATAAAACGTGTGCGCTGTGGGGATTGAGTTCGATGGCACGCAATAGATGTTTGCGGGCTAAATCGTATTGTTTGAGGCGGATATAGGTTGCGCCGAGATTGCTTTGAATGCCTACGATGTGTTCATTTTGGGGAATGGCGAGCCATGCGGCAATGCCTTGTTTGTATTGTTCTTGTTCGCAAAATGACACAGCCTGAATATTGAGGATTTCGCTGTGATTGGGGTTTTCGCGCAAAAAAAGTTCGCACGCTGCCAGTGCTTCGGGAAATTGGCGTTGTTCGTATAGGTGGAAAATTTCGGAGTAGGTTGGTGTGGTCATGATGGTTTGTTTTTTTGTAGACGGGGTTTCAGGCTGCATTAAGGTTGTTTGGCGACAAATTGCAAAGCGGCTTCATAGCCAAAAGTCCCCAGTCCCGCAACCACGCCCACAGCTTTGTCGGACAAATACGAATGATGACGGAACGGCTCGCGGCTATGCACATTGGAAATATGCACTTCCACAAACGGAATCGCCACGCCTGCCAACGCATCTCGAATCGCCACGCTGGTGTGGGTGTACGCGCCTGCGTTGATGATGACCCAGTCCACTTTGCCGCGCGTTTCGTGCAGTTTGTCCACAATCGCGCCTTCATGGTTGCTTTGAAAATGCTGCAACGATATGTTTAATTCAGGCGCGATTTTGTCTAGTTTTGCCGACACGTCTGCCAAAGTTTCTGCGCCGTAAATGTGCGGTTCGCGCAAGCCGAGTAAATTTAAATTCGGTCCGTTGATGATTAAAACGTTTTTCATGTTTGTCCTTTCGTTTTCAGGCTGCCTGAAAACAACCGTTTTGCAAAAAATACCCTGTTTGCTGCGCCACGTCTTTGTTAAACAACAAATCTGTATGCCCACAATGCACCAATAACGGCACACTTTCAGGCAGCCTCGTTTCTTCTAAAGCCACCGTGCCATCGTTTGGCTGCGGCAATTTCAACACCAGCTTTCCCACGCCATTTTCCGCGCAGCCTGCAATATTGCCACACAGCACGGGCAACGGTTTTTCAGGCAGCGAACCGTCTAGCGCGTCTTGCCACGCACCGCCCAATAACGCAGCCTGAAAACCATGCACCCATTTTGCCGTTAAACTGCCGCGATGCGGCGAACCCAGCGTAACCACACGCGCTTGAAACAGCTCAGGCGCAACGTCTGCCAAATGCTGCAACAGCAAACCGCCCAAACTATGCGCCACAAAATGGCACGGCACAAGCTGCTTTTCTCGCAACCAGTTTGCCAGTGCCAACGCATGCTGGTGTAGATTCTGCTTTGTTGTCGCGTAAGCAAAATAATGCGGCACAAAACCTTGTTCCGACAAACGTTTGCCTAACACGCGCATAATCACAGGGCCGGTGTATAAACCGTGTATCAGCACCACATTTTGAGTAACATTCATCGCTGTTTTCCTTAAAAAACCGTTTTCAGGCTGCCTGAAAATCACATACAATCGCTCTTTTTTAACGGCAGCCTGAAAAAATGTTGATACAACTTTTAGACTTTATTTTACACATAGACAAGCACTTAGTAACCCTAGTCGCGCAACATGGGGCGTGGGTTTATGCGATTTTATTTTTGATTGTGTTTTGCGAAACAGGTTTGGTGGTAACGCCTGTGTTACCTGGCGATTCTATGCTGTTCGCGGCGGGCGCGGTGGCAGCAACTTCTAACGGCGTGTTGAACGTGCATTTGTTGGTGGCATTGCTGATTGTGGCGGCGATTGCTGGCGATGCGTCCAATTTTGAAATTGGCAAACACTTCGGCGAAAAGCTGTTCGCCAACAAAAACAGCCGCATTTTTAAACAGGAATATTTGGACAAAACCCACGCGTTTTATGAAAAATACGGCGGCAAAACCATTATTTTGGCGCGATTTGTGCCGATTGTGCGCACGTTTGCGCCATTTGTGGGCGGCATGGGCAAGATGAATTATGGGCAGTTTTTCCGCTACAACGTGATTGGTGCGCTGGCTTGGGTGTTGGGGATTACTTATCTAGGTTATGCGTTTGGTAATGTGCCAGCCGTGAAAAATAATTTTGGCTTGGTGGTGATTGCGATTATTGTGGTTTCTGTTGTGCCGATGATTGTTGAGATTGTTCGTGCGAAGATGAAGAAATGAAATAAAGGTTTCAGGCTGCATTATTTATATAATGCAGCCTGAAAAAATATAGAAAGATTGAAATGACTGAAATCACAACCTACAAAACCCTATCCGCGCCAATCCAAGCCGAATTTAAAGACAAAGGCAGCCGCTTTATCGCCTACGCCTACCCAGTTTTAACCGCTGATGACGTGAAAAAACACGTTGATGATTTGCGCCAAGAACACCACAAAGCGCGGCATTGGTGTTATGCCTACCGTCTCGGCACAGACGGCAACCAATTTCGTACCAACGATGATGGCGAACCGTCAGGCAGCGCAGGTCGTCCAATTTTGGGGCAGATTGATTCGTTTGAATTGACTGATGTGTTGGTCGTGGTGGTGCGGTATTTTGGCGGCACGTTGCTGGGCGTTCCAGGTTTGATTCACGCTTATAAAACGTCCACGCAAATGGCGTTTCAGGCTGCCGAGATTGTGGAAAAAAATATTGAAAAAACGCTGTATTTGCGTTGCGATTATCCGCATTTGAATGACGCGCTGCGGATTGCGAAAAATCATCACGCGAATATTATTGCGCAAGATTTGCAACTGGATTGTCGTTTAACGGTGCGTGTGCCGTTGGCGGATTTTCAGGCAGCCGTGAATGCGTGGCAGTTTGAGCGGACGATTGATTTAAGCGATGAGCCGTTTCAGGCGGCCTGAAAGATTTTCGCGTAAAATGAATTTTCAGGCTGCCTGAAATATTTTTGGGTTTAGCCGATATTACTTTTGAGAGGAAAAAAATATGCAAATGATTAAAACACGCGCCGCCGTCGCCTACGCGCCCAACGAGCCGTTAGTGATTGAAGAAATTGATTTAATGCCGCCACAAGCTGGCGAAGTGTTGGTTCGCATTGTCGCAACAGGCGTGTGCCACACAGACGCTTACACGCTGTCGGGGCAGGATTCGGAAGGCGTGTTTCCATGCGTGTTGGGACACGAAGGCGCAGGGATTGTGGAAGCGGTGGGCGAAGGCGTAACCGATTTCGCAGTCGGCGATCATGTGATTCCGCTTTACACGGCGGAATGCAAACAATGCAAATTCTGCACATCAGGCAAAACGAATTTGTGTTCAGCCGTTCGCGCCACGCAGGGCAAAGGTTTGATGCCTGACGGCACAACGCGCTTTTCCAAAGACGGCAAGCCAATTTATCACTACATGGGGACTTCTACGTTTTCGGAATACACGGTGGTTTCGCAATATTCATTGGTTAAAATTCAGGATGACGCGCCGTTGGAAGAAGTGTGTCTGCTGGGCTGTGGCGTAACCACTGGCATTGGCGCGGTAACAAAAACGGCAAAAGTGAAAGCGGGCGATACCGTTGCCGTGTTTGGTTTGGGTGGCATTGGTTTGGCAGCGATTATCGGTGCGCGTATGTCGCAAGCCAGCCGCATTATTGCGATTGACATCAACCCCGACAAATTCGCCAAAGCGAAAGAATTGGGCGCAACCGATTTCATCAACCCAAAAGATTACGATAAACCAATCCAAGACGTGATTATTGAATTGACAGATGGCGGCGTAGATTTTTCATTTGAATGTGTGGGCAATGTAGATTTAATGCGTGCGGCGTTGGAATGCTGCCACAAAGGTTGGGGCGAAAGCGTGATTATTGGCGTTGCCCCTGCTGGTGCGGAAATCAAAACGCGCCCATTCCAACTGGTAACGGGACGCGTGTGGCGCGGTTCGGCGTTTGGTGGCTACAAAGGGCGCAGCGAATTGCCTGATTTAATCGCGCAATATCAACGCGGCGAATTTAAATTGAGCGATTTCATCACGCACACGATGTCGCTAGATGAAATCAATCAAGCGTTTGATTTAATGCACGAAGGCAAATCGATTCGCACCGTGATTCATTTTTAACCCCAAAGGCAGCCTGAAAAAGTTTCAGGCTGCCTGAAGTCAATAAGGAAATTATTATGACAACAGAATTCAAACAAATCGGCTGGATTGGTTTAGGACAAATGGGCGTGCCAATGGTTGGTTAATCGCTTATTAGCCAACGAAATTGGCGTAGGTGTGTATAACCGAAACGCGGCGAAAAGCGCGGAATTTGCCGAAAAAGGCGCGAAAGTGTTCACATCAGCAGCAGAATTGGTGCAAGCGTATGAAGCGACCATTTTGTTGGTGTCGGATTACGCGGCGGCGGTGGATATTTTGAATGCAGACGTGTGCGCCCAATTACAAGGCAAAATCATTGTCAATATGAGTACCGTGTCGCCAACTGAAAATTTAAAAATCAAAGAATTAGTAGAAAAACACGGCGGACAATTTGCCGAAGCTCCTGTTTCGGGTTCGGTTGCGCCTGCGACCAATGGCACGTTGCTGATTTTATTTGGCGGCGAAGAAGCGATTTTGAATCCGTTGCGCACCGTTTTTAGCTTTTTGGGCAAACAAACTTTTCATTTTGGCGGCGTGGGCAAAGGCTCGGGCGCAAAATTGGTGCTCAATTCGTTGTTGGGCGTGTTTGGCGAAGTGTATGCGGAAGCGATGTTGTTTGGCGAAAAATTTGGCATTGATTTGAATGAATTAGCCGAAGCGATTGGTGGCTCTGCGATGAATTCGCCGATGTTCCAAACGAAAAAACCATTGTTGCTGAATCAAGAGTTTCCTGCGGCGTTTATGCTGAAACACGCCAGCAAAGATTTGAATTTGGCGCGTGGCGAAATGAAAAATTTATCGCTGAATCTTCCTGCGATTGAAGCAACAGCAGCGCAATACCAAGCGGCGGTGGAATCAGGTTTGGGCGGCGAAGACGTTTCAGGCATTTATTTGCAAGTGGTAAAACAATAAGGTTTCAGGCTGCCTTTGAGTAGGTCGGCTTTCCAAGTCGACAGCACAACATTGACGCTGCCTGAAAAGATTGAAGTTTCACGGCGCGAAAAAAAAGGGGGGGCGACGTAACGCCACGTTCAAGGTAAATAACGTTAGCTAAAATGCAACTTTTTCAGGCAGCATTTACTTGGATTGTTGGTTTGGAAAGCCGAGCTACGGCAAATGTTTTATCCGAATGCGCCGTAAAACTTCGCCGTTCACGACGGAGATATCAGGCGCGGACTGCGAAGCAGTCCTAAAAACGTTGAATTTCAGTCAGGTGTATTTTGCTGCTCAATATATTGCCGAATAATGGAAATAGGTGCCCCATCACAACTACCTGCAAAATAAGACGGCGACCACAACGCACCACCCCAAAGTTTCTCACGAATACTGGGATAATTTTCAGGCTGTCTAACTATTTAAAAATGAACCAACCCATTGTTTTTCAAAATTTCTTTGATGAAGAAGTACAGATTTCGCAGCAACAAATACAATTCCAAATTGGCGATACAGCCTACACCATCATTTTTGCCGCAGGACAAAGTTTAACGGCTAGTTTTGTCGCGCAAATAGAAGATGAAACGTCAGCAAACTATCACAGTTTCAGCGTGAAATTTGTTGCCACGCAGCGCATTGATGAATTTAACGAAACAGGCAATAGTGATAATTTATACACCAGTCCTAACCATTTCCCATTTTCATATCGTGAAATTAAGCAGTTTCATCAAACGCTTATTCAAATCATGCTCACTCATCAGCGTGAATTTCAAGCACAATGCTATTATTTTATCGTTGAAACCCAATCCCTAAGAAAAACGTACGAGCGATTGTGTACGCAATGCGAGAAAAATTTGATAAAATTCAGAAAAATTGTTAAAGAAAACTGCTTTATCATCGTTTTTAACGAAGCAACGGAGGCATGATGAAACAAAATAGCCAACAGGAAAAAATCCGAAAATTAAAAACAGAAGCACTGGTTTTATCTTTAAAAGCATTTCAGGCAGCAAAAGAAAAAAATTTAGTGCAAACCATTACAGTTCAACCTGTTCCAAATAAATCAAATTAATTAAACACCATTCAGGCAGCCTGAAAAACCATTTTCAGGCTGCCTGAACCCCATTTTGATAGAAAGAAATCCCATGAAATCTCCAGAATTACTCCTCCCAGCAGGTGGCTTAGAACGCATGCGCGCTGCTTTTGATTTTGGCGCGGACGCCGTTTACGCAGGTTCGCCACGCTACTCACTTCGCGCCCGCAACAACGAATTTGCCAAATTAGACGTTTTGCAACAAGGCATTACTGAAGCGCACGAGCGCAACAAAAAATTCTTTTTGACCGTAAATACCTTGCCACACAACAGCAAACTCAAAACCTTCCACAGCGACATGGAACCCCTAATCGCCATGAAACCCGATGCGCTGATTATGGCTGACCCCGGTTTAATCATGGAAGTGCGCGAAAAATACCCAGACATGCCAATCCACTTGTCCGTGCAAGCCAACACAACCAACTACTGGGGCGTGAAATTCTGGCAAAAAATGGGCGTAGAACGCATTATTTTGTCGCGCGAATTGAGCATGGACGAAATCGCCGAAATCCGCCAAGAATGCCCCGATATTGAATTGGAAGTGTTCGTACATGGCGCGTTGTGTATTGCGTATTCAGGACGTTGTTTATTATCAGGTTATTTCAACCACCGCGACCCAAATCAAGGCACTTGCACCAATTCTTGCCGTTGGGATTACAAAGTTCATGACGCGGTGGAAGACGAAATGGGCGACGCAAAATTATTGCAAGGCTTCAATTTCAATTCCGCGCAAGAAGAAGCCAATTCTGCTTTTGAAGGCATTAACGGACAACAACGCCACCCAGCCGCCAACAAAGTTTTTCTGATTGAAGAAAGCAACCGCCCTGGCGAAATGATGCCAATCATGGAAGATGAACACGGCACATATATTATGAATTCCAAAGATTTACGTGCGATTGAGCAAGTGGCGAAGTTGGCGGAAATCGGTGTGGACAGCCTGAAAGTGGAAGGGCGTACCAAATCCGTTTACTACGTTGCGCGTGTGGCGCAGTCTTACCGCAAAGCGATTGACGATGCGATTGCAGGTCGCCCGTTTGATTACGCGCTGTTGGCGGAATTGGAAGGTTTGGCGAATCGCGGCTACACTTCTGGCTTTTTAGAACGCCATCAAACACAAGACTATCAGAATTATTTGTACGGACATTCCATTGCCAAACAATCGCAATTTGTCGGACAAATCAGCGCGATTGACGCAGACGGTTGGGCAACGATTGACGTGAAAAATAAATTTTCCGTTGGTGATTTGCTGGAAATTATCCACCCGAGCGGCAATCAGTTGATTACGTTGGCGCAGATGAAACGCAAAGGCGAATTTGTGGACGTGGCGGCAGGCAACGGCATTCAGGTGCAAATCCCGAATATGCAAGGACGTGAAAAAGCATTGGTGGCGCGCGTGATTCAAAACGAAAAACCTGCTGAATAAGTTTTTAGGCTACATTTTTACATCAAAGCAGCCTGAAAAACGGTATAATTCACCTTTGAAAATTTACGTAAAACAACTTTGGAGAGTTTTTATATCATGGCAACTATTAACGAGACTTTAACTGAAATCATGGATATTGAGGGTGCGCTTGCCACTTCTATAGTGGACTCTACCAATGGTTTTATGTTGGGTTCAAAAAGTCGAGTGAACAGCTTGATTGATTTGGAATACGCGTCTGCAGGCAACACAGAGTTGTATCATGCCAAACAAAAAATCATGAAAGCATTGAATATCAATGAAAAAATTGAAGATTTTTTGATTACCTTGGAATCTCAATACCATATTTTGATGCCAATTCCACAAATTAGCGGCGCATTTATCTATTTTGTGATGGATAAAGAAAATGGCACTTTGGCGTTAGCGCGTCGTAAATTGCATGATATTGCTTTGAAAATCGATTTTTAATGTGAACAAAAAAGCAGCCTGAAAAATCTTTCAGGCTGCTTTCTTATTTACTTCTGTTCGTCCAACAACGCATCAACAAACGCACGCGCATTAAACGGGCGCAAATCATCAATACTTTCACCCACGCCAATATAACGCACAGGAATTGCACGGCTGCCCGCCAACGCTGCCAACACACCACCGCGCGCCGTACCGTCCAATTTCGTTACAATCAAACCCGTAACGCCCAGCGCGTCATCAAACGCCATCACTTGATTCACCGCATTTTGACCAATATTCGCGTCCAGCACCACAATCACTTCGTGTGGCGCATCAGGCATGGATTTTTGCAGCACACGTTTCACTTTCTTGATTTCTTCCATCAGGTGCAACTGCGTAGGCAAACGCCCAGCCGTGTCCGCCAGCACAATATCAATTTTACGCGCTTTTGCTGCTTCCACCGCGTCAAAACACACCGCCGCAGAATCGCCTTTTTCCTGTGCAATCACGGTAACGCCATTGCGTGCGCCCCATTCTTGCAACTGCTCACGCGCCGCCGCACGGAACGTATCGCCAGCCGCCAAAATCACCGATTTGCCTTGCGACTGAAAATATTTCGCCAGTTTACCAATAGAAGTGGTTTTGCCCGCGCCGTTAATCCCCGCCATCATAATCACAAACGGCTGACCGTTATCAGGAATTTTCAACGGTTTTTCAAGCGGTTTGAGCAAATCATACACCGCATCTTTCAACGCTTGGCGCAATTCATTGCCGTCCTGCAAACCTTTCAGCGACACGCGGCGGCGCACTTCTTTCATCAGCATTTCAGTCGCCTCAATGCCCATATCGCTTGTAATCAGCACCGTTTCCAGTTCTTCATACAAATCTTCGTCAATATTGCCGCCGCCAAACACGCTCGCTAGCGATTTTGCCATGTGGTCGCGTGATTTGGTTAAGCCACGCGCCAAACGTGCTGCCCAGCCCAGTTTTTCAGATTCATCATCAACCAAATTAGTTGCCGCTTCCGCTGGCACGGCAGGGATTTCAGGCTCGTTTTCAGGCTGCGAAGTGGGTTCTTCTTGTGGTAATTCCGTTTTGTCGTCCACTTTAGTCGCTGCTTCAGCTGGGACGGGCGTTTCCAACGCATGTGGCGCGTCTTCAGGCAGCAATTCGGGTTTGGGCGTTTCTTCCACCAAAGACTCAATGCTTTCTTTCACCGCTTCGCTGGCTTCGTCCGCCAAAATATTCGCACGCAAACTTAATTCGTCCAGTTTATCGCCGACCGCATACGCCACGTCTTCCGCTTGCTGTGCCAATTCTTCTACCGCTTCGCTGGCTTCTTCTGCCAAAATACCTGCGCGTAATTCTAGCTCTTCTGCTTTGTCTTTCACCGCGTCCACCATGTCGCTCGCCCAACTTTGAACGGGCTGCAATGATTGCGCGATTGGGCTGTCAGTCATTGTCCAGTTTTTGGGTTCGGGTTCGGCAGTTGGGGTTTCAGGCTGCGTTTGAATTTCAGTTTCCGTTTGTGTTGCCACAACCGTTTCTTCAACCTGTTTTTCAGGCTGCGCTTGGCTTTGCGCTTCCGTGTTTACAGCCATTTCCTGTGGTGTGTTTTCAGGCTGCGTTTCCGATTTATTTTTGAAAATCTTGTTAAAAAAGCTAAACATGGGCAATCTCTAAATAGATGTTGTAAATTGAAAAAGTTAGGCTTATTGTAACCGATTTCACGCAGCCTGAAAAAATAGTTAAATAAAAAATTGAAGAGAATTGCCACATGAAAAAAATCCTAATCGCCAGCCTTGCCGCCGTGCTGCTCAACGCTTGCGCCACCACCGAAGAACCACAGCGCACCACACGTCAAAAAGTGATTCGCGCTGCCAATCTGATTGTTTATACCCCATTGTGCATTATGTACGGCATTTGCCCTGATATTTCAGATGATGAATAGCGTGAGAGTAGGGGGCGTATTCATGCCATTGAGTTAAATTTTGTCGCGCATAAATGCACCGACCTACAAACAAAAATGCAGCCTGAAAAACATTTTCAGACTGCATTTCACAGACTATTTCTCTTTCGGCGCAGGCGGTTCAAGCTGCTCTTTCCAGTCGCACTCTTTCTGCGGACAAACGCGCTCAACGCCCCAACGCTTCGTCATTTTTCGCATGGTCACTTTCCAGCCACATTGCGGACATGGCTCGTTTAACGGCTCGTGATTAACCGCGTATTTACAATCAGGATAGCAATCGCAACTGTAAAAAGTCGTGCCAAAACGCGATTTGCGTTCCACCAAATGACCCTTGCCGCATTGCGGACACGTTACGCCCGTGTCTTTCGGCTTTTCCAACGGCTCAACGTGTTTACACTTCGGATAATTCGTGCAACCAATAAACTTGCTGCCTGAACGACTCGTTTTGTAAACCAACTGACCGCCGCATTTCGGACATTCGCGCCCTTCCAATTCCGCTTGCTCTGCGGCTTCTTTCGCCACACGTTCGGCGGCTTGCTCGGCGGTTTCGTTTACATTGCGCGTGTAGCCACATTCGGGATAGCCAGCACACGCTACAAAACGCCCAGCGCGACCAAATTTAATTTGCAATTTGTGATTGCCACATTGCGGACACGTTTCGTCCAATTCTTCCGTTGTGAATTTAGCGCGTTCAATGCCTTCTTTTTCAACCACTTGCTTGTGAAAACCTTTCCAGAATTTATCCATTACAGGAATCCACTCGCGTTTACCATTCGCAATTTCGTCCAGTTGGTCTTCCAATTTCGCCGTGAAATCGTAATCCACATACTGCTCAAAATGCTCGGTCAAAAACTTATTCACAATCTCGCCTGTATCAGTCGGCTGAAAACGGCGTTGTTCCACAATCACATATTCACGGTCTTTCAACGTCTTGATAATGCTCGCATAAGTTGATGGACGACCAATGCCAAATTCTTCCAACGCCTTTACCAAAGTCGCTTCATTGAAACGCGGCGGCGGTTGCGTGAAATGCTGTTCGCCATACAAATTATCAACTGGCACAATATCGCCGACCGCCATTTCAGGCAGCTTTTTCTGGTCTTCGGCAGCATCTTCTTCGTCCTCGCCCTCTTGATACACGCTCAAAAAGCCAGCAAAAACCAACACTTGCCCCGTAGCGCGGAACACACCCTTGCCCACGTTAATATCTACCGTTGTCGCGTCAAATTTCGCGTCCACCATTTGACACGCCACCGTGCGCTGCCAAATCATTTGGTACAACTTAAATTGGTCAGCCGACAAAAACGGTTTCACGCTTTCAGGCGAACGATAAACCGAAGTCGGGCGAATCGCTTCGTGCGCTTCTTGCGCGTTTTTAGACTTCGTTTTATACATTTTCGCCGAAGATGGCAGAAAATCCGCGCCAATTTTATTTTCAATATAATGGCGAATTTCCGTCAGCGCGTCTTCCGATAAAGTTACGCTATCGGTACGCATATAGGTAATCAAACCCACCGCGCCTTGTCCCACGTCAATGCCTTCAAAAAGCTGCTGCGCGGTACGCATTGTGCGGTCAGTCGTGAAACCCAGTTTGCGAACCGCGTCCTGCTGCATCGTGGAAGTTGTGTACGGTGCAGCTGGTTTGCGTGTTGCTTTTTTCTTGCTTACATCAGCCACTTGCGCGGTTTTGCCTTGCAATGCGGCTAAAATACTCGCTTGACTGGCTTCGTCAGACAGCGAAAATTGCTCTAACTTATTGTTTTGCCAATGGGTTAATTTTGCTGAAAATTTGGTGCGACCCTTGTGGCTATCCAAATGAATTGACCAATATTCTTGCGATTCAAACGCCTTAATTTCGTTTTCACGCTCGCAAATCAAACGCAACGCAGGACTTTGCACACGCCCAGCCGACAAGCCGTAGCGGATTTTTTTCCACAGCAACGGCGACAAATTAAAGCCCACCAAATAATCCAAAGCGCGGCGCGTTTGTTGCGCGTCCACCAAATTCATGTCCAAACTGCGCGGATTTTGAATAGCAGCCTGCACACCTTTGGGCGTAACTTCATGGAAGACAACACGTTGCATTTTATCCATTACGCCTTTCATGCCGCGTTTGGATTTCAGGATTTCTGCGATGTGCCACGAAATCGCTTCGCCCTCGCGGTCTGGGTCGGTTGCCAAATAGATGTATTTCGCTTCTTTGGCGGCGGCAACGATGGCATCAACGTGTTTGCTGTTTTTGCTAATGATTTGATATTTCATCGCAAAATTGTCTTCGGGATTGACTGCGCCATCTTTGGGAATCAGGTCGCGGACGTGTCCGAAAGATGCAAGTACTTCAAAATCGCCACCGAGATATTTTTTCACGGATTTGATTTTGTTGGGGGATTCTACGATTAGGAGATTTTTTGACATGGTTCGTTTTTATTATTTAAGTGTGAATGGGGTTTTCAGGCTGCCTGAAAAGTAAATTTAAAATTTCGAACGCACCGCATTCGGAATTTACTTTATTTTAAATTTCGTCCACAGTGCGGACGAAATGGACTGGTGTGATGTACTAAAAAGCAGCCTGAAAATTATAAATAACCATCTTGTTCGTATTTTCGTCTGGCATAAATCAGGTAAACCCAAAGCGGCAACAATACGCTTTCTACGCCGACAAACACGAATAGAAAATGTTGTAGCGGTGTCATATCGGGGACGGGGCAACGGCTGCATGCTACTTTTGCGCCACCGAGTAAGTCGTAAATCAGCAAGGTTGCTGCGAATACTAACACGGGTCTTTTGTATGCTTGCCAGAGTTCTTTTGCGCGTTCTTGTTTGTCTTGCCACATGGTTCACACCTTTCAGGCTGCCCTTTTTTATATTCTTATTGTATTGTGTTGGTTTTGGCAAGGGGGTTGCATAAAAAAACAGTTGGGTGTGTTTCCAACTGTTTTCAGACTGCCTGAATTATTGCATCACGTCTTTATCATGCAAAACTGCCATCAGTTCATCGCCAATCAAAATCGGCAACTCGGAACGGTGCGCCCACAAAACGAGTAGGGCTAAACCTTTGGCGTTTTCCAGCGTGATTTCATCGTAAGGTAAGTGCATCAGCGCGTGAATGATAAATTCGCGTTGTGCTGCGCTGATGGCTTTGCTGTCGGTAAGAAAATGCAGCAAGCCACGAATGTCTGCGTTTAATGCTGCCATTTCTTCTTCGTGATAAACGCGCAGGGCTTGGCTTTGGTTCAGGCTGCCTGAATCGAGCGAATTGGCTTGGTTGAGTAGCTCAATAAACATCACGGCTTCGCCAATGTCTTGGTCGTCAAAACCTGCGTCTTCTAATACCACGCCCAGCTCTTGCCCACGGGGGCAGTTGTCCATATCGGAGAAGTTTTCAATCAAAAAGGCGACTACGTTTAGCATGATGATGACTGTTTTTTGAAAAAATAAACGGCTATTTTATCCTATCATTTGCTGATTTTGCATTTTCAGGCTGCATTTTTGTAAAAATTAAAATTTTCTTTTGTAAAACGATTATTTTCTAATATAATCCGCGCCGTTTGTCTAAAAGAAACGGAAAATAATCATGTTACAACACTTCAAGACGGCTATCTCAGGGGCACAAATTTTATTTGTCGCGTTCGGGGCGATGGTCTTAGTTCCCTTATTAACAGGTTTAAATCCTGCGCTGGCTTTATTAGGTGCGGGCATCGGTACTTTACTTTTTCAGTTGATGACGAAGCGCAAAGTACCGATTTTTTTGGGCTCTTCATTTGCGTTTATCGCGCCAATCATCGCCGCTAAGGCGCAATGGGGCGCAGGCGCGACGATGTTTGGCTTGTTTGCGGCGGGGTTTATGTATTTTATTTTTGCGGCGTTGATTCGTTGGCGCGGCTTGGACGCGGTTCACAAATTGCTGCCGCCGATTGTGATTGGTCCTGTGATTATGGTGATTGGGTTGTCGGTGGCTGGCAGCGCGAGCAGCATGGCAGTGGGCAAATCGGGCGATGTGCAGGCGGTGGAATATGGCACGGCGGTGTTGCTGAGTGCATTTACGTTTGGCGTAACGGTGTTGGTTACCGTGTTTGGCAGCAAGATGATGAAACTTATCCCGATTTTGATTGGGGTAACGGCAGGTTATTTGGCGGCGTTGTGTGTGGGGATTGTGGACTTTCAGGCTGTGATTGACGCACCTTGGTTTGCGATGCCTGAATTTACGAAGCCTGAAGTGAATTGGAGTGCGGCGGTGTTTATGTTGCCAGTGGCGATTGCGCCTGCGATTGAGCATATTGGCGGCATTATGGCGATTGGCGCGGTAACAGGGAATGATTACACGAAAGAGCCTGGCTTGGACAAAACGCTGATTGGCGATGGTTTGGGCGTGTGTGTGGCGGGTTTGATTGGTGGTCCACCCGTTACGACTTACGGCGAAGTAACGGGCGCGGTGATGATTACGAAAAACAGTAATCCTGTGATTATGACGTGGGCGGCGATTTTTGCGATTGGTATGGCGTTTTTTGGCAAGTTTAATGCGTTTTTGGCGTCCATTCCATTGCCTGTGATGGGTGGCGTGATGTTGCTATTGTTTGGCACGATTGCGTCGCTGGGTTTGAAAACGCTGATTGACGCGAAAGTGGATTTAATGCGCCCGAAAAATCTGGTGATTGTGAGTTCTACTTTGACGGTGGGGCTGGGTGGTATGGCGGTGAAAGTGGGTGATGTGGCGTTTGCTGGCGTGGGTTTGTGCGCGTTGCTGGCGATGATTTTGAATGCGGTTTTGCCTGACCGTGAATAGTTTTCAGGCAGCCTGAAAAGTAAGTAGGTCGGTGCATTTATGCCCGACTTTTTTTAAGATATTCATGCAGCCTGAAAAATCATTTTCAGGCTGCTTTTTATATGCAAAAAGGTTTTCAGGCTGCAATCAATCGCGTTTCAAAACGGCTTTATCCAAAGAGAATTTGCCAGCACCCGTAAACACAAACACCAAGAAGAATAATGAATACAAAGCTGCCAATTCACCTTCATTCAACATCGGCAACAACAAAGTGCTAGCAGACGCGTGAATGAAGAAGTAAGCAAACGCCATAAAGCCTGACAACAAAAATGCAGTTTGGCGAGTAAACAAACCCAGCATAAACAAAATGCTCCCCACAATTTCCAAGCTGCCGGCCAAGCCGTATTGTGAAAACAATGGCACAGCACCGTTGCCGTCTGTCATGGAAACAGGCAATTCAAAGAATTTAGCCGTACCGTGTTGGATAAACATAAAGCCTGCAAACAAACGTGCGATTAACAAAGCAGCAGGTTGAAATTTCTCAATAAGTTGGTTTATTTGGTTTTCCTAAATAGATAAAAATTTTGATGTGCGCATTATATGGTTGGCAAATAAGAAACAAAATAGCGATAAATGAAACTGTGTTTTAACTATTAAGAAATTTTCAGGCTGCGTTTTTCTTGGTTTTACAATTTATGCGACTGATTTTCACGCGAGCTTGTGCCATACTTTTATCGGATCTTTCCCCAAACAAAAAGCATAAGGAGCTTTAACATGAAATCTATTTTGACTAAAACTGTAGTAGCGATTGCAATTGCAAGTTCATTGGGCGCATGCTCAAGCAACAAATATTTGACTTCTGAACAAGCCAACACAGCAGCAGGCGCAGTCATTGGCGGTATCGTAGGCAACGCAATGGGCGATAGCACTGGCGCAACTTTGGGCGGTGCGGCTTTGGGTGGCGTGATTGGTAGCCAAATCAAAAAATAATTTTGCAAACAAAATGCAGCCTGAAAACATTTTCAGGCTGCATTTTTATTTTGCATAAACCCAGTTTAAAAAAGAAAAATGGCTCACATTATCAAAATAACAACAGAAAAATGCACAAACGCAGCCTGAAAACACGCAAACACGCTTTTTTTGAAAACCTGTGCTGACGAAATAGACAAATTGCCCTACAATGGTTTGCTTCTTTACATTTATTTGCAATATGGAGTGATTTTATGAATGAGAGGAAACCGATTGTAGAGCTGTATCGCAGAGTGAGCTTGATTTGGCAAATTGTGATTGGTCTGATTATTGGCGCATTGATTGGCTCGGTGATGCCGAGTGCTGCGCCAACGGTTGGTATTTTAGGTAGCTTATTTGTGGGCGCATTAAAAGCAGTCGCGCCGTTTTTAGTGTCCATCTTGGTAACGACTGCGGTCGCGCAGCACAACGAGGGCGCAAAAACCAATATGCGTCCGATTTTATTTTTGTATGTACTGGGTACATTTGGCGCGGCAGTGATTGCCGTGTTGGCAAGTTTCATGTTCCCAAGCC
Organism: Kingella negevensis; assembly: GCF_030177895.1. Taxonomy (NCBI): domain Bacteria; kingdom Pseudomonadati; phylum Pseudomonadota; class Betaproteobacteria; order Neisseriales; family Neisseriaceae; genus Kingella; species Kingella negevensis. The sequence continues at coordinate 1,677,721 of NZ_CP123448.1, forward strand.
ATCTAACGCTGGTGGCTGCGCCTGAAACATCGCTTGCACCGCCAACTGGCTTGGCTGGCGTGATTAAAAATTTGCTGATGAATTTGGTTTCCAACCCAATCAGTGCGTTGGCAGACGGTAACTATATTGGCATTTTGGCGTGGGCTTTGGTGTTGGGTTTTGCCTTGCGCAGCGCAACAGAAACCACGCAAACGGTGTTGGACGACTTAACCAGCGCAGTTTCAGCAATTGTGCGTGGCATCATCATGTTCGCGCCTTTGGGCATTATGGGCTTGATGACGGTCACCGTTGCAGAGACAGGTTTTGTGAAAATGGTAACTGAATACGGGCACTTAATTTTGGTATTGCTGGGCTGCATGGCAACTGTGGCATTTGTGTTCAATCCATTGATTGTGTTCTGGAAAATCCGCAAAAATCCGTATCCTTTGGTACTGACTTGCTTGCGCGAAAGCGGCGTTCCAGCATTTTTCACACGTTCTTCAGCAGCGAATATTCCTGTGAACATGGCGTTGGCGAAAAAACTGAATTTGCATGAAGACACTTACGCGCTGTCTATTCCATTGGGCGCGACAATCAACATGGCAGGCGCGGCGATTACGATTACTGTGCTGGCTTTGGCAGCAGCGCACACACAAGGCATTCATGTGGATTTTGGCACAGCGTTATTGTTGAGCTTGGTGGCGACTGTGAGTGCGTGTGGTGCCTCGGGCGTGGCTGGCGGTTCGTTGTTGCTGATTCCGTTGGCTTGCAGCTTGTTCAATATCCCGAATGATGTGGCGATGCAAGTGGTGGGCGTGGGCTTTATCATTGGCGTGATTCAAGATTCGGCAGAAACAGCGTTGAACTCTTCTACTGACGTGTTGTTTACGGCAGCGGCGGATTTGGGTGTGCAACGTAAAGAAGAGAATGCAGCCTGAAAATTGATCTCACAATAAAAAAAGCAGCCTGAAAAGTTTTTCAGGCTGCTTTTGTATTCACAGATTATTTTGCGTTGTGTTGTTTACGCATTTGTTCAAAACGTTTTTGATGTTCTTTTTGGTTTTCCAAAAATTTGTTTTGTTGCGCTGGTGTCAAAACTTGGAAAACTTCGTGTTGTGTTTTCATCATTTGCAATTCACGCTCTGCGTGTTCTTTTTCCATATTGGCACGCTCTTGCTGATGTTCGGCAATCATGTTGCGAGCGGCTTGCTCGTTGAAAGTTTTGCTGGTCATCAATTGCTGCTCTTGCGCTTGGCGTTGTTGCATTTTTTGCATGAATGCTTGGCGACGAGTCTCTTGTGTGTCTGCGCTTGGTTTGGCTGGATGCGATTTTTCCATGATGCTTTTGATTTTGTTTTTTTGTGCGTCTGTTAAACCTAAATCGTCAAAACCGCGTGGCAAGCCGTTTTTATTGTGATGTTTGCCTTTGAATGGTTTACCGTGTGCTGAATGTGGCATGTCGTTGCCTTGTGGAGCGTTGTTTTGCGCCATAGCGATGCCTGCGGTGGTCATCAATGCGATTGCTGAAATGAAAATTGTGTTTTTTTTCATCATGTTATCCTTTGGTTTTGTAGGGTTTGAAAAGTGTGCCAGTGTTGTTGCAACTGATGAAGTGAATTGTAAAGGACGGGCGTGTTAGTTTGTTCAAGCGAAAAATTAAGGCTGTTTGGGACTATGCAAAGTTGTTTTCAGGCTGCGTTGTTTATATAAAAAAAGAACAAGGTATATAAACCTTGCTCTTTTTTGTTTTCAGGCTGCCTGAAAAGGTTATTTTAAGTTATTGATTGTGTTGCATGAATAGAAATTATCTTGGTCATCAAAAACTAAATGGTCATCTTCCAACACCACTAATTTGCGATGAATTTCTGGTGTGCGTGGGTCTAAAATCAACATGCTGTTTGTGGATTTTTTGCTGGTTGGACGGATTTTGCTGTAGCTGGTGGTAAACGCGCCTTCAATTTTTTGCGGTGTGCTGGTGCCAAATTCGCCGCCACGGTAAATGACACTTTTGGCTGCGGCGTTAATGTCTAATACGCGCACGGCGTAGTTGCCATAATATAAGTGGTTGAGTGTGGGCAATTCCAATTCTTGTTGGCACAATGCTGCCGCCAATGAATGAATTTTGCTGTCTTCCAAGCGTTGAATGTTTACCCAGCGTCCGTCAAAATCACTGGCTTGAGCAACTGCGCTGCCGATTAAGCAGGCAGCGATTAGGGCGGTTTTCTTTAACATAATAAATTCCTTTCTTGTTTTGAATGTATGACAAAAATGTGGTCTGTTTATTTAATTTTGTGCGACGATGAAACATTATATTGCGGCATTACCAACAATGCACCTATGCGACTGATAGCGCACCAATCGGGTAAAGGGGCGCGTTATACCAGAATGCGTGGCGTGAAACAAATGCGCGAAATTGTTTCGCAGCTTGCCAATCGCAGCGAGGCAAGCAAATGGGAGTGGACAATCAAGCAAATGACGCGCCAAGAAAAATGGGCGTTTTGGGAAAGCGGTGTGGTGGTTCACACGGAAACGCCGAATAAATGACCGATAAAAGTGGTAACGGCTAACGCCCTACAGCACAATACGTTTCATGGCTGGCAATACGGGTGAGTCGCCCAGTTTTGCTGAAAGTGCGCCCAAAGCACCCAAACCAAGCAGCGTGGTTATCTCCAATAAACTAAATTATCGGGAAATAGCGACACCATTAAAACGGGAATAATCGCCCACACACAAAACGCACCTGCGGATGCAAATGCAGCCTGAAAAGGGTTCGCTGCCAAAATATCGGATAACCCGATTTCATCACGAGCATGCGCTTCTAAAGCATTGTGCGCCGTCAATGCTTGCACGACTTGGTTCGCCAGATTATCGTCTAAACCACGACTGCGATAAATGGCAGTAAGTTCCGCCAATTCGCGTTCGGGATTGTGCTGCAATTCGTGCGACTCTTTTTGTAAGTCCATCTGCTCCGTGTCGGCTTGGCTGGAAACGGAAACGTACTCGCCTGCTGCCATGGAAACCGCGCTACCAACCAATGCGGCAAAACCTGCCAGCAACAAAGTCTGGCTGCTGGCACGCGCGGAAACCAAACCCATCAGCAAACTGGCGGTGGAAATTAACCCATCGTTTGCGCCCAACACACTGGCGCGAAGCCAGTTGTTGCGTGAAGAATAGTGCGGTTCGGGGTGAGCGGTTGCCCAGTGGTTCATGATTCTATTTCCTTTGTGGATTATTTTTGTGATACGAGATTATTGCGCTAAATTGTTTTGTAAGCTAGTGTTTTTATAAGGAGAACTTAGTTTTAAATGCTATTCAATCCTATTTGCTTTATGAATGCATTAAAATCATTTGGATACAAAAAAGCAGCCTGAAAAACATTTTCAGGCTGCTTTTTTGTTTTATTCTGCGGCTTTTGCCACGGTTACCATTGCAGGGCGCAAAACGCGGTCATGCATGGTGTAACCTTTTTTCATCACGCCAACCACTGTGCCAGTTTCTTGCTCGGCAGCTTCCACTTCTTGCATGGCTTGATGACGATGTGGGTCTAATTTGCTGCCTTTTTCAGCTGGGATTTCTTGAATTTGGGTTGCGTCAAACGCTTTTTGCAATTCGTTCAATGTCATGCTCACGCCCATTTTCATCGCGTCAAAATTGCCGCTTTGGTCGAGCAGAGCCATTTCCAAATAGTCTTTCACAGTCAGCATTTCTGCGGCAAAGCGTTGCGCGGCGAATTTGTGTGCAGCCTGAATTTCTTCTTGATGACGGCGGCGCAAGTTTTGTTCGTTTGCCAAACTGCGCAGTTGCTCGTCTTTCAGCATGCCTTCCAATTCGGCTACGCGTTCTTGCAGCGATTCAATCGTTGGTTCTGCGGCAGCTTGCGCGTCCAACACTTCTGCGTTTTCGTTTACTTCAGTTTGTTCAGTTTGAGTTTGTTCGGTCATCTTTTTGCCTTTTTTATTGAATGGGAATTTCATAGTCTCTCAATATGGGGTAATAATTTAAAAATTCAATATTCGTCAGAATGTATCAGAAATCAAAGAAAAACGCAGCCTGAAAAATGGGCTACAATGATTTTATTTTTCACAAGGGAGAATTTATGTTTCACAGTTTCTTTTTGAACAAAAAATGGTGGGCATGGTCACTGTTGGGGACGGCGGTGATTTTATTGTCTATTTGGTATAAAGTGGAATTGGACGTGCAAATCAATGAATGGTTTGGCAGTTTTTACGATGGCATTCAAGAAATTTTGAAAGCCCCCAATTCCGTTACGTTCCCCGAATTTTTAGCAAGATTGATGCACTTTTCCAAAATTGCAGGAATTTATATCGCGCTGACCATTTTGCTGGAATTTTTCAGCAAGCATTATATTTTCCGTTGGCGCACGGCGATGACGGAGCATTATTTGTCGCATTGGGACAAGGTGCGCCATATTGAAGGCGCGTCGCAACGCATTCAGGAAGACACGATGCGTTTTGCCAAAATTATGGAAGCGTTGGGCGAAAGTTTTATCCGCTCGGTGCTGACTTTAGTGGCGTTTTTGCCGATGTTGAACGAGTTGAGCAAAAAAGTGCCAACTTTGCCGTGGGTGGGCGAAGTGCCGCATTCGCTGGTATTGGTGGCGTTGCTGTTTTCCATTTTTGGCACGGTGGTTTTGGCGGCTATTGGCGTGAAATTGCCCGGCTTGGAATACAACAATCAGCGCGTGGAAGCAGCGTTTCGCAAGGAATTGGTGTTGGGTGAAGACAACGCAAACCGTGCGCAGCCTGAAATGTTGCGCGAGTTGTTTCAAGCGGTAAGAAAGAATAATTTTGTGCTGTACGCGCATTATTTGTATTTTGACTTGGCGCGTTGGTCTTATTTGCAGTTCGCCGTGATTGTGCCGTATATCGCGCTTGCGCCGAGTTTGTTGGCTGGCGCGTTGTCGCTGGGTGTGTTGCAACAGGTGGTTCGCGCGTTTGGCAAGGTGCAGGATTCGTTTCAGTTTTTGGTGCAATCTTGGACGACGATTGTGGAATTGTTGTCGATTTATAAACGCTTGAAAGGGTTTGAGCAGCAAATTAAGGTGGCGAAAGAAAATGCAGCCTGAAAATGCTGAAATGGAGCGTCGGCGGATCGCCGACAATAAGCAAAAGCTTTGAAACATGAACGATATGTTATTTGGTTTAATTTTAGCGGGCTTTTTTGCGGGATTGATGGACGCAGCAGTCGGCGGTGGCGGCTTGCTGCAAATCCCTGCGCTGTTTGGCTTGTTGCCAAATAGCACACCGATTGCTTCGGTGCTAGGCGTGAACAAATTTGCCTCATTTTCAGGCACAGCAATGGCAGCGACACAGTTTGCACGAAAAGTATCGTTGCCGTGGAAAATGCTGCTGCCTGCGGCGGTGGTGGCGTTTGCCGCGTCTTATATTGGCGCGAAATTGGCAGCAAGCGTGCCTGTGCAATACATGAAACCCGCCATGCTCGTGATTATGCTGCTGATGTTTGTGTACACGTTTGTGAAGAAAGATTTGGGGCAAGCGGTGCGCGACACAGCTTTAACGCAACGCGAATATTATTTAGGCATTGCATGCGGCGCAGCGATTGGCTTGTATGACGGTATTTTAGGGCCGGGAACGGGCAGTCTGTTGGCGTTTATATTCGTGCGCTTTTTCGCCTACGATTTTTTAACCGCAACCGCGTCTGCCAAAATCATCAATTTAACGACCAATTTAGCGGCGTTGAGTTTCTTTATCCCAAATGGACACATTGTTTGGGTGTGGGCGATTCCGTTGGCAGTGGCGAATTTTAGCGGTGGGTTTGTCGGTTCGTGGTTGGCGGTGCGCGGCGGCACGAAATTTTTGCGCGTTGGGTTTATGTGCTTGTTAGCGGTGTTAATTGGAAAGTTTGGCTGGGATACTTATAGTTAATGCACTTATCTAATACTGCGTTGCCAACGCCCTTATGCGCTAAATGCACACGGTGGGCGTTGTCGCCTTGTCTTAAAAAATAATTGCATCAACTATATTTGCAGCCTGAAAAATCTTGAAAGGATTAAAAAATGTTACAAAAATTACTGGCTTTGCCACGTTATCGTTTAACTGTGTTGGCAACCGTTATCATGGGTTTTGGTGGGACGATGGTTTCCCTGTTCGCGCAATATGTGCTGAAAATGAATCCGTGCGTGATGTGTATTGAGCAGCGTATGTCATTGTTTTTCATTGGGGTGTTATCGCTGATTTGTTTGCCGTTGCCCTTGCGCAAACGCGGCGGACAAACGGCAGCTGCGTTGATTTTGAGTGTGCCGATTGTGTTTGGTGGTTTTGTCGCAGCGAAACAAATTTGGCTGCAAACTTTGCCTTTGCGTGAACAACCTGATTGCGGTGCGCCGTGGACGTTTGTGTTGCGCGGCAAACCTTTGTTTGATTTGTATGAACCATTGATTCGCGGTTCGGGTATGTGTGGCGAAAAATATTTTATGTTTGGTATTTCGCTGCCAACTTGGGGCTTGATTACATTTTGTACGATTTTTGCCGTGATTTGGGGTATGTGGTGGCACGTGCGCCGCAAATAATTGCAGCCTGAAAATTTGAAAAATTATCATTTGGTAGGGACAAAGTTTATCCTTGTCCTTTTGGCATTTCAAAAAAATCTCAATAATGCAGCCTGAAAAACGCAGCCTGAAAAATAGTTTTCAGGCTGCGTTTTAGTATAAAATACGCCCACTTAATTCAGTTGGAACAAGATTATGACAACGCAAAAAACGCCCAATGTGGACAATGCTGAAATTGAAAAATTCAGCCAACTCGCCGAAAAATGGTGGGACGCAACAGGCGAATTTAAACCCCTGCACGACATCAACCCCCTGCGTTTAAACTACATCGATGAACACGCCCAATTAGCAGGCAAAACCGTGTTAGACGTAGGCTGTGGCGGCGGCATTTTGTCGGAAAGCATGGCAAAACGCGGCGCACAAAGCGTGTTGGGCATTGATATGGCAGAACTTTCGCTGCAAACCGCCCAAGCCCACGCGCAACAAATGAATGTGAACAACGTGTCTTATCGCTGCGTCAGCGTGGAAGATTTAGCCGCCGAAATGCCTCATTCATTTGACGTGGTAACGTGTATGGAAATGCTGGAACACGTTCCCGACCCTGCTTCCATTATCCGCGCCTGCGCCAAGTTGGCAAAACCCAACGGCTGGGTGTTTTTCTCCACAATTAACCGCAACGCTAAATCTTATGTTCACGCCGTGTTTGGCGCAGAATATGTGTTGAATCTTGTCCCCAAAGGCACGCACGACTGGCACAAATTCATCACACCGTCAGAGTTGGCACGCATGGCACGCACCGCGCATTTAGATGTTTCAGGCTGCGTGGGCATGTCTTACAATTTACTCAGCAAAAATTATTATTTATGCGACGACGCTTCAGTTAATTATATGTTGGCTTGCAAAGTTCAGGCAGCCTGAAAACCATAGGAATCATTATGTTAAAACAAACAGTTGTATTGCTGGCAACAGCAGTTTTATTAGCCGCTTGTGCGGGCGACGGCGTGAAAAATGCCCCTGGTATGCAAGCCAAAGGCTCTTGGAAAAACATCGGCAAAATCCAAGAAAGCAGCATTGAAGTGGATTACGACACAGGCAGCATTTCACAAAAAGGCGGTTTAGGTTATGTAACCGAACGTCAAGTGGTGCAACATCCATTAAAAGCCAACTTCTTAGGTATGCCAAAATACAAAGTCTCCATCAGTGACTGGGAATTCAATTGCAGCAATCGCACCTATAACATCAGAGGCGCGCGTTTCTGGAACGACAAAGGCACATTGTTGGCGCAACACAAATATCCAGCAAACGATACTCGTGCCACAGGTATCGCACACAACACACCGTCTGCTGCATTATTTGATATTGCTTGCAAAGGGCGATAAAACCATAAAGCGCGCTTTAACTCGCGCTTTATTTGACAATTTTTTATGGCATCTCTACAATCGCGCCCATTATTCTTTTGCCGTTTCAGGCTGCATTTCCCTAAAAAAGATTATTCATTTTCCCCTTATTTCAAACCCCATTTTCAGGCTGTATTTTATTGATTTGCAGCCTGAAAAAATCATGAATTGCAAAAAACATCATGCACGTATCAGAACTACAAACCCGACACATTACCGACCTCATCGCCCAAGCCGAAAGCATGGGTATAGAAAACGCCAACCGCCTGCGTAAACAAGATTTAGTGTTTACCATCGTGCGCGAAATGATTAAAAACGGCGAAGAATTTATCTGCTCAGGCACATTAGAAACCCTGCCAGACGGCTATGGTTTTCTACGCAGCCCCAATACATCGTATCTTGCTTGCCCCGATGATATTTACGTTTCGCCCAACCAAATTCGCCGCTTCAATTTGCACACAGGCGACACGATTGAAGGCACGGTTCGCGTACCCAAAAACGATGAAAAATACTTCGCGCTTGTGCGTTTGGACAGCATTAACGGCGACCACCCAGAAGCCAGTCGCCACAAAGTTTTGTTTGAAAACTTAACGCCGCTTTTCCCAACCAAACAGCTCAAATTAGAGCGTGATATTGTGTCAGACGACAACATCACAGGGCGCATTATCGACCTGATTTCGCCGATTGGATTAGGACAACGCGCCTTGCTGGTTGCACCGCCAAAAACAGGTAAAACAATGATGTTGCAAAACATCGCTCACGCCATCACCGCGAACAATCCCGAAGTGCAACTGATTGTTTTGCTGATTGATGAACGCCCCGAAGAAGTAACCGAAATGATGCGAACCGTAAAAGGCGAAGTGGTGGCTTCTACGTTTGACGAGCCAGCACAACGCCACGTTCAAGTGGCGGAAATGGTGATTGAAAAAGCCAAACGTATGGTGGAACACAAAAAAGATGTGGTGATTTTGCTTGATAGCATTACGCGATTGGCGCGCGCTTACAACACCGTTGTGCCAGCTTCGGGTAAAGTGCTGACTGGTGGTGTGGACGCAAACGCGTTGCACCGTCCGAAACGCTTCTTTGGCGCAGCGCGAAACGTGGAGGAAGGCGGTTCGCTCACCATTATCGCCACGGCTTTGGTGGACACAGGCAGCCGCATGGATGATGTGATTTTTGAAGAGTTCAAAGGCACGGGTAACATGGAATTGAACTTGGAACGCCGTTTGGCAGAAAAACGCGCGTTCCCTGCGATTAACATCAACAAATCGGGTACGCGCCGCGAAGAATTACTTGTTCCACACGACCAGTTGCAAAGAATGTGGGTATTGCGCCGTTTGGTTCATTCGATGGAAGATGTGGAAGCGACAGAATTTTTGATTGATAAAATTAAGTTGTCTAAAAATAACAATGAATTTTTTGAACACATGCGTGGGAATTATTCTTCATCGTCTGGCACGGCAGCGGCAAGCAAAAAAACAGCACGTAGTGCAACTTCTGCGCCTGCTCCTGCAGCAGCTACGACCACAGGAACAACGGTTGTCCGCAAACGTGGACGTAAACCAAAGGCGGCAGCTTCTGAATAATGCAGCCTGAAACGTAAAAAACGGTTTGAAGATTCAAACCGTTTTTATTTTTCAGGCTGCAAGATTATGATTTTACTTGGCAATTGACAGGGGTGTAGGTCTCTTTCCATACGGCAGCAGCGCTGGTATCGATTGAGCAATACCAGCCTTCGCTAACAGAATAATGCAAAATCATTTTGGCACCAGCAATGCCGCTGTGTGCGCTTTTGCCAAATTGCGCTTCAATGTTTTGAATATTCTCTTCATTTGGTGTGATTTTGATGGTGTAAATTAACGTAGATTGAGGCTTGTTGCCATCAACGCCAACGTATTCATAAGTATTACCGCCAATGGTTGTACCATCTTTTGTCTTGTCTAATGTGGCTGTATTGCCGTTGAACATCACGGTTTCAATGGCAGTACGCATTGTACTTACTTCATAATAAACTCGGCGCACTTGAGCCCTGGCAATCATGTCTTGATACATTGGCAGGGCAATGGCTGCTAAAATACCAATAATGGCAATCACAATCATGAGTTCAATTAAGGTAAAACCTTTTTGGTAAATAGAGTGTTTGCTTTTCATTTTCGTATTCAATAGGGTTAAGTTGTATAATTGTAGCCAGATGTAAGCAATTTATATTCCGATTGTTAAATAGTTAGGAAAAATTTATGAAGAAAATTTCTATTCCTTTTAAAGCTAAATTTCAGGCTGCAGGGATTCATTTTAGTTTGTCTGTTGCTATTTTCTTGGCGTTAGCTGCTTGGATTTATTGGGTATTATATCCTTCTTTTTATTTTACAATGAGTGGGGGAGAGCAGGGCTTACGTTTAATGTTGGGCGTAGATGTGGTGCTTGGTCCTTTGCTCACCTTTTTGATTTTCAACCCTCACAAGAAAATGCGCGAAATTATTTTGGACTTGGTTCTGGTGGGAATGGTTCAATTTGCGGCATTAGGTTATGGTTTGCATGTGGTTTATCGTGAGCAGCCGAAATTGTTGGTGGTGTATGACAAGGGTACAGCTGCGGTGTTGAATTTGCGCGAAATTGAAGAAGCTGAGGAATTTAAGTCACTGGATAGTAACCAGTTTGTGCAATTAGAAAAAGTGCCTTTTGCGGTGTTTGTGCCAAAAAATGGGCAACCTACTTATGAATCAGCAGGTACAGTTGCGCCTGTTGAGTGGGAGAAGTTTGATTCAATAACACGCGGTGCGTTAGATGAAACAGCAAAAGCGAAATTAGCAACTTTGGAGCAACAGCACGGTAAATTATATGTGATTGCGGCAATGGGTAAATATCAAGGGAAGTTTATCGCTTTGGATAAACAACTGAAATTTGTTGCGGAATTAAGTACGCAATCTATGGAATAAAATAAATGCAGCCTGAAAGATGTTTTCAGGCTGCATTTTGTTTAGGGCTACTTTTTTATTTTTTTCAAAACATAGCGTGGACGCTGCTTGGTTTCAATATAAATTCGCCCAATATATTCACCTAACACGCCAATACTAATGAGCTGAATGCCACCTAAAAATAGAATAGATACCAGCAGTGATGGATAGCCTTTCACGTCGTTGCCAAAAAACAGGGTACGCACGATGATAAATAAGCCATACAAAAATGATGTGCCAGCTAAAATACCGCCAATATACGTCCATACGCGCAAGGGCACGGTGGAAAAACTGGTGATGCCTTCTAATGCTAAATTCCACAATTTCCAACCGTTGAATTTGGTTTCGCCTGCCACACGCGCTGGGCGGCTGTATTCTACAATTGCAATATTGTTGCTCGCCCAAGAAAGTATGCCTTTCATAAACAGATTTCTTTCAGGCAGCGAAATAATGCTATCGGCAATTTCACGCGAAATTAAGCGAAAATCACCCACATTTTCTTCAATGTGCGTGTTGCTCATATAGTTGTGCGCTTTGTAAAAAGCAGTAGCACTTAGGCGTTTCATTGGGCTGTCTTGGCTGCGGTCTATGCGTTTGGCTAATACGATGTCTGCACCTGCTCGCCATTTTTCTATCATTTGTGGAATTACTTCAATTGGGTCTTGCAAATCCACGTCAATCGGAATTAACGCGTCGCCTGTTGCGTGTTCTAATCCTGCAAATAGAGCGGCTTCTTTGCCAAAATTGCGAGTGAAATGCAGCACGTTTACCAGCGTATCTTGAGCGGCTAAATCGTTCAAAATCTGTTCGGTTTCGTCGCGGCTGCCATCGTTGCAAAATACAAGTTCAACTTCATAGTCTTGCAATGGAGTGTATTCGCGAACAGTTTGATAGAAAATGGGGATGGTTTCTGCTTCGTTCCACACGGGAATAATCAGGGAAATTTTCATAATCGCTGCCTGAAAGTTATTTAAAGATGATGTATTGGCTGCTCAAAAAACCTAGCACCCAGCTAATCAGGGAAAAGGATATGGCGGCAAGAATGGACGATAAGCCTAAATAATCTGTTAGCCAACCTGTTAGTAAGGCTAAACCGCCCATTAAACTCATAAACAAAAAATAGCGTTTTTGGTTGGCGGTTTGCTTGAATGTCCATTTTGCGTTGGCGAAAAAGCTGAAGGTGGCGGCGCAAGCAAATGCCGCTACATTTGCCCACGCACTTGCTACGCCTTGCCAACTGAGCACGCTGAATACCGCAAAATGCAATGCAGTGTTGAACACGCCAATCAAGCTATACCATTTGATTTTATGTAGCCATTTCATTGTGGCCTCCCCTTGGTAAATAATAGCCAATCTCCAGCTTTGTATTGCAGTTTCATGGTTTTGCATTTTGGGTTGTTTTGCAACCAATTTGCTGCTTTGTCGATATTGTGGCTCATTCTTATCACTAAATAATCATAAGGCTGGCAATCTAGAATTTTTTGCAAATTATGCTGTGAAGCATCGCGATTTCTTGCATAGGCTGGATAAATTGCCTCTGGTTTTAAACGAACAATCATAGCAGGTGCAGTTGCAAAGCTATAATCTACCCAACCGTATTTTTCTGCTTGATACCATTGCACAAAATGGAGCAGCTCTCGATTACTCGTTAAATGTCTTTCTGTTTGGGAAGGTAGATCAAATATAGCCATCGCTCGTTTTTCAGGCTGCATTTGTTCTTTTATTTTTTTGAAAATTTTGTCGTACTTCAGATTGTTGAAATCGGATATTGTTGAGATAAACTTTCCACATTAATATCGTAATACATTCAATAAATATAAAAATAGGGGGCTGTCCTAGATAAGTAGGGAAATTCAAATTAAGTTAGAATTATCCCTATGAAAAAAAGTCGTCTAAGTCAGTACAAACAAAATAAACTCATTGAGCTATTTGTCGCAGGTGTAACTGCAAGAACAGCAGCAGAGTTAGTAGGTGTTAATAAAAATACCGCAGCCTATTATTTTCATCGTTTACGATTACTTATCTATCACAACAGCCCACATTTGGAAATGTTTGATGGTGAAGTAGAAGCTGATGAAAGTTATTTTGGTAGACAACGTAAAGGCAAACGCGGTCGTGGTTCAGCTGGCAAAGTCGCTGTATTCGGGCTCTTGAAGCGAAATGGCAAGATTTATACGGATTGTTATCGTAGCTATGATGTATTAGATGTGAGTGACAAAGCCATTTTAGCTTCGCTGAAACTTCGTTTTCGTATCAATCACAGCACACATTTTGCTGAACGACAAAACCATATCAATGGAATTGAAAACTTTTGGAACCAAGCAAAACGTCATTTACGCAAGTTTAACGGCATTCCCAAAGAGCATTTTGAGCTGTATTTAAAGGCGTGCGAATGGCGTTTTAACAACAGTGAGATAAAAGTTCTTGTTCTATTTTAAAACAGTTAATAAAATCGAGTTTATCCTAGTTATCTAGGACAGCCCCTTTTTTTGGATACTGAATTTGTCAGATTATAGAGTATAAGTTGAATAATTAAATCTGATATTTATCAAAAATTTCCCTTTTGTTGCATACAAAAATCCAACTCACGTCCATATTCTCATGCAGCCTGAAACCACTAATTTAATGTTTCAGGCTGCATTTTTTCAGTACAATTTCATTTATTTTCCTTTCAGGCAGCCTGAACCATGTCAAATACACAAATTCAAAACCAAATCAAACACCTAACCGAAACCCTAAACCGCTACGCCCACGAATATTACACGCTAGACGCGCCGAGCGTTCCCGATAGCGAATACGACAAATTCTACCGCGAATTGGAACAGCTAGAGCGCGATTTTCCCGATTTCAGGCTGCCTGAAAGCCCGACTAATCGCGTAGGCGGTGCGATTTTGAGCGAATTTGCCAGCGTGCGCCATGCCGTACCGATGTTGTCGCTGAACAATGCGTTTTCGCCACGCGATGAATCGGGCGCATACGACCACGCCGAAACGCTGGCGTTTAACGAGCGCGTTTGCAAAGATTTAAATCAGGCGCAAACCGAATACACGATTGAACCGAAATTTGACGGCTTGGCGGTTAGTTTGTTGTATCAAAACGGCATTTTTATTCAGGCAGCCACACGCGGCGACGGCACGACTGGCGAAGACGTTACCGAAAACATCAAAACCGTTCGCAATATCCCTTTGAAATTGCACGGTAAAAATATCCCCAATCTGATTGAAGTGCGTGGCGAAGTGTTGATGCTGAAAGCGGATTTTGCCGCGCTCAACGCTCGCCAAGAAGCGGCTGGACAAAAACCATTTGCCAATCCACGCAACGCGGCGGCTGGCAGTTTGCGCCAGTTAAATTCGCGTGTGGCGGCGGAACGTAAATTGCATTTTTTTGGCTACGGCATTGCGCGTCTTGACGGCGTAGAAAATCCGCCCCAAACCCACGCGGAAGAATTGTTGTGGTTGCAGGAATTGGGATTTAGTTTGCCGACTGGAAATTGGCATATTTGCGCGAATATTGCCGAAGTTTTGCAACAATACGAGCAATTAGCCGAAAAACGCCCCAATCTGCCGTATGAAATTGACGGCATGGTTATCAAAGTTAATTCATTGATTGAACAAGAAAAACTCGGTTTTGTTTCACGCGCACCGCGTTGGGCGATTGCACACAAATTCCCTGCCGAAGAAGCCATTACGATTGTGGAAGCGATTGACGTGCAAGTCGGGCGCACGGGCGCGATTACGCCTGTGGCGCGGTTGCAACCTGTGGCGGTCGGCGGCGTGGTCGTTACTAACGCGACTTTGCACAATCAGGACGAAGTAGCACGAAAAGACGTGCGCGTGGGCGATAGCGTGATTGTGCGCCGCGCTGGCGATGTGATTCCCGAAGTCGTGCGCGTGGTGTTGGAACGCCGCCCGATGGTGCAGGAATTGGGCGCGGATTTGTTTAGCGAAACCGTTGAAAAACCAAAGTTTTCTGCTTTCAGGCTGCCTGAATTGTGCCCTGTTTGCAACAGCCCGATTGAGCGCGAAGACGGCGAAGCGGTGGCGCGTTGTAGCGGCGGAATGTTGTGTCAGGCGCAGCGAGCGCAGGGCTTAATCCATTTTTCGGCGCGAAAAGCGATGGATATTGTCGGTTTGGGGGATAGGCAGATTGAAGCGTTGGTAGAACAAGATGTATTACACAGTTTTGCTGATATTTATCAATTAGATATTGCGAAATTGCAAAAAATCAAAGACAGCAAATCCAGCGCAACGAAATGGGCGGAAAATATTTTGACTGGCATTGAAAATAGCCGTAAGCCGTTGTTATCACGCTTTTTATTTGCGTTGGGGATTCGGCACGTTGGCGAAAGCACGGCGAAACAGTTGGCGAATGCATTTGGCGATTTGGCGACGGTACGACACGCGCCCGAGCCTGTTTTGGCGTGTTTGCCCGATATTGGCGGTGTGGTGGCGCAGTCTATCGCGCATTATTTCAGGCAGCCTGCACAACAAAAATTGTTGGACGATTTGTTGGCGGTGGGCGTTGAGCCGCAACACGCTGTTTTATCTACAAATGTGCGTGAGTTTGCTACGCCTGCGCGTTGGATTTCGCGTTTGCCGAATTACAAAATCAGCGAAAAACGGGCGCAGGAATTGTGGGATTTGGCTGGCGGTTCAGTGGATGGTTTGTTGTCGGATAAGGTATTGCCAATTGAGTGGCAAAATTGGTGCAATATTGCGGAAAATGCGGCACTTTTGCGCGAAGTTGGCGAATTTTTGGCGAAGTTACCCGAATTTGGCGAGGCGAATGCGGAAAACGCGGTTTCAGGCAGCCTGAATAATTTGATTGCTGGCAAAACCTTTGTTTTAACAGGAACTTTGCCGACTTTGAAACGCGATGAGGCGGCGGCGATGATTGAAGCGGCTGGCGGTAAGGTTTCAGGCAGCGTGTCTAAAAAAACGGATTTTGTGGTGGCTGGCGATGCGGCTGGCTCTAAATTGGAAAAGGCGTTGAGTTTGGGTGTGACGGTTTTGTCGGAAGATGAATTTTTGGCGATGTTGGGATAGTTTTTAACAAAATAGCGCGTAGATTGGTTTACCCAATTTACGCGCTGTTTCATTAGTATGTCGTTAAATTATATTTAATTTTACTTGTGCTGATAGAACAACCAGTGTTTACGCCCACATAATCTGCATTATCTAAACGAGTTTTTTCATTAGCACTCAGGCTAATTGATGTGTGTAAACTATTACACGCAAAACCCTGTGAATCATATGTTGGTACAAAAATATCTAAACGAATGCCTTTTGAAGTTTTATTATAAACTTCTCCTTTAAATACAACAGGTTTATGAGCCAAACTTTCCTGACCAATTTCCAAAGCAAAGTTTTTAATTTCATATTGATTGGTTACTTTATTACCAATGTTCACTGTACCACCGCCAGTTACGGTGCTAGTTAATGAACCTAATGTACTGTTGATTTGTTGCAATCCTGTATTTAATTTGGCGCAACCAGTCATCAAACCTAATACTGCAATCATGGAAAAAGAAAAAAGACGTTTCATAATATTTGCTTTGTTAAAAAATGTTAATATTAGTATATCATATGATTCAAGTATCGCCAATAATGGGTTAAAGGACAAAATGGTCGGTTAAAATCGCTGGAAGCCTTATGCTTAAAGGCTTTCAGATAGGTCAAATGCTTTGAACACAAAAAATGCCCTTTTTGTCACTCAAATTCCGTTCAAAAATACGGAACGCGTAACCATAAACAACGCTATTTTTGCACCCAATGTAAGAAGTGTTTTAACGGTGGAATACGCTTAAATTAACGATGAACTTTGGTAACAATATCGCGATGAGCATCGCACCATTGAACAACTGGCTCAACAGTACCAATGCAGCACCAAAACCATTCAACGCCGCTTAAAATGAGCAACGAAACAAAATCACTTTTCGCACCCGAAAAAGGTTAATGTGATTTTGGATACAACTTATTTTGGGCATACTTTTGGTGCGTTGGTTTTAATGGATAGTGTGGTGGTGTCCTGAAAAGTGTGCTGTAAAAAATAAGCAATAAAAAAGCAGCGAAAACAGAGTATATTTGAGTGTGTGAAAACAGAAATAACTCTAATTTGTCCTCGCTGCCAAGGACAAAATATAAAGAAAAATGGCTACTCTGGCAATCGTAAACAAAAGTATTTTTGTAAAGATTGCTGCCGTAATTTTATTGGCGACCATAACCTTACCTATAAGGGTTGTCATTCCAAAGCTGATGAACAGGTTTGGAGAATGACCGTTAGAGGTTGTGGCATTCGCGATATTGCAGCAATTACGGGTTACAGCAAAGACAAAGTTCAGGCTGCCTTAAAACGCCATGAGTTTGAGCCATTTCCTAAACAAAAACATTACTCTACACTTGAAATAGACGAGTTTTGGACATTTGTCGGTAACAAGTCTAATAAAGTATGGCTAGTCTATGCCTATCACAGAGAAAGTGGCGAAATTGTCGCTTACGTTTGGGGTAAGCGCGATTTAGCAACAGCGCGAGCACTCAAACGGCGTTTGAAAGAGTTGCGTGTAACCTATGACAGAATGGCGACCGACGACTGGGCTGCATTTTTAAATGTCTTTTCAAATGAAGAATGGCATCTAGTTGGTAAGCAACACACAGTTGGCATTGAGGGTAATAACTGTCGTTTACGGCACAAAGTAAGGCGAGCGTTTAGAAAAACGTGTTGCTTTTCTAAAAGTATGTTTTATCACAAGAAAGTTTTTGATTTGGCTTTCTTTGATATTCATTTTGGCATTGTTTAGTTTTACAGCACACTTTTCAGGACACCACCATTTTGATTATATCTAGCTACAACATCTTCTATATCTTGGATACCGTACTGGCGTAATAAATTTTCAATTTCTAACATACGCTTAGCATCAGTATTTCCTTGTTTAGCACGATTACTTAAATTTTGTCTAAAGGTACGACTGGTAAGCCAATTATTCTCCACCGCACTTTGCGCATTCAGGCTGCCTTGCGCTGCATCTGTTGCGCTGTTGCCGACTGCTGCACCTGTAGCCGTTCCCAATAAGTTTGTAATCGCTGTTACAGTTTCTTTCTCTTCTGCTGTTAAGTCGCTGCCTTTTTCTTTGTCGTATAACCATTTGCTAATATAAGGCGCAGCAGCCTCCGCTCCACCTGCACTCAATGCTCCTGCTAGGGCCTTATTGTCTCCTGCCGCTGCAACAGCCGCTCCCAATACCGCATGGGCAAGGATATGCGCGCTCGTTCCTTCTGCGTCTTTTTCTTTAAAGTGTTGTCCAATTTCATATGACAATGCTGGCGATGCAAAGGTAGTATAGGAAGAGCCCTCTTGCAGTCAGGCGTTGGCGGGGTGATGACAGGTAATGCAAGTGGTGCATTAGCGGGTGGTAGCACTTCACTAGCTGCTCCCTATTTAAATGAAGCCGAAGAAAAACTTGGTAGTACAGGTACATTGATTAATGCATTAGGTGGTGCAGCCATTGGCTATGCAACTGGTGGCAGTGGTGGCGCTGTGGTGGGTACGAATGTAGATTGGCATAATCGGCAGTTGCATCCGAAGGAAATGGCATTGGCCGACAAATATGCCGAGATATTCAAGCGCGAAGTTGAAAAACGCGAAGGCAGAAAAATCAGCGGCCAAGAAGCGGCAATAAGAATCCGCAGGCAGATATTGCGCTGGGTGGACAAAGGTTCCCAAGACGGCTATACCGACCAAAGTGTCATATCTCTTATCGGAATGAAAGGTGAAGACAAAGCCTTGGGTTATGCTTGGGATTACCGTGACTACGGCACAAGAAATCCACAAGCCTACAATGATCCGAAGTTGTTTGAGGAATACCGCCAACAGGACAAACCAGAATACCGCAACCTGACTTGGTTGCACAGTGGGATTAGAAACAGCGAAATACAGCGTAATCAGCAGGAAAACGAGAATTTTGCGCTGAATATAACGGATACGTTATTGAACCTTGTCAACCCCAATCCGAGGATAAAAGCCCCGATTCTTGCAGGCATCCGCAATCTGGGAAACATAAGGTCGAATGTTACAGGCAGTGATCCCTTGTTGGCGGGTGCGGGGAATATCCGTATTCCTGTAAACGGCAATGTTGCGAAGGGGGATAGGATTCCTCCGGATACGGCATTGGCGTCGAAGAGTCATCAAAAGAATGATTTTGGTACTTCTAAAGGACAGGGAGCAGAGTCTTCTATACCTGTTCCTCAAGCTATCTCAATAAAAATTAAAAATCCAGATAAAACGGTTAGTGAAACTACCTATAAATCTAATCCTAAACATACCCCTGGTCAGTTAGGATTTAAGTTTGATGCTGGTATTGAGCCAAAGAATTCAGTTCAATTAATTCAAAGTTCAGTACAAATTGGTAAACAGCGATTTGCAATTGATGATAAAGGACATATTCATCGTTATATGGGGGGCGATAGGAAAAATGAACCTTGGCATTGGGCTGGTTCTACATCCGATAAGAAGAATCCCTTGTCCTTAACAAGTCAACAAAAAGCAGGAATTAAAAAAGCATACCCCGAGCAATCAAAGAATAAGTTATTAAAATAAGGATTTATATGAATATTATTATGGATTCAACAAGAAAATTTGGGATTTTATGGGAAAAAACTCTGAATGTAATGGTTTTATTTATGGAAAAATTCAGATAATAATAGGAGAGAATATATATCCTAAGATATGCCCATATGGATATTTTACACTAAATACAGTTTTTAATAGTTTGAAATCATCCTTTGAAGAGAAGTATTATGCAGGTGGGAACAATGGTTTAGATTTTGGAGAGCAACTATTTGATATAGATAAATATAATTCTCTGGAATTATGTAATATATTTTCTATTGATACTGCATATATGAGTGGAGGGAGTAATTGTGAAATAGATTGTTTAGTATTAGAAATGGGATATTCTGGTGAGGAAGAGAGACTTTTTTATAGTTTTGATAATGGGAAAAACTTTAAAGAAATCAGGTATAAGAAAGGTACAGTTGAATCTGTTATTTTTCAATTGAATCTATAATATATTTTAGCAAACTATAGCTTTCACGAATTCTTCGCGTTTTTGCAGGTATCCACAATCTGAAAAACATAAAGTTGACTGTTACCAGCAGCAATCCTTTACTGGTTGGTGCTGATAACAACAGGAATTTGTATCACTGGTCAGGAACCTTAAACAGGAATAGAATTGATAAACTTAATATTCAATTGCGTAGGAAATTGGGTATTCCTGGAAAATAAATTTTATTCAATATGACTAGAAAATCCTACCCAACAGACTTAACAGATGCCCAATGGCAAGCGATTGAGCCACATTTTAACCAGCTACGCCACTACAAATGGGATAAACGTCAATTAGTGAATGCCGTTTTGTACATCACCAAAACAGGTTGCCAATGGCGTATGTTGCCCAATGATTTTCCACCTTATTCAACCGTATGGAGTTTCTATCGCAGAGCCAATCAGGCTTATGGGATAGAATTCTTTTGGCATTGGTTCAAAAAAACGTTTAATCCATCAAAAACAAGCAATGCCAACTTATGCCATTATTGATTCACAAAGTGTCAAAACAGCTTCTAGCGCACATGATAAGGGTTTTGATGGAGGTAAAAAAATCAGGTGTCCTGACTAATTATGGTGGTGTCCTGAAAAGTGTGCTGTAAAACTAAACAATGCCAAAATGAATATCAAAGAAAGCCAAATCAAAAACTTTCTTGTGATAAAACATACTTTTAGAAAAACAACACGTTTTTCTAAACGCTCGCCTTACTTTGTGCCGTAAACGACAGTTATTACCCTCAATGCCAACTGTGTGTTGCTTACCAACTAGATGCCATTCTTCATTTGAAAAGACATTTAAAAATGCAGCCCAGTCGTCGGTCGCCATTCTGTCGTAAGTTATGCGTAATTCTTTTAAACGCTGTTTGAGTGCTCGCGCTGTTGCTAAATCGTGCTTACCCCAAACGTAAGCGACAATTTCGCCACTTTCTCTGTGATAGGCATAGACTAGCCACACTTTATTAGACTTGTTACCGACAAATGTCCAAAACTCGTCTATTTCAAGTGTAGAGTAATGTTTTTGTTTAGGAAATGGCTCAAACTCATGGCGTTTTAAAGCAGCCTGAACCTTGTCTTTGCTGTAACCCGTAATTGCTGCAATATCGCGAATACCACAACCTCTAACGGTCATTCTCCAAACCTGTTCATCAGCTTTGGAATGACAACCCTTATAGGTAAGGTTATGGTCGCCAATAAAATTACGACAACAATCTTTGCAAAAATATTTTTGTTTACGATTGCCAGAGTAGCCATTTTTCTTTATATTTTGTCCTTGGCAGCGAGGACAAGTTAGAGTTATTTCTGTTTTCACACACTCAAATATACTCTATTTTCGCTGCTTTTTTATTGTTTATTTTTTACAGCACACTTTTCAGGACACCACCTTTTTTTGAAACATTTTCAGCTGGCATTATCTGTAATTAACACAAATTTTCAATTATAGGTTATGCATTCATACACCGTGGTTTTGGCTTTCGCTTCGCTGTACTTCGTTTACGCCAGTGTAGCCTGCGTAGGGCGGGTGCAAGCACCCACCCTTGTATCTGTACTTTCTTCTGAACCCTGATACTATCATGTATTGAATGCCTATTGGTGATTTTATTGATAATTTTATTGACTTGACGACCACACTATGAAACCTCCTTTATCCTATTTGCCTAATATTCGCTTCTTGTCTTTGTGCTGCTTATCAGCAGGCATCATCGCTCCTGCTACTTTGTTCGCTGCCCCCAACCCTACCGAAATCCGTATGCAACAAGACATTCAACAACGCCAACGCGAAGAGCAGTTGCACCAAACGATGCAGCCTGAAACCGATGTGCGTTTACAAGGTGAACGTGTTAATGAAACACTTAATCAGCCTATGGACAATGACGATAAGCAACCATGTTTTGCCATTAACGAAGTGGTTTTAGAAGGCGAACATCATGCATGGTTTCAGTTTGCCCTAAAACAAGCATTGCACGAAACCGATTTTCAGGCAGGCAAATGTTTGAATGCAGGCGCGATTAACCGCATCATGACGGTGGCGCAAAATGCAGTCATTGGCAAGGGCTTTACCACAACGCGCATCATGGCAGCACCGCAGGATTTAAACAGTGGTAAATTGGTTTTAACGGTATTGGTGGGTTATCTTAAAAACATTGAAGTCGATATGTCGCAAACAGATACCACTCATGCAGGTCGCATTGCCGCCTTTCAAAATGAGTTTCCTACGCGTTCTGACGGCATCTTGAATTTGCGCGATTTGGAACAGGGTTTGGAGAATTTAAAGCGCATTCCAACCGTAGAAGCGGATATTCAAATTATGCCTGTGGACGGTGTACCCAATCAAAGTACAGTATTAGTGAAATGGCGGCAGCGATTGTTGCCTTATCGCTTGAGTCTCGGCATCGATGATTCTGGTATGAAAGCAACAGGCAAATATCAAGGCAATATTACCTTCTCGGCAGATAATCCATTGGGATTGAGCGATTTGTTTTATGTGAACTACGGGCATTCCATCGGCAATGTACCCAATGAAACAAACAGTACAAGCAGCCTGAAAAAAGGCAGTACTTATAATTACGCGTTGCATTATTCCGTACCCTTTGGCAAATGGACATGGACATTTAACCACAGCGGCTACCGCTATCATCAAGCGGTAGCAGGATTAAGCGAAGCGTATGACTACAATGGCAAAAGCGACAACACCGATTTAGGTTTCAACCGCTTAATCTACCGCGATGCCAAACGCAAAACGCATATTGGTGCAAAATTATGGACACGCGAAACACAAAGCTATATTGACGATGCGGAGATTACGGTGCAACGCCGTAGAACAGCAGGCTGGTTAGCCGAGTTAAGCCATAAAGAATACATCGGCAACAGCACCGCCAATTTTAAAATCACTTACAAACGCGGTACAGGCATGTACGATGCCCTGCCATCACCCGAAGAACCCTTTGGCGAAGGCACGTCGCGCATGAAAATTTGGACAGTCAGTACTGATGTGAACATTCCCTTTCAAATTGGCAAACAGTTATTTGCTTACGACACCAACTTTCAAGCACAATGGAATAAAACTCCATTGACCCCACAAGATAAAATCGCCATTGGCGGACGCTATACCGTGCGCGGATTTGATGGCGAATTAAGCCTATCAGCCGAACGCGGTTGGTATTGGCACAATGATTTGAGCTGGCAGTTTAAGCCAGGGCATCAACTGTATTTAGGCACAGATGTGGGACATGTTTCAGGACAATCGGCAAAATGGTTATTGGGACAGACTTTGGCTGGCGCAACGGTGGGCGTACGCGGACAAATGACAGTGGGTGGGAATTTACACTATGATTTGTTTGCCAGTCGTGCGGTGAAGAAACCTGAGTATTTTAGGACAAAGAAATGGGTAACGGGGTTTCAGGTGAGTTATTCGTTTTGATGAGTGTGAAGTGAAGGCAGTCATTGACCTCATAAAATCCTTGATTTAGAATAATAAGATTATCTATTTTTTTTAATAAATCTCTAAAAATCAAGGAACTAAAATCATGAACAAAACCCTCTATCGCGTCATCTTCAACTCTTGTCGCGGTTGCCTGATGGTTGTTGCAGAGAATGTGAAGCGCGAGGGTAAAAGCTGTGCCGATAGTGGTTCAGGCAGCGTTCATGTGAAATCTGTTCCTTTTGGTACTGCTCATGCACCTATTCGTTGTTCAAATCTCTTTTCTTTTTCCTTATTAGGCTTTTGTTTATGTTTGGCGTTGGGTACAGCCAATATTGCTTTTGCTGATGGCATTGTCGCCGATAAAGCTGCCCCTAAAAGCCAACAAGCCACGATTTTGCAAACAGGTAACGGCACACCGCAAGTCAATATTCAAACCCCTACTTTGGCAGGGGTTTCTGTTAATCAATACGTCCAGTTTGATGTGGGTAATCGTGGGGCGATTTTAAACAACAGTCGCAGCAACACTCAAACACAGCTAGGTGGCTGGATTCAAGGCAATCCTTGGTTAGCAACTGGCGAAGCGCGGGTGATTGTGAATCAAGTGAATTCTGCTCATTCTTCACAACTGAATGGCTATATTGAAGTGGGTGGACGACGTGCAGAAGTCGTTATCGCCAATCCAGCAGGGATTGCAGTCAATGGTGGTGGTTTTATCAATGCTTCTCGTGCCACTTTGACGACAGGTGCGCCACAATATCAAGCAGGTGCATTAACAGGCTTTCAGGTTCGTTCAGGTCATGTTGCGATTACAGGACAAGGTTTAGACGCACGCGATGCGGATTACACACGCATACTCAGTGAACATGCCAAAATTGATGCACCCATATGGGGACAAGATATTCGTGTTATCGCGGGACAAAATGATGTGGCCGCAATGGGTGATGCACATTCGCCTATTCCCAATAATGCTGCTGCCCATACATCTAACAATACAGCCAACAACGGCACACATATCCCTTTATTTGCGATTGATACCGGCACATTAGGCGGTATGTATGCCAACAAAATCACCTTAATCAGTACAGCAGAACAAGCAGGCATTCGCAATCAAGGGCAGCTATTTGCTTCGGCGGGCAATGTTGCCCTAGATGCCAATGGTCAGTTAATCAATAATGGTACGATTGCCGCTACCAATGCACAAGATACGAATAATACAGCGGAACACAAAATCCATATCCACAGTCAAGCTATTGAAAACAGCGGTACGATTGCCTCGCAACAAGGCAGTCAAATTCACAGTCAATCGATTCAAAACACGGGCACATTATTGTCATCAGGTGAATTATTGATTCACAATTCAGGCAACCTGAAAAATGAGACCACCGGCACACTTGAAGCTGCTCGCTTAGCCATTCAGACCGATACACTCACTAATCAAGGCAAACTCTCGCAAACAGGTTCACAAAAACTGCATATTGAAGCGACTGGGGCATTGAGCAACAGTGGCAAAATTGGTTTACCCGAAAACACCGCAAATAACAAAACCAGTCACGGTGGTACAGGCAATAGTCCCACACAAACGAATACCCCCAGCAGCGCGACAGGTTCAGGCAGCACGCATATTCAACCTAATACAGGTCATGCAGGCAATACTGTTACGCCGACTCAACTGGCAGAAGGCATGATTCAAACCAAAGGTGAGTTCAATCATTCAGGCAGCCTGAATGCCAATGGCGGTGTGGATTTGACTGCAAAAAGTGGTTTGACTAATACAGCTGAATTGAATGTGAACCGGTTAGTGGTATCGGGAGAGGTATTGGGCAACACAAACGCCAAAATTACCGCACAAACAACAGATATTCACACCGACACCGTTCATAATCAGCAAGGTGAATTCACTGCCGTTCAACAGTTAAATATTACGGCGCATCAATTAGACAACCGCGCAGGTAAATTGCAATCGGTAAACGATGCGGATTTAGCAGTTTCAGGCAGCCTGAATAATCAAGGAGGCGAGATTGCAGCAAATCATGCTTTGAATATTCACGATAATCAAGCGAAAACACTGCGGATTGACAATACAGACGGCAAGATTGTAGCGAAAGATGTTTCGTTGCAAAGCAAATCGCTGAACAATCAGGGTAATCTGGCTGCTGGAAATCAATTGTCCATTGATTTAAAAGATGACTTTACCATTGAACGCGATTTAACGGCTGGCAATCAGTTAAACATCAACACACAAGGCAGCCTGAATAATACGCACCATGTAACAGCTGGCGGGGCAGTTACATTGCGAGCAGAACACAATGTGACCAATCTCGGATTGGTGAACAGCAATGGTTTGACACGCGTACAGGCAAGTCAACAATTGCTGAATATTGGCATGGGTAAAATTTACGGCAACCATGTAGCATTAGCTAGCGATAGTGTGGTCAATCGAGAAGAGAACGGCAAAGCGGCGGTAGTGGCAGCTCGGGAGCGTTTGGATATTGGGGCACGAGAAATTGTGAATCAAGAAGCGTCAGTATTGTCTAGTGAAGGCGATTTAGGGATTGGAGGCAGTCTGAATGCAGAGCATAAAGCCACAGGTTTAGCAGACAGTTTAATCAATGGTAGTGCACGAATTGAAGCGCAAGGTAATGGCAGCATTGCGGTTAGAGATTTGAGGAATTTGAATAATCATTTTAAAACGGAAGAATATTTAGCTAACAGCCGCCATGTTGTTGCTTATGGATATGCAAATAGTACGACTCGTTATATAGATGGTGTAGATGGAAGAGAGGATAAGCATAGAACAAACTTTCATTTCCATCTCAATGATGGCACAACAGCCATCAGTATTCACGGTAAGCAAACCAAAATCGTTGTTCGTGAAGAATATGATGAATTAACCTATAAAGAAAAAATTGTTGAAGGCAGTAATCGTCCAGCCAGTATTGTCCTTAGTGGCTCACTCAATATACATGGAGATAAATGGTTAAATGAAAATAGCCATATCATAGCAGGAGAAAATACAGTAGGAAATAATAATCAACTTATTGAAAATAAAGAATCATTAGGCAATCAACGCATTGAAAAGCATAATGCTAAAGCTGAATTGAACTCGTACAATAGAGGTGGTAAAGCACACACAGGAAAACGCAGAATTCGTTTTGATGTAGCAACAGGGTTTGATGCTGCTCCTAAATTAAGCACTTATCATTTTGCTGATGATATTGTCGTTTTTAAACAAAACACAGCAATAGGCGTAAACCAACAAACTGCCGATAAGTTACCCCATGCAAGCATCACAACAGGCAATATTAAAACCCTAAATAACAATACGATAACGCTACCCACCAACAGTCTCTACACCATCAACCCCAACCATTCAGGTCCTTTGGTTGAGACCGACCCTACCTTTGCGAATTATCGGCAATGGCTAGGCAGCGACTATATGCTGGCTGCCTTAAAAAACGACCCGAACAATATGCATAAACGCTTGGGTGATGGCTATTACGAGCAAAAGCTGGTTAATGAACAAATCAACCGTTTAACAGGTTATCGCCGTTTAGATGGCTATACCAATGACGAAGAGCAATTCAAAGCCTTAATGCAAAATGGCATTACGGCAGCGCAAGAATTAGGTTTGAGTCTAGGGGTTTCCTTGTCTGCCCAGCAAGTTGCACGCTTAACTTCTGACATTGTTTGGTTAGAAACACAAACAGTGACACTGCCTAATGGTTCAGTGCAAACAGTGTTTGTACCCAAAGTTTATGTGGTGGCCAAAAAAGGCGATTTAGACGTTTCAGGCAGCCTCATCAGCGCAGACAAAATTCATTTGAATATCAGCAATGGCACTTTGCAAAATACAGGCACGATTGGCGTACGTCAAATTGCAGCGATTAATGCCAAAGACATTGAGCATTCAGGGCATTTGCAAGCAGATAAGATTGGTTTGCAAGCAACGAATCATATTGATTTTAATGGCGGCACAGCAGTTTCTGGCAGCCTGTTTCAAGCGAATGCAAACAACATCAATTTGAACAGCACCACCAGCACATCAGGCGACAAACGCAATGGCAATACAGTATTTGACCGTGTAGCGGCAGTGTATGTAGAAGGCGATGCACAGGGTAATGGCACATTGAGTTTACACGCAAAAAATGATGTCAATCTGCATGCTGCCCAGTTGAGCAATGCCGCCAGCAATGGCACAACGCACATCATCGCGCAAAATAATTTAAATATCAGCACAGTTCGCACAGAAAATCACGAAACGTATAGCGAATTAAGCGATAAAAATCATCGCCATGTTCATCAAACGGCAGAAATGGGCAGTCAAATCCAAACGCAAAGCAATGTGGTTTTGGCATCGGGCAATGATTTAAACATTCGTCAAGGCGACATCAACAGCGCCAATGGCACGGTTGCTTTGTCCGCAAAAAACAATGTTTCCATCCAAGAAGGACGGCAAACATTGGCTATGGACGTATCGGTGTACAGCAAATCTCGTGGTGTATTGTCCAGCACGAAGACATTAGACCAATTTCAGTTGAATCACGATGAAGCGGTTGGCAGCACAATTACAGCGAAACAAATTTCTGTTTCTGCTGGAAAAGACGTTGCCATTCGTGGCTCAAACGTCATTTCTGATGAAGAAACACAAATTGTTGCAGCAGAAAATGTTTCATTAACAGCAGCACAAAATCATTACCGCGACAATGAATTTCATCAAACCAAAAAATCAGGTTTAATGAGTTCAGGTGGCATCGGCTTTGCCATCGGCAGCAAAAAAACCACCGATGACACCGACAGCACCAGCCTTACCCACACAGGCAGCACCGTAGGTAGCATCAAAGGCGATACCACCATTGTTGCAGGCAAACACTACGAACAAATCGGCAGTACTGTATCCAGCCCAGAAGGTAACAACACCATTCATGCCCAAAGCATAGACATTCGTGCAGCACAAAACAAGAGACAAAACGACCACATTCATATCCAAGAACAAAAAGGCTTAACCGTTGCCCTTAATGTCCCTATTGTACAAGCAGCACAAAGCATGGTTCAGACAGCCCAAACCGTTGGCAAAAGCAAAAACGACCGCGTTAATGCCATGGCAGCGGTCAATGCAGGCTGGCAAGCCTATCAAACAGGTAAGAGTGCACAAAACTTAGCCAGCAACCCTAAAAAAGCAGCAGCAGAAGTCAGCATTTC
This sequence comes from Kingella negevensis, assembly GCF_030177895.1. Taxonomy (NCBI): domain Bacteria; kingdom Pseudomonadati; phylum Pseudomonadota; class Betaproteobacteria; order Neisseriales; family Neisseriaceae; genus Kingella; species Kingella negevensis. The sequence continues at coordinate 1,706,299 of NZ_CP123448.1, forward strand.
CATAACCTACGGCGAACAGCAAAACCGACAAACCACCCAAGTTCAAGCAAGCCAAGCCCAAGCGAGTCAAATTCAAGCAGGTAGTAAAACCACATTAATCGCCACAGGCGCAGCAGAACAATCCAACATCAACATAACAGGTTCAGATGTTGCAGGTAAAGCAGGCACCACCCTGATTGCCGATAACGACATCACACTCCAATCCGCCGAACAAAGCAGCAGAGAACGCAGCAACAACAAAAGCAGCGGCTGGAACGCAGGAGTTGCCGTATCATTCGGACAAGGAGGCTGGTCATTAGGCGTTACCGCAGGTGGCAATATAGGCAAGGGACATGGCAATGGCGACAGCCTCACCCACCGCCACAGCCATATTGGCGACAAAGGCAGCCAAACCCTTATCCAAAGCAGAGGCAACACCACCATCAAAGGCGCCCAAGTCATTGGCAAAGGCGTACAAGTTAATGCCAAAGACCTAAGCATTCAAAGCGTACAAGATAGCGAAACCTATCAAAGCAAACAACAAAACGCCAGTGCACAAGTGACCGTAGGCTATGGAGCCAGTGCAAGTGGCAATTACAGCCAAAGCAGAATCAACGCCGAGCACCAAAGCGTCAGCGCACAAAGCGGCATTTACGCAGGCGATGAGGGCTATCAAGTGAATGTGAAACAACACACCCAACTTGATGGCGGCATTATCACGTCCAGCCAAAGCGCAGAAGACAAAGGCAAAAACCGATTCATCACAGGCACACTGACGACAAGCGACATCAAAAACCACAGCCGATACGAAGGCGAAAGTTTCGGCTTAGGTGCCAGCGCAACGATCAGCGGTAAAACACTGGGGCAAGGAGAACAAAATAAATCACAAGACAGCCACTTAAAAAGCGAAGCGGATAAAAACGGCGCAAGTTCATCAGTGGGTTACGGCAGAGACAGCGACAAACAAAGCAGCATCACAAAAAGCGGCATCAACACCCAAAATATCCGCATTACAGATGAAGACAAACAAATCCAACTGACGGGCAAAACAGCAGAAGAAACCAAAGCCCAAATCCATACCGACACCACAACGCAAACCGCCCAAGAGCTTTCAGGCAGCCTGAAAAACGTATTTGACAAAGAAGCGGTGCAAAGTGAACTGGATTTGCAAAGAACCGTTAGCCAAAGTTTTAATCAAAACGTTCAGGCTGCCAATACCGAAATTAATAAACACCTAGACGAATTAAAGGAAAAACTAGACGACTCAAAAATTAGTGCAACAGAAAAGGCCGATATAGAAGGCAAAATCAACAATTGGCAACGAGGAAAAGTGCTACTCAACAGCATTGCCGCGGGCTTAAGTGCGCCGATTCAAAGCACAACAGGTATGGTTGCAGCGACTGCATCGCCAGCATTGTCATATGAAATTGGACAACACTTTAAAGAAAAAGACGCAGAAGGAACGAGCGCGCATATCCTTGCCCATGCGGTATTGGGAGCGGCTGTTGCAGCGGCAGGAGACAATAAGGCCCTAGCAGGAGCATTGAGTGCAGGTGGAGCGGAGGCTGCTGCGCCTTATATTAGCAAATGGTTATACGACAAAGAAAAAGGCAGCGACTTAACAGCAGAAGAGAAAGAAACTGTAACAGCGATTACAAACTTATTGGGAACGGCTACAGGTGCAGCAGTCGGCAACAGCGCAACAGATGCAGCGCAAGGCAGCCTGAATGCGCAAAGTGCGGTGGAGAATAATAGCCTTTATGTTGATAAAAATGGGGTAGTTATCCGTAATATTCCTAATGATGACTACAATATCTATCAATATGATTATGTTTGCTCCCCTATTGCTGGAAATAATTGTCCTAATTTGACAGACTTTGATGAATTGTATAATTCACCCAAAAAAGTTGTAGGTCAAGTAATGTGGCAGGACTCATTTACTAGTCCAGAATCAGGGAAATCTTTTGGTATCATACATTTTAGGGAAAATATAGAACCATATATCTATCAACTTAATGATAAAGCATGGGGTCAATGGGATACTACTGTTGCTAGAAAAAGTCTTCCAGGAGGAGAATACGATATAAAAAGCAATTATCCTGGTGCTGGTTCATATCATGGATTTTTATTTCAGGGTAAATATATTTCATTGAGAGATGCTGGAAATATCTTAGCAGGTATGAATGCTGCTGTTAATGGAAAAACTTTTGATGAATTTCAACAAGCCAGTGGAGCATTACAACAGGGTGGTAAGACAGGAGTTTTATTAAATGTGTTTACTGGTAAAACTTATGGTTCTGCTCCTATGTATGGTGAATTACCGTATCAATACTATAAAAGTAAATATGGTTACGACTTAGGACGACAAAGAATATGGATAAAAGATAACATAAAATATATAGTTCCTAATAATATACCAAGTATTGGAGAGATATTTAATGGAATTCGTTAATAATTTAGTCATTTTTTCCTCTTTATTACTAATACTTATTCCGATATTTCTTGCAATATACGGTATATACCATACGATATGGTATCGTAAAACATGTATCCTAAAAATGAGTTTTACATTATTGGTGATAATATTTTGCAGTATGTATTATATATATTGCCGTTATCTTGACCAACAAAAACTGGCTCATTATTGCATAGATGGACAATGTATTTCTATTGTTCATCTATGCAAAGATTGTGGTATAAATTCTCCTACATATGCGAGAATTTACACAGGAAAAATATTGTTTAGATTTCAAACAAAAGCGAAAAATTATGCTGAATTACTTATGGAAGATGATATATTAATTAGTAAAAAAACTTTGGGAAATAAATTTATCATTTATGGGTCTTTACCTGTAATGAACGGTAAATTAGATAATATTGAAATAAAAGAAGCAGCTGGTTATATAAATAGAGACGGTATTGATTATATTGTCTCAAAAAAATTAAAATTCAGGTATTTATATTAATTGTGATTATCCTGAATCACTAGAAAGCATAGCGTGAACACTCGTTGTCCGTGCAACATAACCACAGCACCCTTAACTCCTTTTCAGGCTGTCTATCATCATAAATATCTTTTTTTGGTTTTTGATATAAATATAACTTTGTATCAAACCGACCGCCATTTGCGCAACAACAGCGATTGGAACTGTGGCGACAATATTTGGCTGATTCAATGGTTTGCGCCATTGGGACACAGCCATCAAATGCGCTCAGCTGTGCGCCAGTTATTTCCTAATACGACTGTACGTGCCTTATATCATAAAGGCTCGGATAAGGGTTTGAGAATTTTAACTTTTAAAACTTGATGCAATCGTGTATTGAATGCCTATTGATGATTTTATTGATTTTGCGACCACACCATGAAACTTCGTTTATCCTATTTGGCTAATTTACCTCACATACACTTCTTGTCTTTCATTCGCTTCTTACCTTTGTGCTGCTTATCAGCAGGCATCATCGCTCCTGCTACTTTGTTCGCTGCCCCCAACCCTACCGAAATCCGTATGCAACAAGACATTCAACAACGCCAACGCGAAGAGCAGTTGCACCAAACGATGCAGCCTGAAACCGATGTGCGTTTACAAGGTGAACGTGTTAATGAAACACTTAATCAGCCTATGGACAATGACGATAAGCAACCATGTTTTGCCATTAACGAAGTGGTTTTAGAAGGCGAACATCATGCATGGTTTCAGTTTGCCCTAAAACAAGCATTGCACGAAACCGATTTTCAGGCAGGCAAATGTTTGAATGCAGGCGCGATTAACCGCATCATGACGGTGGCGCAAAATGCAGTCATTGGCAAGGGCTTTACCACAACGCGCATCATGGCAGCACCGCAGGATTTAAACAGTGGTAAATTGGTTTTAACGGTATTGGTGGGTTATCTTAAAAACATTGAAGTCGATATGTCGCAAACAGATACCACTCATGCAGGTCGCATTGCCGCCTTTCAAAATGAGTTTCCTACGCGTTCTGACGGCATCTTGAATTTGCGCGATTTGGAACAGGGTTTGGAGAATTTAAAGCGCATTCCAACCGTAGAAGCGGATATTCAAATTATGCCTGTGGACGGTGTACCCAATCAAAGTACAGTATTAGTGAAATGGCGGCAGCGATTGTTGCCTTATCGCTTGAGTCTCGGCATCGATGATTCTGGTATGAAAGCAACAGGCAAATATCAAGGCAATATTACCTTCTCGGCAGATAATCCATTGGGATTGAGCGATTTGTTTTATGTGAACTACGGGCATTCCATCGGCAATGTACCCAATGAAACAAACAGTACAAGCAGCCTGAAAAAAGGCAGTACTTATAATTACGCGTTGCATTATTCCGTACCCTTTGGCAAATGGACATGGACATTTAACCACAGCGGCTACCGCTATCATCAAGCGGTAGCAGGATTAAGCGAAGCGTATGACTACAATGGCAAAAGCGACAACACCGATTTAGGTTTCAACCGCTTAATCTACCGCGATGCCAAACGCAAAACGCATATTGGTGCAAAATTATGGACACGCGAAACACAAAGCTATATTGACGATGCGGAGATTACGGTGCAACGCCGTAGAACAGCAGGCTGGTTAGCCGAGTTAAGCCATAAAGAATACATCGGCAACAGCACCGCCAATTTTAAAATCACTTACAAACGCGGTACAGGCATGTACGATGCCCTGCCATCACCCGAAGAACCCTTTGGCGAAGGCACGTCGCGCATGAAAATTTGGACAGTCAGTACTGATGTGAACATTCCCTTTCAAATTGGCAAACAGTTATTTGCTTACGACACCAACTTTCAAGCACAATGGAATAAAACTCCATTGACCCCACAAGATAAAATCGCCATTGGCGGACGCTATACCGTGCGCGGATTTGATGGCGAATTAAGCCTATCAGCCGAACGCGGTTGGTATTGGCACAATGATTTGAGCTGGCAGTTTAAGCCAGGGCATCAACTGTATTTAGGCACAGATGTGGGACATGTTTCAGGACAATCGGCAAAATGGTTATTGGGACAGACTTTGGCTGGCGCAACGGTGGGCGTACGCGGACAAATGACAGTGGGTGGGAATTTACACTATGATTTGTTTGCCAGTCGTGCGGTGAAGAAACCTGAGTATTTTAGGACAAAGAAATGGGTAACGGGGTTTCAGGTGAGTTATTCGTTTTGATGAGTGTGAAGTGAAGGCAGTCATTGACCTCATAAAATCCTTGATTTAGAATAATAAGATTATCTATTTTTTTTAATAAATCTCTAAAAATCAAGGAACTAAAATCATGAACAAAACCCTCTATCGCGTCATCTTCAACTCTTGTCGCGGTTGCCTGATGGTTGTTGCAGAGAATGTGAAGCGCGAGGGTAAAAGCTGTGCCGATAGTGGTTCAGGCAGCGTTCATGTGAAATCTGTTCCTTTTGGTACTGCTCATGCACCTATTCGTTGTTCAAATCTCTTTTCTTTTTCCTTATTAGGCTTTTGTTTATGTTTGGCGTTGGGTACAGCCAATATTGCTTTTGCTGATGGCATTGTCGCCGATAAAGCTGCCCCTAAAAGCCAACAAGCCACGATTTTGCAAACAGGTAACGGCACACCGCAAGTCAATATTCAAACCCCTACTTTGGCAGGGGTTTCTGTTAATCAATACGTCCAGTTTGATGTGGGTAATCGTGGGGCGATTTTAAACAACAGTCGCAGCAACACTCAAACACAGCTAGGTGGCTGGATTCAAGGCAATCCTTGGTTAGCAACTGGCGAAGCGCGGGTGATTGTGAATCAAGTGAATTCTGCTCATTCTTCACAACTGAATGGCTATATTGAAGTGGGTGGACGACGTGCAGAAGTCGTTATCGCCAATCCAGCAGGGATTGCAGTCAATGGTGGTGGTTTTATCAATGCTTCTCGTGCCACTTTGACGACAGGTGCGCCACAATATCAAGCAGGTGCATTAACAGGCTTTCAGGTTCGTTCAGGTCATGTTGCGATTACAGGACAAGGTTTAGACGCACGCGATGCGGATTACACACGCATACTCAGTGAACATGCCAAAATTGATGCACCCATATGGGGACAAGATATTCGTGTTATCGCGGGACAAAATGATGTGGCCGCAATGGGTGATGCACATTCGCCTATTCCCAATAATGCTGCTGCCCATACATCTAACAATACAGCCAACAACGGCACACATATCCCTTTATTTGCGATTGATACCGGCACATTAGGCGGTATGTATGCCAACAAAATCACCTTAATCAGTACAGCAGAACAAGCAGGCATTCGCAATCAAGGGCAGCTATTTGCTTCGGCGGGCAATGTTGCCCTAGATGCCAATGGTCAGTTAATCAATAATGGTACGATTGCCGCTACCAATGCACAAGATACGAATAATACAGCGGAACACAAAATCCATATCCACAGTCAAGCTATTGAAAACAGCGGTACGATTGCCTCGCAACAAGGCAGTCAAATTCACAGTCAATCGATTCAAAACACGGGCACATTATTGTCATCAGGTGAATTATTGATTCACAATTCAGGCAACCTGAAAAATGAGACCACCGGCACACTTGAAGCTGCTCGCTTAGCCATTCAGACCGATACACTCACTAATCAAGGCAAACTCTCGCAAACAGGTTCACAAAAACTGCATATTGAAGCGACTGGGGCATTGAGCAACAGTGGCAAAATTGGTTTACCCGAAAACACCGCAAATAACAAAACCAGTCACGGTGGTACAGGCAATAGTCCCACACAAACGAATACCCCCAGCAGCGCGACAGGTTCAGGCAGCACGCATATTCAACCTAATACAGGTCATGCAGGCAATACTGTTACGCCGACTCAACTGGCAGAAGGCATGATTCAAACCAAAGGTGAGTTCAATCATTCAGGCAGCCTGAATGCCAATGGCGGTGTGGATTTGACTGCAAAAAGTGGTTTGACTAATACAGCTGAATTGAATGTGAACCGGTTAGTGGTATCGGGAGAGGTATTGGGCAACACAAACGCCAAAATTACCGCACAAACAACAGATATTCACACCGACACCGTTCATAATCAGCAAGGTGAATTCACTGCCGTTCAACAGTTAAATATTACGGCGCATCAATTAGACAACCGCGCAGGTAAATTGCAATCGGTAAACGATGCGGATTTAGCAGTTTCAGGCAGCCTGAATAATCAAGGAGGCGAGATTGCAGCAAATCATGCTTTGAATATTCACGATAATCAAGCGAAAACACTGCGGATTGACAATACAGACGGCAAGATTGTAGCGAAAGATGTTTCGTTGCAAAGCAAATCGCTGAACAATCAGGGTAATCTGGCTGCTGGAAATCAATTGTCCATTGATTTAAAAGATGACTTTACCATTGAACGCGATTTAACGGCTGGCAATCAGTTAAACATCAACACACAAGGCAGCCTGAATAATACGCACCATGTAACAGCTGGCGGGGCAGTTACATTGCGAGCAGAACACAATGTGACCAATCTCGGATTGGTGAACAGCAATGGTTTGACACGCGTACAGGCAAGTCAACAATTGCTGAATATTGGCATGGGTAAAATTTACGGCAACCATGTAGCATTAGCTAGCGATAGTGTGGTCAATCGAGAAGAGAACGGCAAAGCGGCGGTAGTGGCAGCTCGGGAGCGTTTGGATATTGGGGCACGAGAAATTGTGAATCAAGAAGCGTCAGTATTGTCTAGTGAAGGCGATTTAGGGATTGGAGGCAGTCTGAATGCAGAGCATAAAGCCACAGGTTTAGCAGACAGTTTAATCAATGGTAGTGCACGAATTGAAGCGCAAGGTAATGGCAGCATTGCGGTTAGAGATTTGAGGAATTTGAATAATCATTTTAAAACGGAAGAATATTTAGCTAACAGCCGCCATGTTGTTGCTTATGGATATGCAAATAGTACGACTCGTTATATAGATGGTGTAGATGGAAGAGAGGATAAGCATAGAACAAACTTTCATTTCCATCTCAATGATGGCACAACAGCCATCAGTATTCACGGTAAGCAAACCAAAATCGTTGTTCGTGAAGAATATGATGAATTAACCTATAAAGAAAAAATTGTTGAAGGCAGTAATCGTCCAGCCAGTATTGTCCTTAGTGGCTCACTCAATATACATGGAGATAAATGGTTAAATGAAAATAGCCATATCATAGCAGGAGAAAATACAGTAGGAAATAATAATCAACTTATTGAAAATAAAGAATCATTAGGCAATCAACGCATTGAAAAGCATAATGCTAAAGCTGAATTGAACTCGTACAATAGAGGTGGTAAAGCACACACAGGAAAACGCAGAATTCGTTTTGATGTAGCAACAGGGTTTGATGCTGCTCCTAAATTAAGCACTTATCATTTTGCTGATGATATTGTCGTTTTTAAACAAAACACAGCAATAGGCGTAAACCAACAAACTGCCGATAAGTTACCCCATGCAAGCATCACAACAGGCAATATTAAAACCCTAAATAACAATACGATAACGCTACCCACCAACAGTCTCTACACCATCAACCCCAACCATTCAGGTCCTTTGGTTGAGACCGACCCTACCTTTGCGAATTATCGGCAATGGCTAGGCAGCGACTATATGCTGGCTGCCTTAAAAAACGACCCGAACAATATGCATAAACGCTTGGGTGATGGCTATTACGAGCAAAAGCTGGTTAATGAACAAATCAACCGTTTAACAGGTTATCGCCGTTTAGATGGCTATACCAATGACGAAGAGCAATTCAAAGCCTTAATGCAAAATGGCATTACGGCAGCGCAAGAATTAGGTTTGAGTCTAGGGGTTTCCTTGTCTGCCCAGCAAGTTGCACGCTTAACTTCTGACATTGTTTGGTTAGAAACACAAACAGTGACACTGCCTAATGGTTCAGTGCAAACAGTGTTTGTACCCAAAGTTTATGTGGTGGCCAAAAAAGGCGATTTAGACGTTTCAGGCAGCCTCATCAGCGCAGACAAAATTCATTTGAATATCAGCAATGGCACTTTGCAAAATACAGGCACGATTGGCGTACGTCAAATTGCAGCGATTAATGCCAAAGACATTGAGCATTCAGGGCATTTGCAAGCAGATAAGATTGGTTTGCAAGCAACGAATCATATTGATTTTAATGGCGGCACAGCAGTTTCTGGCAGCCTGTTTCAAGCGAATGCAAACAACATCAATTTGAACAGCACCACCAGCACATCAGGCGACAAACGCAATGGCAATACAGTATTTGACCGTGTAGCGGCAGTGTATGTAGAAGGCGATGCACAGGGTAATGGCACATTGAGTTTACACGCAAAAAATGATGTCAATCTGCATGCTGCCCAGTTGAGCAATGCCGCCAGCAATGGCACAACGCACATCATCGCGCAAAATAATTTAAATATCAGCACAGTTCGCACAGAAAATCACGAAACGTATAGCGAATTAAGCGATAAAAATCATCGCCATGTTCATCAAACGGCAGAAATGGGCAGTCAAATCCAAACGCAAAGCAATGTGGTTTTGGCATCGGGCAATGATTTAAACATTCGTCAAGGCGACATCAACAGCGCCAATGGCACGGTTGCTTTGTCCGCAAAAAACAATGTTTCCATCCAAGAAGGACGGCAAACATTGGCTATGGACGTATCGGTGTACAGCAAATCTCGTGGTGTATTGTCCAGCACGAAGACATTAGACCAATTTCAGTTGAATCACGATGAAGCGGTTGGCAGCACAATTACAGCGAAACAAATTTCTGTTTCTGCTGGAAAAGACGTTGCCATTCGTGGCTCAAACGTCATTTCTGATGAAGAAACACAAATTGTTGCAGCAGAAAATGTTTCATTAACAGCAGCACAAAATCATTACCGCGACAATGAATTTCATCAAACCAAAAAATCAGGTTTAATGAGTTCAGGTGGCATCGGCTTTGCCATCGGCAGCAAAAAAACCACCGATGACACCGACAGCACCAGCCTTACCCACACAGGCAGCACCGTAGGTAGCATCAAAGGCGATACCACCATTGTTGCAGGCAAACACTACGAACAAATCGGCAGTACTGTATCCAGCCCAGAAGGTAACAACACCATTCATGCCCAAAGCATAGACATTCGTGCAGCACAAAACAAGAGACAAAACGACCACATTCATATCCAAGAACAAAAAGGCTTAACCGTTGCCCTTAATGTCCCTATTGTACAAGCAGCACAAAGCATGGTTCAGACAGCCCAAACCGTTGGCAAAAGCAAAAACGACCGCGTTAATGCCATGGCAGCGGTCAATGCAGGCTGGCAAGCCTATCAAACAGGTAAGAGTGCACAAAACTTAGCCAGCAACCCTAAAAAAGCAGCAGCAGAAGTCAGCATTTCCATAACCTACGGCGAACAGCAAAACCGACAAACCACCCAAGTTCAAGCAAGCCAAGCCCAAGCGAGTCAAATTCAAGCAGGTAGTAAAACCACATTAATCGCCACAGGCGCAGCAGAACAATCCAACATCAACATAACAGGTTCAGATGTTGCAGGTAAAGCAGGCACCACCCTGATTGCCGATAACGACATCACACTCCAATCCGCCGAACAAAGCAGCAGAGAACGCAGCAACAACAAAAGCAGCGGCTGGAACGCAGGAGTTGCCGTATCATTCGGACAAGGAGGCTGGTCATTAGGCGTTACCGCAGGTGGCAATATAGGCAAGGGACATGGCAATGGCGACAGCCTCACCCACCGCCACAGCCATATTGGCGACAAAGGCAGCCAAACCCTTATCCAAAGCAGAGGCAACACCACCATCAAAGGCGCCCAAGTCATTGGCAAAGGCGTACAAGTTAATGCCAAAGACCTAAGCATTCAAAGCGTACAAGATAGCGAAACCTATCAAAGCAAACAACAAAACGCCAGTGCACAAGTGACCGTAGGCTATGGAGCCAGTGCAAGTGGCAATTACAGCCAAAGCAGAATCAACGCCGAGCACCAAAGCGTCAGCGCACAAAGCGGCATTTACGCAGGCGATGAGGGCTATCAAGTGAATGTGAAACAACACACCCAACTTGATGGCGGCATTATCACGTCCAGCCAAAGCGCAGAAGACAAAGGCAAAAACCGATTCATCACAGGCACACTGACGACAAGCGACATCAAAAACCACAGCCGATACGAAGGCGAAAGTTTCGGCTTAGGTGCCAGCGCAACGATCAGCGGTAAAACACTGGGGCAAGGAGAACAAAATAAATCACAAGACAGCCACTTAAAAAGCGAAGCGGATAAAAACGGCGCAAGTTCATCAGTGGGTTACGGCAGAGACAGCGACAAACAAAGCAGCATCACAAAAAGCGGCATCAACACCCAAAATATCCGCATTACAGATGAAGACAAACAAATCCAACTGACGGGCAAAACAGCAGAAGAAACCAAAGCCCAAATCCATACCGACACCACAACGCAAACCGCCCAAGAGCTTTCAGGCAGCCTGAAAAACGTATTTGACAAAGAAGCGGTGCAAAACGAGTTGGATTTACAGGTTCAAGTAACAAAAGAATTTGGGTGGTGTCCTGAAAAGTGTGCTGTAAAACTAAACAATGCCAAAATGAATATCAAAGAAAGCCAAATCAAAAACTTTCTTGTGATAAAACATACTTTTAGAAAAGCAACACGTTTTTCTAAACGCTCGCCTTACTTTGTGCCGTAAACGACAGTTATTACCCTCAATGCCAACTGTGTGTTGCTTACCAACTAGATGCCATTCTTCATTTGAAAAGACATTTAAAAATGCAGCCCAGTCGTCGGTCGCAATTCTGTCATAGGTTACACGCAACTCTTTCAAACGCCGTTTGAGTGCTCGCGCTGTTGCTAAATCGCGCTTACCCCAAACGTAAGCGACAATTTCGTCACTTTCTCTGTGATAGGCATAGACTAGCCATACTTTATTAGACTTGTTACCGACAAATGTCCAAAACTCGTCTATTTCAAGTGTAGAGTAATGTTTTTGTTTAGGAAATGGCTCAAACTCATGGCGTTTTAAGGCAGCCTGAACTTTGTCTTTGCTGTAACCCGTAATTGCTGCAATATCGCGAATGCCACAACCTCTAACGGTCATTCTCCAAACCTGTTCATCAGCTTTGGAATGACAACCCTTATAGGTAAGGTTATGGTCGCCAATAAAATTACGGCAGCAATCTTTACAAAAATACTTTTGTTTACGATTGCCAGAGTAGCCATTTTTCTTTATATTTTGTCCTTGGCAGCGAGGACAAATTAGAGTTATTTCTGTTTTCACACACTCAAATATACTCTGTTTTCGCTGCTTTTTTATTGCTTATTTTTTACAGCACACTTTTCAGGACACCACCGATTTTTTAACTATTTATCAAGATTTTAAAGTTGAAAATGCAACATCTACATTGATTTAAAATTTCAGGCAGCCTGAAAAACCGCAATCCCTCATTTTTGCTATAATCCCACATCTTTTAGTCAATTCAACTTTCAGGCAGCCTGAACCATGTTAAACAAATACAACCCCTCCGAAATTGAAACCAAACATTACCAAAATTGGGAACAAAACGGCTATTTTGCCGCCGATTTTGCGAAAAAAGACAGCTTTTCCATTCAGCTCCCACCGCCAAACGTAACAGGCACATTGCACATGGGACACGCATTCAACCAAACCATTATGGACGGTTTGGCGCGTTACTACCGCATGAAAGGCTTTAACACTTGCTGGATTCCAGGGACTGACCACGCAGGCATCGCCACGCAAATCGTGGTAGAACGCCAATTAGCCGAACAAAATATTAGCCGCCACGATTTAGGGCGCGAAGCCTTTTTAGAAAAAGTGTGGCAATGGAAAGAAAAATCAGGCGGCACAATCACGCAACAAATGCGTCGCGTGGGCTGCTCTGCCGATTGGTCTCGCGAATATTTCACAATGGACGACACACGCGCCGAAATCGTTACCCAAGTGTTTGTTAAATTATACAATCAAGGCTTGATTTATCGCGGCAAACGCTTGGTAAACTGGGACCCTGTGTTGGGTACAGCCGTTTCCGATTTGGAAGTGGAAAACGTTGAAACGGACGGCTCAATGTGGCATATCCGTTACCCATTGGCGGACAATCCGAATGAAGCCGTTATCGTGGCAACCACGCGCCCTGAAACGTTGCTCGGCGACGTGGCGGTGGCAGTACACCCCGAAGATGAACGCTATACACATTTAATTGGCAAGAATTTAATTTTGCCTTTGACAGGTCGCACGATTCCTGTGATTGCCGATGAATATGTGGAAAAGGATTTCGGTTCAGGCTGCGTAAAAATTACCCCTGCCCACGATTTCAACGACTACGAAGTCGGCAAACGCCACGACACTTTATTGATTAACGTGTTGAGTTTGGAAGCGAAAATTTTGGCGGAAGCGGAAGTATTTGATTACCGCAGCCAAGCCCACGAAACGTGCAGGCTGCCTGAAAAATACGCAGGTTTAGACCGTTTCGCGGCGCGTAAACAAATCGTGTCGGATTTACAAGAACAAGGCTATTTAGTCAAAATTGAACCGCACAAATTGATGACTCCAAAAGGCGACCGCACAGGCTCGGTTATTGAACCGATGCTGACGAATCAATGGTTTGTGGCGATGTCGGCAACCGCAAACGGCGGCGAACCTGACAGCGAATTTAAAGGCATGAGTTTGGTGCAAAAAGCGAAACACGCGACTGAAAGCGGTCAAGTGCGTTTCGTTCCTGAAAATTGGATTAACACTTATAACCAATGGATGAACAATATCCAAGATTGGTGTATTTCGCGCCAGTTGTGGTGGGGGCATCAAATCCCTGCGTGGTACGATGAAAACGGCAAAATTTACGTTGCATTAACCGAAGAAGAAGCGCAAAAACAAGCAGGCAGCCTGCAAATCACACGCGATGAAGATGTGTTGGATACTTGGTTCTCGTCTGCGCTTGTGCCGTTCTCTACGCTGGGCTGGAAAGACGGCGAACCTGACACGGAAGCGATGAAAGCGTTTATTCCATCTAGCGCGTTGGTAACTGGCTACGAGATTATTTTCTTTTGGGTGGCGCGTATGATTATGATGACGACCCATATTGTTGGCAAAGTGCCGTTCCGCGACGTGTATATTCACGGCATTGTGCGCGATCACGAAGGCAAAAAAATGTCTAAATCAGAGGGTAATGTGATTGACCCTGTTGATTTGATTGACGGAATTGATTTGGAAAATTTATTGGTTAAACGCACGACTGGTTTACGCCGCCCTGAAACCGCCCCAGCCGTGAAAGAAGCGACTAAAAAACTGTTCCCAGAAGGCATTCCGTCAATGGGTGCGGACGCGTTGCGTTTCACGATGGCGAGTTATGCGAGCTTGGGTCGTGGCGTGAATTTTGATTTTAAACGTGCGGAAGGCTATCGCAATTTCTGCAATAAAATTTGGAACGCGACCAATTTCGTGTTGATGAACACGGAAGAGAAAGATTGCGGTTTGTCGGGCGATGTGAAATTCAGTTTTGTTGATGAATGGATTATTTCGCGTCTGCAACAAACGATTGCGGCGGTTGCGCAGGCTTATGAAACCTATCGTTTTGATTTGGCGGCGGAATTATTATACAGCTTTGTTTGGAACGACTATTGCGACTGGTATTTGGAATTGGCGAAAGTGCAGCTGCAATCGGGTGATGAAATCCAAGCTCGCAGCACACGCCGCGTGTTGTTGCAGGTGTTGGAAGCCAGCTTGCGATTGTTGCACCCAATTATGCCGTTTATCACGGAAGAATTGTGGCAAGTCATCGCCCCAATGGCGAACGTGAAAACGGGAGACAGCATTATGATTGCGGCGTTCCCTGTGGCTGATGAGTCGCAAATCGTTCAGGCAGCCTTGGACAAAATGGCAGCGTTGCAAGAATTGATTGGCGCGGTTCGTAATTTGCGTGGCGAAATGGGTATTCAACCGAGCGTGAAAGCTCCGTTGTTTATTGAAAGCGCGGACGATTTAGCGGCGTATTTGAATTACTTGCCGATGTTGGCACGTTTGACCGAAGCGACCCAAGTGGACACGCTGCCTGAAAGTGAAGACGCTCCTGTGGCGGTGTGTAACGGTGCAAGATTGATGCTGAAAGTGGAAGTGGACAAAGCCGCCGAAACCGCTCGCCTGAACAAGGAAGCGGAGAAATTGCAAAAAGCATTGGACAAATTGAACGCGAAATTGTCTAAAGCAGGTTATGTGGACAAAGCTCCTGCCCATTTGGTTGAGAAAGATAAAGCGGAATTGGCTGAGCTGGAAGACAAAATGGCGAAAGTGAAAGCGGCTTTAGCGAAGTTGGCGTAATTTGAAAACAGGCTGCCTGAAAGTGGGGAAATTCATTTTCAGGCAGCCTGAAAACTAAGAACCCGTATTCACAAACAACTATTTGATAAATTTTAATATTTGTGAAATATACCCTAGTTTAACAAAATTTTCAGCAGATAAATTCGTCTGCTCAAAATCTTTTGCTAAACGTTGAGACCAACCTAACCATGCAAACGTTCGTTCTACAATCCAACGTTTGGGCAGAATATGCCAAGAAATATCTTGAATTCTCTTTGAAATCTCAACAGTTAAACCCAATTGCTCTGATACTTCACGCTCAAATGTATTCCGATAACCTGCGTCCGCACAGAAACCTTTTAAACTCGGATAGGTCTCAAACGCTTTTTTTGCTACAAAAATACCTGCTTTTGTGTCATGAATATTGGCTGCATGAACCACAACAGACAATAGATTACCCAACGTATCAACAGCTATATGTCGCTTACGACCTTTGATTTTTTTACCTCCATCAAAACCTTTATCATGTGCGCTAGAAGCTGTTTTGACACTTTGTGAATCAAGAATGGCATAAGTTGGCATTGCTTGTTTTTGATGGATTAAACGTTTTTTTGAACCAATGCCAAAAGAATTCTATCCCATAAGCCTGATTGATTGGCTCTGCGATAGAAACTCCATACGGTTGAATAAGGTGGAAAATCATTGGGCAGCATACGCCATTGGCAACCTGTTTTGGTGATGTACAAAACGGCATTCACTAATTGACGTTTATCCTATTTGTAGTGGCGTAGCTGGTTAAAATATGGCTCAATCGCTTGCCATTGGGCATCTGTTAAGTCTGTTGGGTAGGATTTTCTAGTCATAAGGATATTTTATCATTTTTGTGAATACAGGTTCTAAAATTTAAATCCCATTTAAATTATGTATCTATTTTATTTATATTTCTTTCATTTTCAATCCATTGATTAAAAATATGATCGGCTATTATTTTATCAGATAAAAATGAATCGTAAGAATAGTTAGCATGCGCCTTTTTATTAACTACATCATATACTAATTTTAATTGTGTTAAAGTTTTACCCTGATAAATTTCAAATAATTTACGCAGATCTTTAAAGTTCTCCATACCCAAATCAAGAAATTTCATTTGTAATTCAACTGGAGCGAAATTACTACCGAAAACCTTTAATTTATGCTTCTCAGTAATAACGCTATCTTCCTTAAAAAATTCATTAAAAAACAAACTATTATGATCATTTGAACCATAAATATACACAGTATCAACAGTGTATTTTGCATATTCAAGTGCTAACTCAATCAGATCAATCTGTATTTGGTTTAACTGTTTTTCAAATATAGAATTATTTAACATTTTCAATTTCCTTGATAAAAAAGTTTCCGTCAATCGTATATCTAACTTTAAATGAATCTGGTCTTAAATTATTTCCTTTATATATAACATCAACATTTACTGTTACCCTTTTATTTTTCATTAGCGCGCCTGCCCATTCGTTTTCAAGAATCTTATAATCACTCAAATTCACGCCCTGAAGTTGAGACACTAAATTATCCAATTTTGGAGAACCGCCAAATCTATCTCCTGCTAAGTGCCCAGAATGATCACCTTTGAGTTTTCCAGGGGTATTGGGATTGTGATAAAGCCTTTTAGCTTGTTCAGTTAATTGAAACTCTTGTGCATCCCATGTCTTCAAGCGACCAAGATGGTCGGTTTGATATAAATATTCAAATTCTCCAGCCTGATATGTTACGTTAGGTTTTAGTTTTCCTTTCGAATCTAAATGAGACCCATCTCTGATAATATTATCTGAAGAATGCGTTAATACTATATTAAACCTGTCGCCATGTTTATTGACAGTTTGCTCATGCACCGAACTTCCTTGAGCAACTTCCCCAGTTGCCGTTCCAACCACTTCATCAACACGTTTACTTGCTGATTCACCTTTGGATTGCAAAGAATCAGCACTATCACTTCCTTTAGAAGAAGTACTGCCTTTGCTATCTGTTGTGTTATGGCTGTTATGTGCGCGGCTTTCTATTGGACGAGATAGATTTTCAGGCTGCCTTTGTTTTATAAAAACATTTATAATACGCGCTGTTATGAATTACTCAGGCAGCCTGAAACACTCATTTTCAGGCTGCCTGAAAAACTTTTTTATTTTGAAAGAACAACCATGTCCGAAATCCTAGAACAATTCCGCAAACGCCGCACGTTTGCCATTATTTCCCACCCCGACGCAGGTAAAACCACATTAACCGAAAAACTGCTGTTATTTTCAGGCGCAATCCAAAGCGCAGGCACGGTAAAAGGCAAAAAAACAGGCAAATTCGCCACATCCGACTGGATGGAAATCGAGCAACAACGCGGCATTTCCGTAGCGTCTTCCGTGATGCAATTTGAATATTTAGACCACGTTGTCAATTTGTTGGACACGCCCGGACACCAAGACTTTTCAGAAGACACTTACCGCGTATTGACGGCGGTGGACAGCGCGTTGATGGTGATTGACGCGGCAAAAGGCGTGGAAGCGCAAACGATTAAATTGTTGAACGTTTGCCGTATGCGAAATACGCCGATTGTTACTTTTATGAACAAATACGACCGCGAAGTGCGCGACAGTTTGGAATTGTTGGACGAAGTGGAAAATGTGTTGCAAATCCGTTGTGCGCCAGTTACTTGGCCCATCGGCATGGGCAAAAATTTCAAAGGCGTGTACCACATTTTGAACGATGAAATTTATTTGTTTGAAGCAGGCGGCGAGAAATTGCCACACGAATTTGACATCATCAAAGGGATTGATAATCCTGAATTGGCAGCGCGTTTTCCGTTGGAAATCCAACAGTTACGCGATGAAATTGAATTGGTTCAGGCAGCGTCAAATGAATTTAACTTGGAAGAATTTTTGGCTGGCGAACTCACGCCTGTGTTTTTCGGTTCAGCAATTAACAATTTTGGTGTGCAAGAAATTCTCAATTCATTGATTGATTGGGCACCTGCACCCAAGCCACGTGATGCAACCGTGCGCGAAGTTCAGCCTGATGAACCTAAATTTTCTGGTTTTATCTTTAAAATTCAGGCAAATATGGACCCAAAACATCGCGACCGCATTGCGTTTTTGCGCGTGTGTTCAGGTAAATTTGAGCGCGGCATGAAAATCAAGCACTTACGCATTAACCGCGACATCAGCGCGAGCAGCGTGGTGACATTTATGTCGCATGACCGCGAGTTAGTAGAAGAAGCGTATGCTGGCGATATTATCGGCATTCCAAATCACGGTAACATTCAGATTGGCGATAGTTTTTCGGAAGGCGAACAGTTGGCGTTTATGGGCATTCCGTTTTTCGCGCCTGAATTGTTCCGCAGCGTGCGAATTAAAAATCCGTTGAAAATGAAACAGTTGCAAAAAGGCTTGCAGCAGCTTGGTGAAGAAGGCGCGGTGCAGGTGTTTAAACCGCATTCGGGCGCAGATTTGATTTTGGGCGCGGTGGGCGTGTTGCAATTTGAAGTCGTAACGGCGCGTTTGGCGGCGGAATATGGCGTGGAAGCGGTGTTTGACAATGTGTCGGTGTGGTCGGCGCGCTGGGTTTCGTGCGATGACAAGAAGAAATTGGCGGAATTTGAAAAGGCGAATGTGGCGAATTTGGCGATTGATGCTGGCGGCAATTTGGCGTATCTCGCGCCCAATCGTGTGAATTTGAATTTGACGCAGGAACGTTGGCCAGAAATTGTGTTCCATGAAACGCGTGAGCATTCTGTGAATTTGAATGGGTAATAATTTTTGGGTTAAAGGACAAAATGGTTGGTAAAAAGCGCTGAAAGCCTTATGCTTAAAGGCTTTCAGATAGGTCAAATGCTTTGAACACAAAAAATGCCCTTTTTGCCACTCAAATTCCGTTCAAAAATACGGAACGCGTAACCACAAACAACGCTATTTTTGCACCCAATGTAAGAAGCGTTTTAACGGTGGAATACGCTTAAATAACGATGAACTTTGGCAACAATATCACGATGAACATCGCACCATTGAGCAACTGGCTCAACAGTACCCATGCAGCACCAAAACCATTCAACGCCACTTAAAATGAGCAACGAAACAAAATCACTTTTCGCACCCGAAAAAGGTTAATGTGATTTTGGATACGACTTATTTTGGGCATACTTTTGGTGCGTTGGTTTTAATGGATAGTGTGAGTAAACAAGTTTTATCCGTTGATATTGTCGCTTATGAAACCAATTATATCCCACATGATAAAATCCCACCCATTTATTCAATCCCAAAAAGCAGCCTGAAAAAACCATGTCTTTCCGCTATATCCCCCTTCGCGCCCATTCCGAATTTTCCATCACAGACGGCATTATCCGCGTTAAAGACCTCGTCAAACACGCCGCCAGCCTGAACATTCCCGCGCTAGGCTTAACTGATTTGATGAACGAATTTGGCTTAATCAAATTCTACAAAGCCTGTCGCAGCGCAGGCGTGAAACCCATTATCGGCACAGATGTCCGCATAGAAAACAAAGAGCAGCCTGAAAACCCATACCGCGCCCTGTTGCTTGTCCGCAATGAACAAGGCTATGTGCGCCTAAATGAACTCCTCACCAACGCGCACGAACACGAAGACCGAGACCTAAAACTCCCCCAACTGCGCGAAGACTGGATTGCCAACGGTAACAACGACGGCTTGCTGTGCTTATCAGGCGCACAAATGGGCGAAATCGGACAAAACCTGCTCAACGGCAACGAAACCGCCGCCCGCGCCGCAGCCCAAAAATACGCCGCATGGTTTCCCAACGCCTTTTATTTAGAATTACAAAGGCTGCCTGAAAAACCTGAATGGGAAACCAGCGTTTCAGGCTGCCTACAAATCGCCGCCGAGCAAGATTTGCCCGTTGTTGCCACACACCCCACACAATTTTTGCGTTCGGAAGACTTCGCCGCACACGACGCGCGTGTCTGCATTGCAGGCGGCTGGGTGCTTGCCGACCCCAAACGTCCGCACGATTTTTACCACAGCCAATCCTTCGCCACGCCCGATGAAATGGCAGAGCGTTTCGCCGACATTCCCGAAGCCTTGGAAAACACGTTGGAAATTGCCAAACGCTGCAATCTCACGCTCACACTCGGTAAAAATTTCCTGCCCGTTTTTCCCACGCCCGAAGGCATGGATTTGAATGACTATTTGCGCTATTTAGCCAATGAAGGTTTGCGTGAACGCATGGCAATTCTCTATCCAGACGAGCAAATCCGCGCTGAAAAAATGCCCGAATACCAAGCGCGTTTGGATTTTGAATTAGACATCATCATCAAAATGCAATTTCCGGGGTATTTCCTAATCGTGCAAGATTTCATCAACTGGGCAAAAAATAACGGCTGCCCAGTCGGTCCAGGGCGCGGTTCGGGTGCAGGTTCGTTAGTCGCGTATTCGCTGAAAATTACCGACCTTGACCCATTGAAATACGCGCTGCTGTTTGAACGCTTCCTGAATCCAGAGCGCGTGTCCATGCCCGACTTTGACGTGGATTTTTGCCAAGCCAACCGTGGGCGCGTGATTGAATACGTCCGCGACAAATACGGCAAAGAAGCCGTGAGCCAAATTGTTACGTTTGGTACGCTGTCGTCAAAAGCCGTGATTCGGGACGTGGGGCGCGTGTTGCAACTGCCGTTTGGTTTGTGCGATAGATTGTCGAAACTGATTCCGCTGGAAGCGAACAAGCCGCTGCATTTAAAAGACGCGCTAGAAGTTGAACCCGAAATCCGCGAAATTTTGGACGCGGAAGAAGCGTGGGATTTGATGAATTTGGCGCAAAAATTGGAAGATTTAACGCGCAATTTGGGTATGCACGCAGGCGGCGTGTTGATTGCACCTGGTAAAATTTCCGATTTCTGCGGCGTGTATCAGGCGGACGAAAATTCATCGCCTGTGTCCATGTACGACAAGGGCGACGTGGAAGACATCGGGCTGGTGAAATTCGACTTTTTGGGTTTGCGAAATTTGACCATTATTGAAATGGCGCAAAATTTCATCAAGCAAACCACAGGGCAAATCATTGATGTCGCGCACATTCCGCTGGACGATCAACAAGCCTACAAAATTTTCCGCGATGCGAATACGACTGCCGTGTTCCAGTTTGAGTCGAGCGGCATGAAAAAAATGCTGTCGCAAGCGAATACGACCAATTTGGAAGAAATCATCGCGTTTGTGTCGCTGTATCGTCCCGGCCCAATGGATTTGATTCCCGACTTTATCGCGCGTATGAAAGGCGCGAAATTTGAATATATGCACCCTTTGCTTGAACCTGTTTTGCAACCGACTTACGGCATTATGGTGTATCAAGAACAAGTGATGCAGGCGGCGCAAGTGATTGGTGGTTATTCACTCGGCGGTGCGGATTTGTTGCGCCGTGCGATGGGTAAGAAAAAAGTTGAAGAAATGGTAAAACACCGCGATATTTTCGCGGAAGGCGCGGAAAAGCAAGGCATTAGCCGCGAAAAAGCCGATGAAATTTTTGACTACATGGAAAAATTTGCAGGCTACGGTTTCAACAAATCACACGCGGCAGCGTATGCCTATGTGTCGTATCAAACCGCGTGGCTCAAAGCGCATTACCCAGCCGAATTTATGGCGGCGACCATGTCCAGCGAGTTGGACAACACCGACCAGCTCAAAGTGTTTTACGATGACGCGCAAACGAAATTGAACGGCATCAGCTTTTTGCCGCCTGATGTGAACGAATCGTTTTACCGCTTTATGCCGAATGCGAATAAGCAAATCCGTTACGCCTTGGGCGCGATTAAAGGCACAGGCGAAGCGGCGGTCAATGCGATTGTGGAAGCGCGTGAAAAAGGTGGAAAATTCAAGAATTTGTTTGATTTTTGTGAACGTGTCGGCAAGCAACACGCCAACCGCCGCGTGTTAGAAGCGTTGATTCGCGGCGGCGCGTTTGACAGCATTGAGCCGAACCGCGCAATGTTGTTGGCAAACGTGGATTTAGCTTTGCAAAACGCCGACCAAAAAGCGAGCAACGCCAATCAGGGCGGTTTGTTTGATATGTTTGATGACGCGATTGACGACATTCAAATGCAGCCTGAAAAACCGTGGGGCGAAGCGCAGCAGTTAACGGAAGAAAAAACCGTGATTGGCTTTTATTTGAGCGGACATCCGTTTTCGCCGTATGAAAAAGAAGTGCGCAAAATTGCTTCGGTGTCGCTGAACGCGCTGCGTCCGCAAGAAAACACGGTGCGCGTGGCGGGTTTTGCCACTTCGGTGCGCTCGATTATGACGAAGAACGGCAAGATGCTGGCGATTATGCTGGAAGACGGCAAGGGCAAGCAGGAAGTGTTGGTGCGCGGCGAATTGCTGGAACGCTTGGCGGCAGAGAAGCGAGATAAAGAAGTGCTGAAAGCCGACCAAGTGCTGATTTGCGAATGCCGTGTGCGTGAAGACAGTTTCAATCCCGAAGGCGGTGTGCGTGTGAATGTGAACAATATTTACACGCTCAATCAAGCGCGTACGCAATATGCAAGCAGCCTGAAATTGTTTTTGCAGCCTGAAACTGATGTGGCGGTGTTGGCAAATTTGCTGCGTGGGCAACTGGGCGATGAAGTGGGCAATCGGGTTACGCCGCGTTTTTGTTATGAAAACAGATTGGCGTATGGTGAGTTGATGCCTGCGGCAAGTTGGCGTGTGTTGCTGACGGAGGATTTTTTGAAAAATCTGACGGATTTGCTGGGGGAACGTGGGGTGGTTGTGGAATAGCAAAATGCAGCCTGAAAGTGAGTTTTCAGGCTGCAAATATCGTTGAATGAAATAAAAATGCCTAAGAACCTGTATTCACAAACAACTATTTGATAAATTTTAATATTTGTGAAATATACCCTAGTTTAACAAAATTTTCAGCAGATAAATTCGTCTGCTCAAAATCTTTTGCTAAACGTCGAGACCAACCTAACCATGCAAACGTTCGTTCTACAATCCAACGTTTGGGCAGAATATGCCAAGAAATATCTTGAATTCTCTTTGAAATCTCAACAGTTAAACCCAATTGCTCTGATACTTCACGCTCAAATGTATTCCGATAACCTGCGTCCGCACAGAAACCTTTTAAACTCGGATAGGTCTCAAACGCTTTTTTTGCTACAAAAATACCTGCTTTTGTGTCATGAATATTGGCTGCATGAACCACAACAGACAATAGATTACCCAACGTATCAACAGCTATATGTCGCTTACGACCTTTGATTTTTTTACCTCCATCAAAACCTTTATCATGTGCGCTAGAAGCTGTTTTGACACTTTGTGAATCAAGAATGGCATAAGTTGGCATTGCTTGTTTTTGATGGATTAAACGTTTTTTTGAACCAATGCCAAAAGAATTCTATCCCATAAGCCTGATTGATTGGCTCTGCGATAGAAACTCCATACGGTTGAATAAGGTGGAAAATCATTGGGCAGCATACGCCATTGGCAACCTGTTTTGGTGATGTACAAAACGGCATTCACTAATTGACGTTTATCCCATTTGTAGTGGCGTAGCTGGTTAAAATGTGGCTCAATCGCTTGCCATTGGGCATCTGTTAAGTCTGTTGGGTAGGATTTTCTAGTCATAAAGATATTTTATCATTTTTGTGAATACAGGTTCTAACCTCGTAGGTCGGATTCTTGAATCCGACAATTTGCCAATATTCAATTTTGCGCGAAATTGAGAAATGTCGGATACAAGTATCCGACCTACGAATGTGGGGTTTCTATTTCATTGATTTCGGATTAAAGGACAAAATGGTTGGTTTTTTAGAGAGACCAACCACTTAAAAGACAAAATGGTTGGTTTTTACCACACCTAACCTGCCTAATTAGAAAAATAATCTTTAATAAACATAGTTTTATTCTCTAAATTTAAGCCAAGATGGTGGTTCAAAGCACTTTTTAAACCAGCAAAACGACTTTCCAATAAATTCGTTGTATTGGGAATGGATAACTCAGTATATTGCTCAAATGTGAACAGCAAGGGCAAGTTGCGTTTTAGGCTTAAATAAACACTTCTTAATCGTTTGTGGGTGTAGTGTGTTTTACCTGTTTCAGCGTTAATGGTACGTTCATTGACATATTGTTTATGTTGCCTATACCAGCTATTCAATGCAGCCTGAAAGCTGCTAAAACTGCTTTTGATAAGCGTTAAGGTTAATGCCCTGAGTTGCTCAGCAGAGAGCGATTTAGGTTTATGGATCAGGTATCGAATAACCGTTTGAACTTGATGAAACTGGCACAGTTGCACAGGAATATCTGCAAATAATTGCGGCAATCCCTTACGCCCATCGCAAATAATGCTTTGAATAATCATGTTATTATCTTTTAACTTTTTTACTGCTTGATAATAAAGTTGATTGGTTTCATAAGCGACAATATCAACGGATAAAACTTGTTTACTCACACTATCCATTAAAACCAACGCACCAAAAGTATGCCCAAAATAAGTCGTATCCAAAATCACATTAACCTTTTTCGGGTGCGAAAAGTGATTTTGTTTCGTTGCTCATTTTAAGTGGCGTTGAATGGTTTTGGTGCTGCATGGGTACTGTTGAGCCAGTTGCTCAATGGTGCGATGTTCATCGTGATATTGTTGCCAAAGTTCATCGTTATTTAAGCGTATTCCACCGTTAAAACGCTTCTTACATTGGGTGCAAAAATAGCGTTGTTTGTGGTTACGCGTTCCGTATTTTTGAACGGAATTTGAGTGGCAAAAAGGGCATTTTTTGTGTTCAAAGCATTTGACCTATCTGAAAGCCTTTAAGCATAAGGCTTTCAGCGATTTTAACCGACCATTTTGTCCTTTAACTCGCTTTTTATATTCTAAAACGGATTAACCGCGCGTCCAAGTCGTGCTGTCCGCGCCGTCTTTCACAATAATTTTATGCGCCGCCAACACATCACGAATGCGGTCAGATTCCGTCCAATTTTTCGTTTCACGCGCCGTTTTACGTTGTGCAATCAACTCGTTAATTTCATCAGCCGACAAACCATCATCGCTCGCACCACCTTGCAAAAACGCTTGCGGCTCTTCCTGCAACAAGCCCAACACACCGCCTAACGCTTTCAGGCAGCCTGAAAATTCCGCGCTGTTGTGCTTATTCGCTTCGTTTGCCAATTCAAACAGAACAGACATCGCTTCCGCCGTACCGAAATCATCATTCATCGCCGCGAAAAATTTGCGCGTGTATTCATTGGCATTTTCTGTCAATTCAAACGCAGCAGGCGCAACATTATTCAAAGTATTGTACAAACGCGCCAACGAATTTTTCGCATCGTCCAAATGCGCGTCAGAATAATTCAATGGACTGCGATAGTGGGCGCGTAAAATGAAAAAACGCACTACTTCAGGTTGATATTTTTTCAACACATCGCGGATTGTGAAAAAATTGCCCAACGATTTAGACATTTTTTCATTGTCCACGCGAATAAAACCGTTATGCAACCAATATTTAACATGGCTTTGAATGATTTTGTCGCCATGATTGTGATTGCAGCTTGAATTGTGTGCGCCGCAGCTTTGCGCGATTTCATTTTCGTGATGTGGGAATTGCAAATCCGCGCCGCCGCCGTGAATATCAAACGTCTGCCCAAACAATTCGCCGCCCATTGCTGAACATTCAATGTGCCAACCTGGGCGACCTTTCCCCCACGGGCTGTTCCAATGCGGTTCTTCAGGTTTCGCTGCTTTCCATAATACAAAATCCAACGGGTCGCGCTTGTTTGTGTCTACGTCCACACGCTCGCCTGCGCGTAAATCGTCCAATGATTTGCCCGATAATTGACCGTATGCCGCAAACTCGCGCACCGCGTAATACACATCGCCGTTAGCGGCTGGATAGGCTTTGCCATTGGCAATTAAATCTTCAATCATTTGAATCATTTGCGGAATATGCTCGGTTGCTTTCGGCTCAACATCGGGGCGCAACACGCCTAATTTGTCGCTGTCTTCATTCATCGCCGTGATAAATTCTTCGGTCAATTCCTGAATCGTGATGCCGCGTTCATTGGCGCGTTTGATGATTTTGTCGTCAATATCGGTAATATTGCGGACGTAAGTGAGCGGATAACCGTGTTGGCGTAACCAACGCGCAATCATGTCAAACACCACCAACACACGCGCGTGTCCCAAGTGGCAGTAGTCATAAACCGTCATGCCGCAAACGTACATTCGGACGTTTTTCGGGTCTAGCGGTTCAAATTTTTCTTTTTGGCGCGTTAGGGTGTTATAAATTTGTAACATGGCTGTGCTTTCGTTGAGTAAACAAGTAATCAAAAGATTATAGCAAAAAAGTCAAGCTGCAAAATGTATCGCATACATTTTCAGGCTGCGTAAACTTTGATAAGATATGCGCGTTTTTATTTTTTGTTATCAAAGGAAATCATCATGACTCGTATGGTGCAATGTGTAAAACTGGGTAAAGAAGCAGAAGGCATGAAATTCCCACCGTTGCCAAATGAATTGGGTAAACGCATTTTTGAAAACGTATCACAAGAAGCGTGGAATTCATGGACACGCCACCAAACCATGCTGATTAACGAAAACCGCCTAAGCCTTGCAGACCCACAAGCGCGTGCTTATTTGGCGCAACAAATGGAAAACTATTTCTTTGGTGACGGCGCGACTGATAAAGTTCAAGGTTATGTGCCGCAAGAATAATTTGCATGATTTTTCTTTGTAGCCAGTAGCCAAAGCAATGAAAAACCGTTTACAATCTATCATTAAATTTTAGAGATAACACTCTATAACTGAATAAATCATCAGTTCTTTTTTATTTATTTGCCGAAAGGCTTTCTTTTTAAGGATTAAAAATATGTCTATTGAACAACAAGTAAAAAGCATCGTTGCCGAACAATTAGGTGTTTCGATTGAGGAAGTGAAAAACGAATCATCTTTCCAAGATGATTTGGGCGCAGACTCTTTGGACACAGTTGAATTGGTTATGGCTTTGGAAGAAGCATTTAGTTGCGAAATTCCAGACGAAGACGCTGAAAAAATTACTACCGTTCAAGCAGCGATTGATTATGTAAACGCTAAACAAGCATAATTTGCTTGCGGCGGAAACAGCCTCTGATTTACGGCTCACGCTGAAAATCAGAGGCTGTTTTTTCAGGCAGCCTATAAACTTTAAGAGATTATCATGAACAAAAGACGAGTAGTCATCACAGGTTTGGGGCAAATTTCCCCAGTGGGCAACGACGTAGAAAGCGCGTGGCAAAATCTGTTGGCAGGCAAAAGCGGCATTAGCAAAATTGCCCGTTTTGACGCATCAGATGTCGCTTGCCAAATTGCGGGCGAAGTGAAAGATTTTGATATTACCCAATACATTCCCGCTAAAGAAGCGCGCCGCATGGACACGTTTATCCATTACGGTGTAGCAGGTGCATTGCAAGCGATTGCAGACGCAAAATTGGACGAATTTGAAGAT
This sequence comes from Kingella negevensis, assembly GCF_030177895.1. Lineage (NCBI taxonomy): Bacteria > Pseudomonadati > Pseudomonadota > Betaproteobacteria > Neisseriales > Neisseriaceae > Kingella > Kingella negevensis. The sequence goes on from NZ_CP123448.1 coordinate 1,734,065, forward strand.
TTGAACAAAGACCGCGTGGGCGTGAATATCGGTTCAGGCATCGGCGGCTTGCCATTGATTGAAGCCACTGCTAACGCCGTGCATGAAGGCGGCGTGCGCAAAATCAACCCATTTTTCATTCCAGGCAGCCTGATTAACCTGATTTCAGGACACATCACCATTTTGAAAGGCTATCGCGGACACAACTACGGCATCGTTTCTGCTTGCGCCTCAGGCACGCACGCGATTGGCGATTCCATGCGCAAAATCCAATATGGCGAAGTCGATGTGATGATTGCAGGTGGCGCAGAAAGTGCCATTTGTAAATTAGGCATTGGCGGTTTTGCTGCGATGAAAGCCCTTTCTACACGCAACGATGACCCAGAAGCCGCTTCTCGTCCATGGGATAAAGAGCGTGACGGTTTTATTATGGGCGAAGGCGCAGGCGTTTTGGTGTTGGAAGAATTGGAACACGCGAAAAAACGCGGTGCGAAAATTTACGCTGAAATCGTTGGTTTTGGCGCAAGTTCAGACGCGTATCACATCACCGCGCCAGATGCAGAAGGCCCTGCACTGGCATTGTCTCGCGGGATTCAAGACGCACAAATGCAGCCTGAAAACATTGATTACATCAACGCACACGGTACTTCTACCCCTTTGGGCGACGCGAATGAAACCAACGCAACCAAAGCTGTTTTGGGTGAACACGCGAAAAAAGTGGTTGTGAGTTCAACCAAATCCATGACAGGGCATTTGCTCGGCGGTGCTGGCGGCGTAGAAGCCGTTTACAGCGTGTTGGCAATCCGCGACCAAATCGCGCCACCAACCATTAACTTGGTGAATCAAGATTTTGAAGCAGGTTGCGATTTAGATTATTGCGCGAACACTGCTCGCAAAATGGATATTCGTGCTGTGGTTTCCAATTCCTTTGGTTTTGGTGGCACAAACGGGACTTTGGTTTTCAAACGATTTGAAAACTAAACTGCAAACGCAGCCTGAAAACTTTTCAGGCTGCATTTTATCCATTTAAATCAACGCCACTTGCACCAACAACAAAGTTGTCCCAATCACCAACATCGCCCCAATCATCGGCAGCACAAATTTTATCCACTTGTTAAACGAAATATGCAGCATTTGCAGCGTTACCAACACCAAACCCGTTGGGGCTAAGAACAGCATCGCATACTGCCCCCAGTTGTAAGCTGAAACCACAATTTCGCGCGGAATGCCAACCGTGTCCGCCAACGGAGCCATAATCGGCATTGCCAACACCGCCAAACCTGATGAAGATGGCACAACCAAACCAAGGAAGAAGAACACCACCAGTTGTCCAATCACAAACAAGCTCGGCGGCATTCCTTCCACAAAATGCGAAGCCGAATTCAAAATCGTGTCCGAAATCAAACCTTCTTCCAGCACCAAATTGACCCCACGCGCCAAGCCAATAATCAGCGAAACGCCCACCAGTTCAGACGCGCCATGCGTAAACGAGTTCACAATATCTTGCTCGCCCAAACCCGAAATAAACATAATCAGCAACGCGACAGTTAAAAACGAAGCTGCCATTTGTGGAAACCACCAGCCCAACGCCATCACGCCGTACACCATAATGAAAAATGACACACTGAACAAAATCAAAATCAGTTTGCGCCGCCACGTAAATTCAGGCGCAGCGTGAACGTCCAAATTTTGCACATAGGCATTTCGAAACTCTTCGCGTTCATCGTAAGTATAAGAAAATTCAGGGTTTTCTTTGATTTTTTTGCAGTACCAATACAGATACGTAATCACGGAAGCCGTACCCAAAAATAAACCAATCGCGCGGAACATAATCCCTTGCGTGAACACCACGCCAGCCGCATTGGATGCAATCACAACAGAAAACGGATTGATTGTAGAAAATCCCGTCCCCATTGATGACGCAAGGAAAATCGCACCCACGCAGACGATTGAGTCATAACCCAACGCTAAAAAAATCGGCACTAAAATGGGGTAAAACGCCACCGCTTCTTCTTCAATGCCGCAAGTAGTGCCACCAATCGCCATTAACACCGCCACGCAAAATACCACAAAAAACTCGTGTCCTTTGGTGCGTTTTGCCAGCGCAGACAAGCCTGAATTGAACGAACCTGTTTTGTTAATCACACCAATCATGCCACCGAGCGTGAAAATAAACACCATCACATCTGCGCCTTCAATCGTGCCTTTAATCATGCTTTGTGTAATATCACTCAACCCTTTCGGATTTTGCGGGACGCGCCGATAAGTGTCTGGAATGGCAATCGGTTTACGGATAGTGCCTTCCACAAAATTTTTCAGGTCAATTTTGATGTTGAATTTGCTCAATACTTCTTGCGTGGCGGGATAGGTTTTGTCTGCTTCGCCATGTGTTTTGACGATAAATTCGTTGCTGATTTTATTGTAGGTTAGTTTGGAATACGCGCCCGATGGCACAAGCCAAGTCAGTCCAACAGCAATGATTAAGATGAAAAAGAGAATAGTGAAAGCAGACGGAAAATGAAACGCTTTTTTGGCTTTATCCATGATGACGCTCCTTAAAATAATCAAAAAAACGGGGATTTCAAGCCGCGCAATTGAATGAAATAATGAAAACTGACTTTTGCAGCCTGAAACATTATCCAACAGAGAACTACCACTAAAGAATTATAGGCTTGTAGATTGCAAAAGTTTTGATTTAAATCAATTGGATAGATTGTGTGCGTGTAAAAAATAAATGCAGCCTGAAAAAGAATAAAACCTTTTTCAGGCTGCGATAATTGTGCGGAAAAACCTTATTTTTTGGCTTTTTTTGCTGCGGCTTTTTCCAATGCTTCAAAACGTTGTCTTAAATGCTCGTGCAACAAATCGCGTTTTTCCCAGAAAAATACTTCAAATTTTGCCAGCGAATAAATTTTTTGCACCATTTTTGGGAAACCGCCGTGCAAAATTGCTGCAACTTCTTTGTTACTGGCTTCATCGTCCATGGCGGCTTTTAAAGTTAAAGATTTGGCAGAAAGATATTCATCTAACTGTTTTTTTACGTAATTGTTGATTTCAAATTGGTTAATCATCATATCCCTTTCAATAGAATAAATTTCAAATAGCCTGAAAATAGTGATTATAGCAAATCAGAAGCCAATTTCAGGCTGCAAAAAAGAGCGAATTTTTCATTCGCTCTTTTGTTTTACCAAATATCAGATTTGATTTTGCGTTTTAATACAGGGTGTTCGCTAAGTTTGAACTCTGGTTCTTCTTTACCCATGCGGAGCTTCACGCCGTAGTCTTTTAATACCAGCAATACGTGTTTATGCAATAGCAAAATCACAATCAGGTTAATAAATGCCATCACGCCCATGGTTAAATCGCCCATGTCCCACACCACTGGCACTTTGGCTACTGCGCCGAAGTACACAAACGCTAACACTGCCATTCGGAAAATCGATAATACAAAGCGGTTACTGTGCAAATATTGAATGTTAGTTTCGGCATAAGCGTAGTTGCCGATAATGGTTGTGAACGCGAACATAAACAACACCACTGCTAAGAATTGTTGCGCCCAAGAACCGATATGGGTTTCCAATGCGGCTTGTGTTAATTGAATGCCGCTTAAATCGCCTTGGGTTGGCAAGTCCGACAACAAAATGATGAATGCGGTGCAAGAACACACCACCATTGTGTCAATAAACACGCCGAGCATTTGGATTAAGCCTTGTGAAGCTGGATGCTTCACGTCTGCGGCTGCGGCTGCGTTAGGTGCTGAACCTTGACCTGCTTCGTTGGAATACAAGCCGCGTTTAATGCCGTATAACATGGCTTGCGAGAAAATGCCGCCAAAGAAACCGCCTTGCACAGCTTTTGAGCTAAATGCGTCGTTGATAATTAAGCTAATCACGCGCGGGATTTCGCCAATATTGGTAATCATCACATAAAAAGCAGCCAGTAAGTACACAATCGCCATCAATGGCACAACGCGTTCTGCTACTTTTGAAACGCGTTTCACGCCACCAAAAATAATAGGGGCGGTTAAAATAACCAAACCCGCGCCAATGCCGTATTTGTAGTTATCCCAAACTTCTTCGGTTACGCCATCTGCAGGGGTCATATTGGCGGCGGATTGCACGGCTTGAACAATGGTGTTTGCTTGAATGGCGTTATACACGAAACCGAAGCAGACAATTAAGCTCAAGGAAAATAATACGGATAGCCAATGTTGATTTAAGCCGTGTGCAATATAGTAAGCTGGACCACCACGGAACAAGCCTGTTTTTTTATCGCGCACTTTAAATAATTGTGCCAACGTGGATTCTGCGAATGCGGAACTCATGCCAATCATGGCAGTTACCCACATCCATAACACAGCACCTGGGCCACCAATGGCAATCGCTAACGCTACGCCTGCGATATTACCTGTGCCTACTCGGCTAGCTAAGCCTGTTACAAACGCTTGGAATGCTGTAATCCCATGTGGGTCGTTTGGGTTTTGGCGGCTGCCTCGGATTTCTCGGATACTTTGGCGGAATAAGCGAAGTTGCACGAAACCTGTAGTAACGGTGAAGAAAAGCCCTACCCCTAATAAAATAACCACCAACCAATCCCATAATGGCCCATTAACCGCATTAACAAGGCAATGGACGCTATCTAAGGCATTATCTTGAGCAAAACATGAAAGTTTGTCGTTATACATAACTAACCTTTCTTATCTATAAAAGAAAATTTCAGGCTGTTTTTTTGATTTACAGCCTGAAAGAAAAAAGGATTGTAATATAAATTCATGTGTTTGGGCACTTTTCAAATATAAATAACAAAACCCTGCAATATTTCTATTGCAGGGTTTTTCGCTTTATGCGATTTTTTTCTAACTAAACAAGTTTAGATTAGAATTTGTGAACTAAACCAACGCCTACAGTTGCATCTGCGCCAGAGCCAGGTGCGCTGTCTTTAGTTTTGTTTTTGCCTTTTTGGAGGTAACCAACTTGTGCATTAGCAACAGTGCGTTTAGACAATGCGTATTCAGCACCTACGATACCTTGGTAGTATTTGCCGTTACCCCATGATTTTTTATTGCCGTTGCCAGTGTCATTGATGCCCCAGCCGTAAGCTGCAGTTGCTTTCAATTTCAATGCGCTATCAACATTGTAAGAACCAGACAATGCTGCTTCGTTTACTACGTCGTACTTTTCATCAACGTTTTGTGCACGTTGGTAAGCTGCACCAACTGAAAATTGGTCGTTTGCGTAACCAGCTTGTGCCAATGCTTGGTAAGCTTTTGTAGATTTAGAAGGTGGGAGGTTGTTTTTACCATTTTTCACGTAAACGCCAGCAACGTCAGCAAAGAAGCCAGAGTTGTTGTAGCTTGCTCCTAAACCGTACAATGCGTTATCGTAGTTGCCATGGGGCCCTTTATAGTGATTGTTGTCAGATGGAGAAACGTAAGCAGTTGCTTTGAAACCACCAACATCTGGAGTTGTGTAAGAAACTGCAGTTGCACGACGTACTGCATCGTTACCACGAGTGAAGTGACCCAAACCAGCAACTCCAGAGTCGTAGCTCCATTGGTCCAAGTTGCCGTTTACATCTTTAACTGGAGTAGACAAGTAACCAGCTTTCACAGTACCGAAAGCACCTTCCAAACCGATGAATGAATCACGAGTAGCGAAACCGTAACCAGTTTTACCTGCTTTTGAAGAGTTACCACCGATAGTTACGTTTTGTTCAACTTGCCAGATAGCTTTCAAGTTGTCGTTCAATTGTTCGTGGCCTTTGAAACCAATACGTGAACCGTAGTCTACGATTTGAGTAGTAGTACCATCAACTTTTTTGCCATTTTCTTTGTGAGCAAATGAAGTTTCTACACCACCTTGGATTTTACCGTACAAAACTACGTCAGCCATAGAAGCAACTGGCAATGCAGCCAAAGCCAAAGCAATCAGAGTTTTTTTCATTTCTGTATTCCTTATGTTTACTTTACAAGATTAAAAAATTTAAGGTGGTTGAGTGCGGTTTAGAGTATATGCATCCTCCAAGTAACCACCCTAATTCTGGTAAACCTAACGTGTTTTTATTAGGTCTTGCAGTTTTTGCAGTCGTTAATATATCTGTATTACAGCCAAAAAACAAATATATTCACACTTTGCGGTTGTAAAAAAATTTTGCGCTCGCCTTAATTTTATTTCACAATAGGGCTAACTTGTTATTTAATATAAATTTTTCAATTTACACTACTTTGTTGTTTTTTTTATTCAAAAAAAATATGTTGTTTTTTTGTTGCACTTTTCAGGCTGCATTTGACAATTATTTTTAAAATTCTGACAATTCTCGGCGGTTTTGATGACGGAATTTCCATGGTGCAAGCGGATTTTTGCCTGCCCATAATCCAATTTTATCTTGCTTGGCGATGTTTTCCGCAGTGGAATATTGCTCGTATTCGTGGCTGGTTTGGTTCTTTTTGGCAAAACTTTGGTAGTGCCATGCGTTGCCGTTTTGGATTTGCAGCAGATTGATGTCTTGCTCTTTGTGTATGATTTGGGCAACTTGTCGTCCGTATTTGTCCACATCAACCACGTTGATTTCTACGGTTTGTTGATTGATGAGTTCGCGCAATGCGTCTCGGCTGGCAATGCCATGCGCTTGGGCTGGATTGGTTTCTGGTGCGTCAATATTGGCTAGGCGAATGCGTTGCTTTTGCCCGTGGTTGTCTATCACGCGGATGGTGTCGCCATCGTGTACGCTGATGACTTTGGCGGTGTAGGCTTGCGCGGTTGCTGCGAATGCAATCAGGCTGCTTAGTAAGATTTTTTTAAACATTTTTATCCTTAATATATGTTTTCAGGTTGAAATTTTTAATTTCCTAAAACCTGCAAAAGGACTGGGATAAACCCCATAGGCAGACCTGACAACTTCTCTATGTAGGGTGTGTGAACTTGTTCACTCACCACTTTCAAGATTTGGTGCGTGCATACTGCACACACCCTACAAATGAAGTTATTTAAAGTATTAAAAATTACCAAATTTTAGGACTTGTCAGGTCTGAACTCCATAGGTATCTACATAAATATGGAGCGGCTGCGGCTCACCGACAAAAATAGTTAAATTCTGGAAAATTGGTATTATTTTTTACTGATTTAGCTTGTAAATAAACAATTTCTGTACGCTAAAATGTGTCGGCGAGCCGCCGATGCTCCATTGCAAAACTTGTGTAAATACCTATGAGATAAACCTAGCCCCTGCCAAATAATGCTTTTGCAAATATTTCAGGCTGCCTATATTAAGGCAGCCTGAAAGTGTTTTTAAGCGTGCGGTGTGATGATTTCAATACCGCTTTCTTTTGCCAAAATCAGCAAATCTGCTGGGCGTTCGGCGAAAATACCGTTTTCTACCAAGCCTGTCAGCTCGTTTAATTTACGTTCCATTGTCAGCGGTTGACTCAAATCCAAGCCGTGTACGTCCACAATGTCGTTGCCGTGCAAACTTTTGTAGCCGATACGCAATTCAGGCTGCCCACCCATTTTCATGATTTCGCGCGAAACCATTGAACGCGCCATCGGAATCACTTCCAAAGGCAATGGGAATTTGCCCAAACGTGAAACGTATTTGCTTTCGTCTGCAATACAAACGAATTTGTCTGACAACATGGCCACGATTTTTTCTGGCAAATGCGCGCCGCCACCACCTTTAATCATTTGCAAACTGTGGTTGATTTCGTCTGCGCCATCAATGTAAACCGCAAGACGTTGCACTTCGTTTGGCTGAACTTCTGGAATGCCGTATTGCGCCATCAATTCTGAGCTTTTTTTGGAAGTGGTAACACCGCCTTTGATTTTTTTGCCGCTTTTGCCCAAGGCTTCAATAAAGAAGTTTACGGTGCTGCCTGTGCCGATGCCGATGTATTCGTTTTCTGGCACAAATTCTACTGCTTTTTCTGCGGCTAATTTTTTGAGTTCGTCTTGCGTCATGATGATTTTCCTTTGTTAGAAAGTTTGAGGTTTCAGGCTGCTTTTTTCAGGCTGCCTGAAGCTGTCATTCTAACTCAAATGCTTTCTAATAACACTACCGCTTGTGCTTCAATCGCTTCCATTCGCCCTAAATAACCCAGTTTCTCGTTGGTTTTGCCTTTCACGTTTACGCAATCAATTGGCAAACACAAATCATCGGCGATGTTGTGACGCATGGTGTCGATGTGGTCGCGCAGTTTGGGTTGTTGGGCGATGACGGTGCTGTCCACGTTTACCACGCGCCAACCTGATTGCAACACAGCGGCATAGGCAACGCGCAGTAGTTCGCGGCTGTTTGCATCTTTGTTTTCGGCGGCGGTGTCGGGGAACAGTTTGCCGATGTCGCCCAAGGCTGCCGCGCCAAGCAATGCGTCTGTGATGGCGTGTAACAACGCGTCTGCGTCTGAATGCCCTTGCAGACCTTGTGGAAAGGGGATGGTTACGCCGCCTAAAATCAATGGGCGGTTATCAACTAGACGGTGTACGTCGTAGCCTTGTCCTACTCTGATTGCCATTTTTTTATCCTTATATATCTGGTTATTTTTTCAGGCTGCAATTGGGTTTTTCAGCCTGAAAGTTTTTTAAATGATTGTGTGAAACGATGTAGATTGGATACTTGTATCCAACAATTGCTTAGTTTTGCTGAATGTCGGATTCGAGAATCCGACCTACAATTTAGTTTTCAGGCTGCATTTTCCATTTCATTCAGCTTTTTCAACAAAACATCCGACTTATCAGGGTCTTCATTACGCAAAATCTTGCCCATATCACTTTCCAACCGTTCCGCATGGCTGCGCAACACTACATCTTTAATCGCCAGCAAATTCGCCGTATTCATAGAAAACGAACGCAACCCCAACCCCAACAGCAAGCGCGTAAATCGCGTATCGCCAGCCATTTCGCCGCAAACCGCCACATGCTTCCCCATACGGTTTGCGCTGCGGATAATATGCGCGAGCAACTTCACAATCGCAGGGTGCGCAGGCTGATACAAATAACTCACGCTATCATCATTCCTGTCCACGCCCAGCGTGTACTGAATCAAATCATTTGTGCCGATTGACACAAAATCCACAAATTTCAACAAGCTAGACACAGTCAGCGCGGCAGACGGAATTTCAATCATGCAACCCAGTTCCACATCGCCAAACGCTTCGCCGCGCTCTGCCAACTGCTTCCGCGCCGTTTCCAAGTGAACCAAACTCTGTTTCAGTTCCGACAAACTCGCAATCATCGGGAACATCATCTTCACTTTGCCATGCGCCGCCGCACGCAAAATCGCACGCATTTGAGTACGGAACATCACAGGTTCAGCGTGGCACAAGCGAATGCCCGTTAGCCCTAAAGCTGGGTTCAACGCCGCGTTAGGCGTGCCATTATTGCCAAACCAACGCGGATTTTTATCCACACCCAAATCCACGGTACGAATGGTCAGCGATTTGCCTTTCATTTTTTTGACCAGCTCACTGTAAACCAAATATTGCTCGTCTTCTTCAGGCAGCGTATCGCGGTTTAAAAACAAAAATTCGCTGCGGAACAAACCCACGCCGTCCGCGCCAAAATTATGCACAGCTTTGATGTCGTCCACGTTTTCAATATTTGCCAACAGCTCAATTTGTTCGCCATCGCGCGTTTCTGCTGCTGTTTTTTTCAGCTTGTTCAACGCGCGTTGGTGCGAACGAAATTCTTTTTGACGGCGGCGATATTCTGCCAACACGAGTTCATCGGGATCGATAATCAACACGCCGCTCATGCCGTCCACAATCACCCATTCATGCTCACGAATCAGCCGCCGCGCGTTGCCCAAACCAATCACGGACGGAATATTCAGGCTGCGTCCTAAAATGGCGGTGTGGCTGGTTTGTCCCCCCATATCGGTTACGAAACCTTCAATGCGCTGGTCTTTGAAGTACACGGTGTCGGCTGGGGACAAATCGTGGGCAATCAAAATCGTGTCGTCCAGCAGCGTGGCTTCTAGGTTGATTTCGGTACTTTGCCCAATCAGGTTTTTTTGCAGCCGTTCAACCACTTGCAGCATGTCTTGTTTACGCTGGCGCAGGTATTCATCGTCAATTTCGTCAAATTGTTGCGATAGGCGTTCGGTTTGCAGTTTCAACGCCCATTCTGCGTTAATGGCTTGGTCTTGCAGAATGTCGATTGGCTCGCGCGACAGGGTTACGTCTGTGAGCAGCATTAAATGCAGCGAGATGAACGCGCCCAATTCTGTGGGGGCGTTTTCGGGGATTGCGCTGCGAAGTTGCTCTAATTGGCGGCGCGTGGTTTTGACGGCGGCTTCAAATCGGGCAATTTCGTTGGGGATTTCTTCGCTTTTCAGGCTGTATTGTGGCACTTCGGACACGCCGCGCACAACCAAATGGGCGCGTCCGATGGCGATGCCTTTGCCTGCGGCGTAACCGTGTAACACAATCATGGTGTTATTCCCCTTCGCCGAAGTAGTCGTTAATTAGGGCGACTAGGGTGTTTAGGGCGGCGATTTCGTCTGCGCCTGTGGTTTCGATTTCAATTTCTGTGCCTTTGGCGGCGGCTAACATCATTAAGCCCATAATGCTTTTGCCATTTACGCGCTTGCCGTTGCGCGTTACCCAAATTTCGCTTTGGAATTGGGCGGCGGTTTGTGTGAATTTGCTGGACGCGCGAGCGTGTAAGCCGAGTTTGTTGATGATTTGGACGGTTTGGGTTTGCATGGGGGTTTCCTTGGATTTCAGGCTGCGTTTTGCGATGTAGGGTGTGCCGTGCGCACCGAATAGTTAGGCAGCCTGAAAAATGTGGTTCGCTTGACAAATGGTGTGTGGGGCTCCCCCTACGGGGTAAATGCAGCCTGAAAATTGTGCTGAAACCTTTTCAAAACCTCAGATTTGAGAAGTTTTCAAAGCCGTAGTAACACAGCAAGTGATGACGTACATCAAGTACGTTGAGCTTGCGAGTAGCGCACGGTGAAGAAAAATGCCAAAGATGAGGATTTTGCAAAGGTTTCATTCTGTAAATGCCATAATGCCGTTTAAACCTGCCTGTTTCACGGTTTCGGTAAACTTGGCTAAATCGGTTTCTTGGCGTGAATAACTGAGTGCTTTAATCAGCATAGGCGCGTTCAAGCCGCTAATCATGGCGGATTTTTGCGGCACAATCATTTTCATGGCGGCGTTGCAAGGCGTTGCGCCGAAAATGTCGGTGAGGATTAACACGCCGTTGCCGTGGTCGATTTCAGGCAGCAATTCTTGTGCGCGATGAATAATGCTTTCGTGGTCGTCTGCGTGGCTGACGTTCAAAATGCTGATGTGGCTTAAGTCTTGTCCACTGAAAAAATGGTTGGCAAGTTGAACGTATGCTGCGCCCAAGGTTTCATGCGTGATGATGAGTAGACTTATCATTTTCTGTCAAAAAGTTTTCTGAATAAGATGAATATAGTTTAACTGAATTTAGTTTTTCAGGCTGCGTTTTAACTTTGAATAGCTTGAAAACCGTTGTAGGTCGGGCAGGCTTGCCCGACATATTCCACGATATGAACGGATTTGTCGGGCTACCAGCCCGACCTACGAATAAAGCAATAATCATCGCAGCCTGAAAACTTCTGCATGAACAAAATTCATACAATTCACGCATTTTTCTCGTTTGAAATTCATGTAGTCAGCAGTTATAGTTCGTTTCAGCAAATGATTTTTTCAACCGAAAAAACTTTGGGCGTGAACGAAATGTTCACGCTCTCTTTCTTTAAACCCAGTATTTTCAGGCTGCCTGAAAACCAATACAGGAAAATACATCATGGACTTAAAACAAAAAATATTCAATAGCCCGATGACGGGATTCCAATGGCTTGTCGTTGCGTTGGCAGTGATGTTGAACATGCTGGACGGTTTTGACGTTTTGGCGATTGCGTTCACCGCAAAAAGCATCAAATCCGAACTCGGTTTAACAGGCGCACAAATCGGCTCACTTATCAGCGCAGGCACGGTTGGCATGATGGCAGGTTCGTTCACGCTTGGGCCTTTGGCGGACAAATTGGGTCGTCGCCCCGTGTTGATTTTGTCTACCGTGTTATCCGCTATCGGCATGCTGATGACGTATTTTTCACACTCTGTGGAAGCGATTGCCTTTTCTCGCGTGATAACAGGGATTGGCGTGGGCGGCATTTTGCCTTGCACCAACGTGATTGTGAGCGAATACGCTAACAAAAAATGGCGCGGTTTGGCGATTGCGATTTACGCATCAGGTTTCGGCATCGGCGCAACATTGGGCGGCATTTCCGCCGTGTCTTTGCAAGCGCAATACGGCTGGCGTGCGGTGTTTTTGGTGGGTGCAGGTTTAACCATGTTTGCGTTTGTTGCGCTGCTGACTTTGCTGCCTGAAAGCGTGGAATTTTTATTGAACAAGCAGCCTGAAAACGCCAAAGCGCGTTTGGACAAAATCGCCGCCAAAATCGGTATTGCAGACGACTGGACTTTCCCCGTTCAGGCTGCGACCAAACAACAAAAAGTATCGTTTTTGCGTTTGTTTGAAAAAGACAATATCCGTACCACTTTGTTGATTTGGTTAGCATTTATCGCCGTAACTTCATCGTATTACTTCATCAGCTCGTGGACACCTGCACTGCTGGAAGAAGCAGGTATGCAAAAAACGCAAAGCCAAACCGTGGGCATGGCGATTGCGATTGGCGGCGCAGCAGGTTCGTTGTTGTTCGGTTTCTTGGTGAGCCGTTGGGACGCGCGTCGTGTGTTGTTGGTGTTTACCGTGTTGTCTGCCGTTTCCGTTTGCGTGTTTGTGGTAACGACTTCCATCACATTGAGCTTGGCGTTGGTGCTGGCAATTGCGTTGGGCGCGTTGGCAAATGGCTGTATCACAGGTCTATACACCATCAACCCGACTTTGTATGACACAGATTTCCGCAGCACAGGCGTGAGCGTGGCGATTGGTGTGGGTCGTGTAGGCGCGATGGCGTCGCCTGTATTGGTGGGTTTCTTGTTGGACGATGGCTGGCAGAAAAACCAACTGTATTACGGCGCAGCGATTATCTTTATTTTGGCGACCATTGCTGTGGGTGCATTGAAACAGAAGCAGTAATTAAGGGAGGAACAAAGAGCGAATGGAGGAGGTTCGCTCTTTTTCTTTTGGCAGCCTGAAAACTCATTTTCAGGCTGCAATAAATAATCGTGTTATACCATAACAAAACCAGTGTAAAATAACCGCTTTCTTAATCAATCAGGAGAAATAGAATGACCGCACGTTTTATCAAACCAGCCGCTTTAGCCATTGCCGTATTATTTTCAGGCAGCGTTTACGCAGAAAACTTAAACGTAGTCAGCAGCTTCAGCATCTTGGGCGACGTAGCCCAACAAATTGGCGGCGACCACGTTACTGTAACCAACCTAGTTGGCGCAGACCAAGACGCACACGCCTATCAGCTCACCAGTGCAGACATGAAAAAAATCGCAGGCGCAAAATTAGTGTTAGTGAACGGCTTAGGTTTAGAAAAAGCCGAAATCATGCGCGCCGTGCAACAAAACAAAGTGAACTACGCCGAAGCCACCAAAGGCATCACCCCACTGAAAAACGAAGAAGGCGCAGAACACCACCATCATCACCACGATGGACACGGGCATGACCACGACCACGGCGAATTTGACCCACACGTTTGGAACGACCCCGTTCTCATGCAACGCTATGCTGCCAACGTCGCAACGGCCCTGATTAAAGCCGACCCAGCCAACAAAGATTACTACCAAAAACGCTTCACCAGCTATTCAGCCCAACTGAAAGACTTAGCAAACTATGCCAGCCAACAATTCAACAGCGTGCCACGCGAAAAACGCAAAGTGCTGACTGGGCACGACGCATTTAACTACATGGGCAAACGCTACGGCATTTCATTCATCGCTCCACAAGGCGTGAGCACAGAATCTGAGCCATCTGCCAAAACCGTTGCCGCGATTATTCGCCAAATCAAGCAACAAGGCATCAAAGCCGTGTTCACAGAAAACATCAAAGACGGACGCATGGTGCAACAAATCGCCCGTGAAACAGGCGCGAAAGTGGGGGGAACATTGTATTCAGACGCATTGAGCAACGGCGGCAATGCCAAAACTTATGTGGATATGTATCGCTACAACGTGCGCGTATTAACCGCTGCCATGAAATAATCAAGCAATGGGGCGACAGTGGCTCGCCGTCATTCTTGCCAATTTTTTGAAAATACAGTTGATGCAATTATTTTTTAATACAAGGCGACAACGTCCGCCGTGTACATCTAGTACATAAGAGAGTTGGCAACGCAGTATTAAAAGATAAGTGCATTAACTATAAGCCATTGTGTCACCGAGCCGCCGACGCTCCAACACAATAAAAACGCAGCCTGAAAACCCATTTTCAGGCTGCGTTTCTCTATTTCTCCTGTTTCTTCAACATCAAACAAGCCAGCACTAAATACAACAGCGCAAACCCAGCCACCATCGCAAATTCCAGTTGCAAGCCGCGCAAGCCCAGCCCTTTGGTAAACCCACCAATGCTAATGCGCTGATACCAAGACGCAGGAAAACTTACCCCAATCGCATAAGCCCCGCCCGTCATCGTAGAAACAGGATACATCAAGCCCGAAAAATTCACCGTCGGAACCATCGCCACAATCGCCGCAATGAAAAACGCTGCCGTTTGCGATTTTGTGAACGAAGACACCATCAATCCCAAACCTGTAGAAGCCCCCACAATCAACGTAGAACCGAGCAACAACGCCCAAAACGAACCCTTCAGCGGCACGCCAAACCAAAACACAATCATCGCCGACAGCACCAAAAAGTTAAACAAACCAGCCAGCACATACGGCAGTTGCTTGCCCAGCAAATATTGCGACACACTCGCAGGCGACGCGTACAAATTCGCAATCGAGCCAATTTCACGCTCACGCACCACGCTCAACGCCGTCATAATTGCAGGAATCATCATCAGAACCAGCATCAGCATATTCGGCACAATCGCGTTCACACTCTTGAAATCTTGGTTATACATATAACGCGGCACAACTTCCGCCGATTGCGGCAACTCAATCCCACGCTGCTTCAGCGTTTGCGTATTAAAACGCGAAACCAACGCCGCCGCATACGCCTGAATATTCGTTGCATTGAATGGCGACGTGCCGTCAATCAACAAGCCAATTTCAGGCTGCCTACCTTGCGCGATGTCCTTGCCAAAATGGTCGGGAATATCCAATACCAGCACTGCCGAATTGCTTTTCAGTGCGTGGTCGATTTCCGCTTCCGAGAGCAATTCAGGCTGCTCGTCAAAATAACTAGAACCGCGAAACTGCTCAACCAGTTGCCGACTGAACACACTTTGGTCGCGGTCAAACACCGCAAATTTCAAATGGTTCACATCAAACGACACGCTCCAGCCAATCGAAGCCAGCATAATCAGCGGACCGAACAGCGCGAAAAACAAGCGAATTTTGTCGCGCAGCAACTCTTTGGCTTCGCGCCGCGCAAACGTGAACATGGTGGCAAACCAGTACACAAAACTATCCGAAGTGTGGCTGTGTTTTTCAGGCTGCGATTCTTTCAGGCTGCCTGAAACGCGTGAAACAAACACCAAATCGTTCACAATCGCTTGTTCATCGGGATAATGCACCAAGCCCGAATTTTCAAATTCAACTAACACGCCTGTTTTCAAATGCGCCCATTCTTTGGCGACTAGGTGTGGCGCAAATTCGTTCTGTTCCATAATCGCCACAATGCGCCCCAAATGTTCGCCAGCCAGCACATCATCGCCCAACTGCACGCAATCGCCGTCTGCATATTTCAGGCAGCCTGAAACAGAGTTTTGCGCGTTTTCAGGCTGCGTTTGTGCCGCGTCTTGTTCTAAATAATGAATAAACGCTTCTTCCATATTGCTTTCGCCGCTTTGGGTGACTAATTCGGTTGGCGTACCCACTGCCAACACGCGCCCACGGTGCATAAGTGAAATGCGGTCGCAGCGTTCCACTTCGTTCATAAAGTGGGTGGATATGAAAATGGTAATACGGTCTTTGCGCGACAATTTCAGCAGCGTTTGCCAAAACATATCACGCGCGGCAGGGTCCACACCTGAAGTGGGTTCGTCCAAAATCAGCACTTCGGGATGGTGCAAACAAGCGGCGGCAAGCTGCAATCGCTGGCGAATACCGAGCGGCAGAGATGCTGGCGCAGTGTCTGCCACTTTGTCTAAATCAAAATCATGCAGTGCGCGCAGCACGGCTTGTGTGCCGCTAATACCGTCCATTTGATATAACTGGGCGTGCAGCAGCAAATTCTGGCGCACGGTCAGCTCTTCATACAGGGAAAACGCTTGCGACATATAACCAACTTTCATGCGCGTTTGCATGCTGTTGGCTTCAATCGGGTAGCCCAATAATTCGGCTGAACCTTCGGTGGCATCGAGCAAGCCTGTGAGCATTTTCATGGTGGTGGATTTGCCGCATCCGTTTGAGCCGAGAAACCCGAAAATTTCGCCTTTGGCAATGGTAAAGCTGACGTGGTCCACGGCGGTGAAATTGCCGAAACGTTTAGTTAAACCGTGCGCTTTCATGGCTGGCGGTGCGTCTGGCAATGGCACAAACGGGGTCAGTTCAAATTGGCTGTTGGTTTGGCGGTCTTCAGGCAGCATTTTGATGTAGGCTTCTTCTAAAGTTGCCGTGCCGTAATGTGCCAACACTTCTTTGGTAGGGCGGTTTTCTAGCAGCTTGCCTGCGTCCATTGCCAATAAGTGTTCAAATTGTTCGGCTTCGTCAATGTAGGCGGTGGCGACGATGACGGTCATGCCTTGCTGCTCTTGCTGCAAATCGTGAACGAGTTGCCAAAATTGGCGGCGTGACAAGGGATCCACGCCTGTGGTGGGTTCGTCCAAAATCAGCAAATCGGGATTGTGAACAAGGGCGCAACACAGGCTGAGTTTTTGTTTCATGCCGCCTGACAATTTGCCTGCGGCGCGTTGTGGAAACGGGGCTAAACCTGTTGCGTCTAATAATCGCTGAATGCGTTTTTTGCGCTCGGCGGCGGTTAAGCCGAAAAGTCGGGCGTGAAAGTCTATGTTTTCGTAAACGGATAAGGTAGGATAGAGATTTTTTCCGAGACCTTGCGGCATGTAGGCAATGCGATGGGAGAGTTCGTGGCGCGTTTTGGCGTGGGCGATGTTGCCTGATAAGATGTTTACGCTGCCGTTTTGGATAATGCGTACGCCTGCGATAAGGGAAAGTAGAGTGGATTTACCCACACCGTCTGGTCCAATCAAGCCTACTGTTACGCCACGTGGTATGGTCAGGGAAACGTTGTCCAACGCTAACACTTTGCCGTAGCGGTGGGATAGGGATTGTATGGAAACGGCGTTGTTTGTCATGGGGAATCTCTTTTTTGTTTTTGATAAACGCAGCCTGAAAGGGGTTTTCAGGCTGCGTTTGATTTATTCGTAGGTCGGGCAGGCTTGCCCGATATATTCCACAAACGGATTTGTCGGACTACCAGCCCAACCTACGGCAAATCTGTAGGCTGAGTGATAAACCCAGACCCGACAAGTTCTTTTGTAGAGTGTGTGAACTTGTTCACGCACCATTTTAAAAGTCACTAAAGTTTCGCTGGTTTGGTGCGTGCGTACCGCATACACCCTACAACAAGTATTAAAATTGACCGATTTTTAAAACTTGTCAGATCTGGGTTATCACCCAGCGATTTTCAGGCTGCGATTTCAGGCAGCCTGAAAATTACTGCGGCAACCGAACCGCCAACTGCTCAGACCACTCCGCGTCCGCACTCATGCGCACAAAACCATTGCCCGTCATGCCGCCTTTGAGCAAGCGATTGAATTGCAAAGCCGTTTCTGCAGGCACTTTCAATTTCACTTTAAACATCAACTTTGCCCGTTCATTCGCCGTTTCCACGTTTTTGGGTGTGAACTGCGCTTCAGTCGCAATAAAACTGATTTTGGCAGGGAACACCGCGTCCACGCCATCCAACACAATTCGCGCTTCATCGCCCACTTTCAGGCTGCTCACTTGCGCGTTGGGCAGAAAAATATTCATGCTCACATCAGACGGGTCAAGCAAGCTCACAACCTTGCTGCCTGCGCCAATCACGTTGCCCACTTCCGCGAGTTTGTATTCCACGCGCCCATTTTTCGGGCTGACAATATTCATGTCGTTGTTTACCGATTCCGCCGCTTTCATTTGCGCTTCTCGTGCCGACACGCCAGCTTTGGCTTCCTGAACTTGCGCTTGCGCTTGCAACAACGCGGCTTGCGCTTGCCCTACTGCCGCCAACGCCTCTGCTTTTGCCGCACGGGCCGCCGCCACGCCAGCCGTTGCGCCATCACGTTGCGAACGGCGGCGTTGCGTTTCTGCGTCCGATACTAACTCTTCGCTTTGCAACTGACTGGCGTGGTTCAATTCCATTTGCGCTAATTTTTGTTGATGCAGTTGCGCGGCAATTTGTGCATCTGCACGGGCGGCGGCTTCTTGTGCTTGTCTCACGGCAGCTTGTGCTTGCTTCACACCTGCTTGGGCGCGTTGCACGGTTTCTCGTGCAGCCAATTCGCCTGCTTGGGCTTCTTCTACGCGACTGGTTGTGGTGTCGGAAGAGAGTTCGGCTAACACGTCGCCTGCTTTCACTTCGCTGCCTTCGTCCACATTCATGGATTTCACGCGCCCTGCGTATAGGCTGGCTACGTCAAAGCGGTTTAGCTCCAAACGTCCGTTGGATTGCGCGATGTTGGCGGGCAAGGTGGACGTGTGGCTGCGTTGGTATGCGTAAAAACCTCCGCCCCCTAGCGCGGCTAAGATGATGATGGGAAGAATGAGTTTTTTCATGGGTTGGACTTTCTGAATGTGGTTTCAGGCTGCGTTTGACAGGCAGTTAATAGAAAAAGAAAAAACAGGGCGATGATTTTCATTGTTGCTGTATTTTTTTGATGTGTTCTATATAGGCTTTGGCTTGTTTCAGGCTGCCGCCTGTTACGCGGCGGAAACAGCTTTGAGCTAAGATTTCTTCGTTGAGTGCGATGAGAAAGCGGACATCTTCTAGGGTTTCGTTTTCTTTGGGATAACCGAGTTCGCGCTCGCGTTGGCGCAGTTTGTGCATGGTGGGGAAGACGATTACGCCCATCAGCACAAAGGTAAAGAGGAGAATAAAAAGGGAACGGTCGTCCATGATGTTGTTTTTTTATGAATGTGTGTAGGGGAGTGATGTTAGCACGTTTGGGGTAGCCTTTGGGCGGTTGTAGGTCGTGCTGGCAACCAGACAGTTTCTCTGGATTTTAAAGTTTGTCAGGTAAGTCTGCACGACCTACGATTGGTTCTGCAAAAACCATGCCACTAATGCGGCATCATCGGGGCGCGTGAGTTTGATGTTACGACTGTCGCCTTCTACCAACAATGGCTGCAATCCGAGCAATTCAATCGCAGATGCGTCGTCTGTGATTTGGCTTAAATCGGCTTGGGATAAGGCGCGGTGCAATAATGCAGCCTGAAACGCTTGTGGGGTTTGTGCTTGCCATAAGCCTTGGCGCGGTACGGTTTCGGCGATTCGGGGTTCGTTGGGCGTTTGGCGTTTGAGCGTGTCGGCGACGGGGATAGCGAGCATTGCGCCGTGTCCGTGTGTGTCGTTTTCCAGTGCATCTAACAGGCGGTTGAGTGCGCTTTGCGGTAAACAGCAACGCGCGGCATCGTGGACGAGTATGGTGTCTTGTTCGGTGATGAGGTTTTGTGCGAGCAGGATTTGCAAGCCGTTGGCAATGGTTTGGGCGCGTGTGTCGCCGCCTACTCGATACACGGCGGCATTTTCAGGCTGCGTGATGCTGGCGTTGAACCATTCGTCTTGTGGCGAAACAATAATGGCGATTTGGGCAATGCGTGGGTTTTGGGCAAACAGGTTGATGGTGTGCTGCAAAACGGGTTGTTGATTGATTGTGGCGTACTGTTTGGGGGTGCTTGCGCCAAAGCGGCTGCCGACGCCTGCGGCTGGGATTAGGGCGATGTTTGACATGGTGGTTTTTTCAGGCTGCGTGAAATTTTGAGAATGTCGGATTCGAGAATCCGACCTACTAATTTTCGGAAACTTCTGTTTTCCTACGATACACAGTCGCGCCATTAGAAGATTTGTCTAGCGCATTCAAATATTCTTCATGCGCGGCTAATTCGGCTTCGCTGGCGCGTTGCACTTTCAAATTTTTAGGGCGCGGACGCGTGTTTGCAGTCGCCACGCTGCTTGAAACTTGTTCAAACTGGTCGTTTAAGCTGAACTGCTCTTGCGTCATTTTCAGGTACACGCCGCCGAGCAATTCGCAGTCAATCAGTGCGCCGTGCAATACGCGGCGGCTTCTGTCCACGCCCAAGCGGGTACACAATGCGTCCAAGCTGTTTTTTTGTCCTGGGTAACGGTCTCGCGCCATTTGCAGCGTGTCGGTAATCACGGGGCAAACGGTTTCTACATTGGGCAGCCCTACTTTGGCAAATTCGGCATTCAAAAATCCTACGTCAAACTTGGCGTTGTGGATAATCAATTCTGCGCCGCTGATGTAGTCAAAAATTTGCTGGGCGACTTGGGCAAATGTGGGTTTACCTGCCAGTTTATCTAGCGTGATGCCATGCACGGCAATCGCTTCTTCGGGAATGTCGCGCTCTGGGTGCATGTAAAGGTGCAAGTCGTTTTGGGTGAACTGGCGATTGACCATTTCTAACCCTGCAAATTCAATCATGCGGTCTGGGTTTTCGGGTGCGCTGTGGTGGAAACCTGTGGTTTCGGTGTCTAGAATAATTTGGCGAGTGGTTTTCTTCATTTTTGCGGTCTCGTTGTGGTTTTCAGGCTGCGTGAATATTGGTGCGCGGAGCACACGCTACAATTATGCGTTAAAAGGCAGCCTGAAAGTGTTTTCAGGCTGCCTTAAGTTTATTTATAGGGATTTTCTACGCCGTTAATCAGTTGCACTAAATATTCGCGCAACTGACTTTCGCTGCACCCCATCAATAAAGCGTCTTCAAACGCGTCTTGTGCGGTTTGGAATAATTCGTCCATGTTTTGCGTCATCACTTTGATTTTTTCGGTGCAAGAAACAGGGTCACCATTATCGCTAAACCATTTGGGCATTTCAGGCTGCATTTTTTATCCTTCTTGAGAACTTAGTTACGAATAAAATTTTGCGCGTTGTTGCGTTTCACACGGCGCGCGGTGGCGTAGCGGCTGTTCCAGTATTTGTTAGACAAACTGGTGATTTCAATGCGTTTGCCTGTGCGCGGTGCATGGATAAAACGTCCCCCCCCCACATACATGCCAACGTGCGAAATGCGCGAACCATGTGTGCGGAAAAACACCATATCGCCTGCTTGCAATTCGCTACGTGAAACGTGGCTGCCTATGCCTGCTTGAGCGGCAGAAGTGCGCGGTAAGTTCACGCCAAATGATTTGCGGAACACGTATTGCATAAAACCGCTACAGTCAAAACCTGTGGGCGATGCGCCGCCGAAGCGGTATGCCACGCCTAAAAAGCCCATTGCGCTGCGGATTAATTCGTCTGTGTCGCCGCTACTGTTGCTGGCTACGGGTTCTTCGCGGCGCGGTGCTGGCTCTAGTGGCTGCGCAACAACTTTGGGTTGTGGTGCTGGCGCAGGCGCGGGTTTAGGTGTGGCTACTTGTCGTTGCGCTTGCCGCGTAATCATTTGCCCCAAAATATCGTTTCTTGGCGCGGCTTTTTGCACGGGTTTGGGCACAACTTTTTTGGGTTCTGGTTTTGGAGTAGGTTTTGGTTTTTCTACAGGTTTGCTGGTTTTCTTTTCAACGGGTTTGGTTGTATTTTTGGATTTTGCTTGTTCTTTTGGTTTTTCTTTGGTTTTAGCGTTGTCTTTTGAAGCAGATTTTTTGGTTTCTGCTTTTTTAGGCTCGGCTTTTTTGGTGTCTTTTGCTTTGTCTTTTGATGCTGTTTTAACAGCAGCTTTGGACTCTGCTTGCTTCGGTGCTGCATGAGCTGTGCCGCTTACCAGTAACAACATGGCAAGTAATCGGTAAAGTGTGTTGTTCATCATTTTAGTTATCATGCACAAAATAAAAAAATTGCTCGCATTCTAACTGATTTCAGGCAATAACACGTTAAAAACTGTCAGTATATGCAAGGATTTTGTTTCTTCGGTTATTTTCAGGCTGCAACGGGGGTTTCAGGCTGCCTGAAATGGATTTTTTTGTTAAAGATTGTAATCTTAAATTTATTTTTGCTATGATACCGTTTTTCAACAATATGGGAGCCATTCATGTCTTCTAATAACAATAAAGACCCTTACGCTCACATGCGCGAATTAACCCTTCGCGGCACGATTTTGGGCGCATTGATTACGGTCATTTTTACGGCATCAAACGTCTACTTAGGATTGAAAGTCGGTTTAACTTTTGCCTCTTCCATTCCAGCCGCCGTGATTTCTATGGCGGTTTTGAAGTTTTTCCCCGGTAGCAATATCTTGGAAAACAATATGGTGCAAACGCAGGCTTCTTCGGCGGGTTCGTTGTCTGCCATTATTTTTGTGATTCCAGGTTTGCTGATGCTCGGCTACTGGCAAGGTTTTCCATTCTGGCAAACTCTGTTTATTTGTGCGACTGGCGGCATTTTGGGCGTGATTTTCACCGTGCCTTTGCGTCATGCGATGGTGGTGAAAAGCAAGTTGCCTTATCCTGAAGGTGTGGCGGCTGCGGAAATTTTGAAAGCTGGTAATCACGATGAAACCTCTGATACCTCTGCCGACACGGGCGCGAAAGAAATCTTAATCGGCAGCATTTTGTCTGGCGTGGTGAGCTTTGCAACCAACGGTTTGCGCGTGATTTCAGATAGCGCGAGCGTGTGGTTTAAAGCAGGAAATGGCATTTTTCAGTTGCCAATGGGTTTCTCGCTGGCATTGCTGGGCGCAGGTTACTTAGTCGGTATCGTGGGCGGTTTGGCGATTTTGGCAGGGATTGCGTTCACATGGTTTGTGGCTGTGCCTTACTTAACTGCCGCTAATCCGCAGCCTGTTGATATGGAAATGGCTGCCTACGCGATGCAAATTTGGAAAACCAAAGTGCGTTTTATCGGCGTTGGCACAATCGGTATCGCGGCAATTTGGACGCTGATTAGCTTAATCAAACCGATGGTGGAAGGCATGCGCCAATCGTTAGCCATGTTGAAAAACGCCAACGCTTTGGACGCTTCGCACCGCACCGACCGCGATATGTCACCAAAAAGCATGATTTACATCACTTTGGCTTGCATGGCGGTGATTGCAGCTACCATTTGGTATTTTGTTCAAAGCACTCCGATTTCTGCTGGTTTAACCGTTGCTTTGGTGCTGGCTTGCACACTCTTGGCGGCTGGCATCGGTTTCTTGGTGGCGGCAGCTTGTGGTTATATGGCTGGTTTGGTGGGTTCTTCATCAAGCCCGATTTCAGGCATTGGGATTATTTCTGTTGTGATTACTTCGCTGGTTTTGATGGCGATTGGTCAAGCTGGCGGTTTAATTGGTACACCTGAAGGCGAACAATTTTTAACGGCTCTGACAATTTTCACCGCATCTATCGTGTTAGCAATTGCGTGTATTGCCAACGATAACTTACAAGATTTGAAAACAGGTCAGTTGGTTCACGCAACGCCTGCGATGCAACAAATCGCGTTGTTGATTGGCTGCGTGGTGGGTGCGATTGTGATTGCCCCTACTTTGCAAATGTTGTATCAAGCCTATGGGTTCACAGGTGCAATGCCACGCGAAGGCATGGACGCAGCGCAAGCTCTGTCCGCCCCACAAGCCACTTTGATGACAACCATCGCAAAAGGCATTTTCTCTGGCGACTTGCAATGGGGTTACATCTTTGGCGGTATCGGCTTGGGTGTGGCTTTGATTGTGATTGACGCGCTGTTGAAAAAATCAACTAACGGACGTTTTGCTTTGCCAGCGTTGGCGGTGGGTATGGGTATTTATTTGCCGCCTGTGGTAAACGTGCCAATTGTGATTGGTGCGATTATCGCGTGGTTCATCTCTCGCCATGTGAGCAAAAAAGCGAAACAAGCTGGCGCGGACGAAGAATCAGCGCAACAAATTTCTGTGCGCCAAGGCACTTTGTTCTCAGCAGGTTTGATTGTGGGCGAAAGTTTGATTGGCGTGGCGTTGGCGTTTGTGGTGGCTGCTTCTGTTACTTCAGGCGGCTCGGACGCACCTTTGGCATTGAACTTGCAAAACTGGGGCACAGCTTCGGAAGTTTTGGGTTTGATTGCTTTTGTGATTGGTGCGGTGGTGTTTGTGCTGCGTACCGTGAAAACTAAAAACTGATTGTTGTAGATAACAAAATGCAGCCTGAAAATATTTTCAGGCTGCATTTTTTATTTTAAAAATTGTTGGTTTTTCTGGTGTCTGCCACCGCTAGACCCTTAAGCTCTAGATAAATATCAAGTTTTTGTGCTTGCCACAACCAAGAGCATCGCCCTTAGCAAAATTATCAGATTGACACTGAGTCAACACTTATTGCCCATAATTGTAGCAAACAACATCACAAAACGCAGCCTGAAAAACAGTTTTCAGGCTGCCACATGATAAAATCACACCCTTTCACTTTCCCATTTTCAGGCTGCGATATGTCCAAACCAACCGCCCAACAAATCCTACAAAACACATTTGGCTACCCCGACTTTCGCGGACGACAAGGCGAAATCGTGGACACCGTAGCGCGTGGCGAAAACGCACTCGTACTCATGCCCACAGGCGGCGGAAAATCGCTGTGTTATCAAATCCCTGCGCTGCTTCGCGATGGCGTGGCGATTGTCGTTTCCCCACTCATCGCGCTGATGGACGACCAAGTGGCGAATTTACGCGCAGCAGGCGTTCACGCGGCGGCGGTGCATAGCGGCACACCGCCCGAAATCGTGCGCCAGTTGGCAGACGATATTCATTCAGGCAGCCTGAAATTATTGTACGTTGCGCCTGAACGCCTTGTTTTGGAACGATTTTTGCGATTTATGGACAACACGAACGTGAGCCTGTTTGCGATTGACGAAGCGCATTGCGTCAGCCAATGGGGACACGATTTCCGCCCCGAATATCAACAACTTGGCTTGCTCGCCGACCGCTATCCCAACGTGCCGCGCATCGCCCTAACCGCCACAGCAGACGCAGAAACGCGTGCCGATATGAAACATTATTTGAAATTGGAAAAGGCTGCCGAGTTCGTTTCCAGTTTTGACCGCCCGAATATTTATTACCAAGTGATTGAAAAAAACAATGGTAAAAAGCAATTATTGGACTTTATCAAGCGGCAAATGCACGGACAAAGCGGCATTGTTTACTGTTTGAGCCGCAAAAATGTGGAAGATGTTGCCGCGTTTTTGTGCGAAAACGGTTTGAATGCCGTGCCGTATCACGCTGGCATGAGTTTGGAAAATCGCCAACAAAATCAACATCGTTTCACGCATGAAGACAATATTATTGTGGTGGCAACGGTGGCGTTTGGTATGGGGATTGATAAACCTGATGTGCGTTTTGTCGCACATTTAGATATGCCGCAGAGCATTGAACATTTCTATCAAGAAAGCGGACGCGCTGGGCGTGATGGGCTGCCTGCCGTGAGTTGGCTGTGTTATGGCATGAATACGCTGGTTTTGCTGAAAGAACGCATTCAGGAAAGCCAAGCATCTGATTTTCAAAAACAAGTTGAATTACAAAAATTGAACGCGATGTTTGACGTGTGCGAAACGGCAGCTTGTCGCCGTCAGCTTTTGTTGCGACATTTTGGCGAAAGCAGCGAGCCGTGTGGGAATTGCGATAATTGTCTGCATCCGCCTGTGCGTTTTGACGGCACGGAATTGGTGCAAAAATTGTTGAGTTGCGTGTATCGAGTGGGACAGAAATTTGCGGCTGGTTATGTGATTGAAGTTTTGCGTGGAAAATCAACGGATTGGATTGTGCGAATGGGGCATGATAAATTGTCCACGTTTGGCATTGGCGCGAATTTGAGCGATAAAGATTGGCGAAATGTGGTGCGACAATGTATCGGTTTAGGCTTATTAAACAATGATATGCACAATTATCAGGCGTTGATTTTAACGCCAGCCGCCAAACCTGTTTTGCGTGGCGAAGAAACCGTGATGTTGCGCCCACTCAAACGCGAAAAAGCGGCGACCAAAGTGGCGAAAACGGACACTTGGTTGCGGACGGAACGCGAAGAGCGTTTGTGGCAAGCGTTGCGTAAGTGGCGGTTGGATAGGGCAAAATTGGACGATGTGCCTGCGTATGTGATTTGCGGCGACAAGACTTTGCGCGATGTAGTGGAGCGGCTGCCTGAAAATTTGGCGGATTTGGCGCAGGTGTATGGTTTGGGCGAAGCAAAAATTAAGCAGTTTGGCGATGAGATTTTGGAAATTGTGGAACAGCATTTGTCGGGCGAAAATCCTGTTTCTGCGCCGAATAACGGCGTACCGTTTTGTTCCCAAATCGGAGATTTGGACAAAACTGGCAGCAGCCTGCAAAATGATTTAGCAGAAAATTCAAATGATGACACACCAGCACAACAAGCGGCGTTTAACGCGCTGACGGCTTGGCGAGCGGAAACGGCGGCGGCGCAAAATAGCACGTTGCACAGCGTGATTTCTGATGATTCGTTGGCGGATTTGGCGCGATTGTTGCCGAGTGAACCGATTGATTTGCAAATGATTTACGGTTTGGGCGATGTGCGAATTGGCAAGTTTGGCGATGAAATTTTGCGCGCGTGTGCGCCGTTTTCAGGCAGCCTGAACGATGATTTGGCGCGTAAACGCTTGTTGTTGCGCGAATTGCAATCGTGGTGCGCGGCAACGGCGCAAGCGGAAGATGTGGCGGAATTTCGCGTGTTGAGTAAGCCGACTTTGCGCGCGATTGCGAATAAGTTGCCTGAAAATATGGACGCGCTGCATCATGTGCATGGTTTGGACAATGAGAAAATTGGGAAGTATGGGGAAGCGTTGATTGAGATTTGCTCACGTTTTCAGGCTGCCTGAAAATATAGTGGATTAAATTTAGAGGTAGTGTCCTGAAAAGTGTGCTGTAAAACTAAACAATGCCAAAGTGAATATCAAAGAAAGCTAAATCAAAAACTTTCTTGTGATAAAACATACTTTTAGAAAAGCAACACGTTTTTCTAAACGCTCGCCTTACTTTGTGCCGTAAACGACAGTTATTACCCTCAATGCCAACTGTGTGTTGCTTACCAACTAGATGCCATTCTTCATTTGAAAAGACATTTAAAAATGCAGCCCAGTCGTCGGTCGCCATTCTGTCGTAAGTTATGCGTAATTCTTTTAAACGCCGTTTGAGTGCTCGCGCTGTTGCTAAATCGTGCTTACCCCAAACGTAAGCGACAATTTCGCCACTTTCTCTGTGATAGGCATAGACTAGCCATACTTTATTAGACTTGTTACCGACAAATGTCCAAAACTCGTCTATTTCAAGTGTAGAGTAATGTTTTTGTTTAGGAAATGGCTCAAACTCATGGCGTTTTAAAGCAGCCTGAACCTTGTCTTTGCTGTAACCCGTAATTGCTGCAATATCGCGAATACCACAACCTCTAACGGTCATTCTCCAAACCTGTTCATCAGCTTTGGAATGACAACCCTTATAGGTAAGGTTATGGTCGCCAATAAAATTACGACAACAATCTTTGCAAAAATATTTTTGTTTACGATTGCCAGAGTAGCCATTTTTCTTTATATTTTGTCCTTGGCAGCGAGGACATTTCAGAGTTATTTGTATTTTCACACATTCAATAATACTCTGTTTTCGCTGCTTTTTTATTGCTTATTTTTTACAGCACACTTTTCAGGACACCACCCTTTTTTTCAATCCCGACAGATAACACAGATTTTTATAAGAGTTTTTATTTAAATAAGGATTATATAGAAGGTTTATATCCTAATTAAATGGGGTAATCTTTATTAGGTAGTGATGGTTTTGTCATGTGGCTTGGGCGCAATTGATTATGCGGTATGCCTCCGCAGATCAAAAAACAGAACAACCTAGGGACTATTGACAATTCAAAAAAAGAGGCAAAGGATTTAAGATATTGTTTCCACACAACCATCCTAAACCTTTGCCATGTCCCGAAACACGCTTACAAATGAAACACGGTCAAGACTGTTGCTCATTTTGAAACAGCTTGGCATTTATCGCAAGAAAAATTTACGCAAAACAGTAGAAGGTATCCTGTTTCGCTTACGTACAGGCTGCCAATGGGCTGATATACCTAGTTATTTTGGTAAAGCAAACAGCCTTTACCAAAGTTTCAATCGCTGGTCTAAACGCGGTATTTTTACCAAATTATTTAAACATTTGGCAGATACACCCGATATGGAATGGGTCTTTATGGACGGTAGTCATATCCGCGTTCATCAACATGGCATGGGTAAAAAATCCATTGTGCATCAAGCTGTTGGTAAGAGTATCGGAGGTCATACGTCTAAAATTCATTTAGCGGTTGATGCTTGTGGTAATCCAATTGAATTTATGATTACAGCTGGTAATGTAAATGATATTGTTGTTGGGCCTGATTTATTGGCACAATTGGACTTAAGTGATAATGAAACCGTGTGTGCTGATAGAGGTTTTGACAGTGATACTTTTCGTCGGTTAATTCATTCTAAACAAAGTAAAGCCAATATTCCATATAAGAAAAATAGAGAACATCTTAATGTGGACACAGATTGGTATTTATATAAAATCAGGCACTTGGTAGAAAATGCTTTTGCACGATTAAAGCATTTTCGTGCGCTGGCAACACGGTACGATAAATTAAAACGTAATTATGAAAGTACCGTGTCATTAGCTTGTGCTTTGATTTGGTTGAAATTATAGCTAAAATGTCATTAGCCCCTAGTTAAATCTCGTCAAAATGAATACTTTTTGAAATAAAGTGATAACACGCAGCCTGAAAACATGAAAAACGGTTTTCAGGCTGCCTTTTTATTTACCAATTGGTATAAAATGCTTTTTTACCTTTTCAGGCAGCCTGAAAAATAAAAACCAAACCAAATCAACCATATTAAAAGGAAACCCAATCATGCCAGATTACCGCTCCAAAACCTCCACTCACGGTCGCAACATGGCTGGCGCACGCGCTCTGTGGCGTGCAACAGGCATAAAAGACGACGATTTCGGCAAACCCATTATCGCCATTGCCAACTCATTCACCCAGTTTGTGCCAGGACACGTTCACTTGCACAACATCGGGCAACTGGTGGCGCGTGAAATTGAAAAAGCAGGCGCATTGGCAAAAGAATTCAACACCATCGCCGTAGATGACGGCATCGCCATGGGGCATAGCGGCATGCTGTATAGCTTGCCAAGCCGCGATTTGATTGCCGACAGCGTGGAATACATGGTAAACGCCCACTGTGCCGACGCGCTGGTTTGCATTTCTAACTGCGACAAAATCACGCCGGGAATGCTCATGGCGGCGATGCGCTTGAATATCCCAACGATTTTCGTATCGGGCGGCCCTATGGAAGCGGGCAAAGTGATTGGCAGCATCAATATTGCCGATGAACGCCGTTTGGATTTGATTGATGCCATGGTTGAAGCCGCAGACGACAACGTGTCAGACGCGCAAATTTCCGAAGTAGAACAAAACGCCTGCCCAACTTGCGGCTCTTGCTCAGGCATGTTTACTGCCAACTCAATGAACTGCTTAACCGAAGCCTTGGGCTTGTCTCTGCCAGGTAACGGCTCATTGGTTGCCACCCACGCAGGGCGCAAAGAATTGTTCTTAGAAGCAGGGCGCAAAATCGTTGAAATGACCAAACGCTACTACGAACAAAACGATGAAACCGTGTTGCCACGCAGCATCGCCACCAAAGCCGCGTTTGAAAATGCCATGACCATGGACATCGCCATGGGTGGCAGCACCAACACGATTTTGCATTTGTTGGCGGTGGCGAATGAAGCTGGCGTAGATTTCAAAATGGCAGACATTGACCGTTTGAGCCGCAGCGTGCCATGCTTGTGCAAAACCGCGCCAAACAATCACGATTACTACATGGAAGACGTACACCGTGCAGGCGGCATCATCGGCATTTTGAAAGAATTGGACAAAGTCGGCAAATTGCACACAGACGTTCACACCATTCACGGTAGCAGCCTGAAAGACGTGATTGCCAAATGGGACGTAACCAACCCAGCCAACACCGAAGCAATTGAACGCTACAAAGCCGCACCAGGTGGTGTACGCACCACCGAAGCATTCTCACAAAATCGCCAATGGAAAACGCTGGATTTGGACCGCGCCAACGGCTGTATCCGCGACGTGGAACACGCTTATTCACAAGACGGCGGTTTAGCGGTGTTGTTCGGTAACATTGCGGAACGCGGTTGCGTGGTGAAAACGGCTGGCGTTGATGAAAGCATTTGGCAATTTTCGGGACGCGCGCGCGTGTTTGAAAGCCAAGAAGACGCGGTTGAAGGCATTTTGGCGAACACGATTGAAGCTGGCGACATCGTGATTATTCGCTACGAAGGCCCGAAAGGTGGACCGGGTATGCAAGAAATGCTGTACCCAACTTCTTATTTGAAATCAAAAGGTTTGGGTAAAGCCTGCGCCTTGCTGACAGACGGACGTTTTTCTGGCGGCACATCGGGCTTGTCCATCGGACACGCATCGCCAGAAGCAGCAGAAGGCGGCGCGATTGGCTTGGTACACGAAGGCGACACGATTGAAATTGATATTCCAAACCGCCGTATTCAGTTAATGGTTTCCGATGAAGAATTGGCAAATCGTCGTGCGGAAATGGAAAGCCGTGGCAGCAAAGCATGGAAACCTGTGGCGCGTGAACGTCAAGTTTCGGCAGCGTTACGCGCTTATGCCGCGATGACGACTTCGGCAGACACAGGCGCGGTGCGTGATGTGAGCCAAGTGGAACGTTGATTTTTTTGATGTGAAATGAATTTTCAGGCAGCCTGAAACGTGAGAGATTGCGTTTTTAGGCTGCCTGAATATGTATTTTTTCATAAAAACACTGTAAGGAGGGTTATGTCTCGGCAATATTTAAATAGGAGTATCTCTAATAAAGATAATCGTGAATTACGCAACCGAATAGCGCATCATGAACCTATCTTTTAGCGTGATTTATTATCCGACTATCAAACTATCCGAAATTTTTTAAGCGCATGTCAATCGCCTGATTTCATGAATTGGTTAGACAGTCATCAGGCAGTTAGTTTAATTGCTGCCAGAATTATGCGTTAATTTTCAGGCTGCCTGAACCCCTTGTTTATGAGATAATTTCACTTTTTCATTTCATCACATCGGAAACCCCATGGACAAAAAATTCCTAGACCTACTCATCTGCCCGATTACCAAGCAACCTTTGGAATATCATGCCGACAAACAAGAATTGTGGAGTAAAACTGCCAAACTCGCCTTTCCTATTCGCGATGGCATTCCCATTATGCTAGAAAACGAAGCGCGAGAACTCACTGATTTGGAAGTGAAATCATGAACAACTTTACTGTTATCATTCCCTCACGTCTATCATCAAGTCGCCTGCCCGAAAAAGCCCTTGCCGACATCCACGGCAAGCCCATGGTCGTCCGCGCTGCAGAACGCGCCTTGCAAGCCAACGCCCAAAATGTTGTTGTCGCGACAGACCACGAGCGCATTCAGGCTGTGTGTGAAGCGCACAATATCCGCGCCGTGCTGACCAGTTCGCAGCACCAAAGCGGCACAACACGTCTTGCCGAAGCCGCAAAAAAACTCGGTCTGCCCGATGAAGCCATTGTGGTAAACGTGCAAGGCGATGAACCCATGATGCCGCCCGAGCTCATCGCACGAGTTGCCGCCAAACTTTCAGGTAGCAACGCACCCATGGCAACCACCGCGCACCCCGTTCATCATTTCGCCGAATTTATGAACCCAAACTGCGTGAAAGTGGTGTTGGATAAACACCAAAACGCTCTGTATTTCAGTCGCGCACCGATTGCCTATCCACGCGATACCATGTTGAAAAACGAAGAAGAATTGCCCGAGCCAACCCCGTTGCGCCATATCGGGATTTACGCCTATCGTGTCGGTTTTCTCAAACAATACGCCGCAATGAGCGAATCGCCATTGGAAACGATTGAGAGCTTGGAACAACTGCGCGTTTTATGGCACGGCTACGATATTGCCGTGGAAGTACTGGACTACGCGCCTCCAGCAGGCGTGGACACGCAAGAAGATTTAGACCGTGTACGCCAAGAATGGCAAGCATAAACCCAACGCAGCCTGAAAAAATGTTTTCAGGCTGCGTTTATTTCACATTTTAGCCTGTAGGTTGGATTCTTGAATCCGACATTTTCTGCACCATATAGTTATTCACAAAAGGCAGCCTGAAAATGCAAACAGAAACCTTACGCCAACAAATGCTCACTTTCCTATCCCCAAGCGAAATCCCCGAAGACCAAGCCTCGTTTTTAATTGACCAACGCAAACGCTATTTCAGCGAAAACTGCCTAGTCGTGCAGCCTGAAAGCGTGGCAAACGTGCAAAAACTCGTCAAATTTTGTACCGAAAACCAAATCATCATCACGCCACAAGGCGGCAACACAGGCACAGTTGGCGGCAGCGTTGCCAAAAGCGGCGTGGTACTCAATCTCAGCAAACTCAATCAAATCAGAAACATCAATCTTGCTGACAACACAATCACGGTAGATTCAGGCTGCATTTTGCAAAATATCCAAACCGCCGCCGCAGAACATCAACGCTTTTTCCCACTCAGCCTAGCCAGCCAAGGAACGTGCCAAATTGGCGGCAACATCGCCACCAACGCAGGCGGCTTAAACGTCTTGCGATACGGCACAATGCGCGATTTAGTGATTGGTTTAGAAGTCGTGTTGCCCAACGGCGAAATCATCTCACACCTAAGCCCTTTGCACAAAAATACAACGGGTTACGAGCTGAAACACCTGTTTATCGGCAGCGAAGGCACGCTGGGAATCATCACAGGGGCAACGCTCAAGCTGTTCGCGCCAGCTGCCACCACGGAAACCGCATGGGTTGGCGTGGACAATATTCAGGCTGCGGTAACGCTGTTGTCGCGCGTGAAAAATCACTTCGCAGAACGGCTAACCAGCTTTGAATTGAGTAGCGAATTTGCGCTGAACTTATCCGCTAAATTCAGCGAAATCACGCCGCCAACGGAAGCGAATTGGCATGTTTTAATCGAGCTGACAGACAGCCTGAAGCGCGAAGATTTGGGCGATTTGTTGGCAGAATTTCTGTATGAAAATGGTTATGAAGACAGCGTGTTAGTTCAATCTGAACACGAGCGACAAAGCGTGTGGGCGTTGCGTGAAAATATTTCTGCCGCGCAACGCAGTTTGGGTGCGAACATCAAGCATGATATTGCCATGCCGATTGAATGCGTGGAAGCGTTTGAACGTGAGTGTAGTGCGGCTTTGTTGGCAAAATATCCTGAAATGCAGATTGTGATGTTTGGGCATTTGGGCGATGGCAGTTTGCATTTCAATACGTTTTTGCCGGTGTTAAACAATGATGTGTATCAGTATGAACATGATGTGAATAGCATTGTTTATCAGCATGTTATCGCGCAAAATGGCACGATTGCGGCGGAACATGGCGTTGGCAGCCTGAAAAAGCATTGGTTGCCGAGCGTGCGCAGCGCGGAAGAAATTGCGCTGATGCGTGCGATTAAAGCGCAGCTTGACCCTTTGGGTTTGTTCAATCCACATAAATTGCTGCCTGAAAATTAAATATATATTGACGGTTTTTAACTTTTTGGTATAATGCCGAACTTCATTCAGTGAATGGCGAATTAGCTCAGTCGGTTAGAGCAGAGGAATCATAATCCTTGTGTCCGGGGTTCGAATCCCTGATTCGCCACCACTCTGATTGATTTTTTACACGGCGAATTAGCTCAGTCGGTTAGAGCAGAGGAATCATAATCCTTGTGTCCGGGGTTCGAATCCCTGATTCGCCACCACATTAAAATCAGTTGAAATATTTATTTCAACTGATTTGTTTATGGGGGTATAGCTCAGTTGGTAGAGCGCTTGCATGGCATGCAAGAGGTCAGCGGTTCGATCCCGCTTACCTCCACCAAAAAATTAAGGTTTAGCTTGAAAAAAGCTAAACCTTTTTTGTTTTTGCTGTATTCAAATCTGGGAAGGGTTCATTTTTGAAAATACACTGTAAATAAAAAAGCAACCTATTGAAAATAGGTTGCTTTTAAATTCTGGCGGAGGCTGTGAGATTCGAACTCACGGAGGGCTACAAACCCTCGACGGTTTTCAAGACCGTTGCATTAAACCGCTCTGCCAAACCTCCGCTGCGGTAAGGTTTGAACTATACAGACATTTCATTTTTATGGCAAGTATTTTAGTAAAATTTGCAGATAAAATCTGTAATTTTATGATTTTAAACAAAATAAAATTTCAAGCAGCCTGAAAAAGCGCCTCTTGTATTTAGAATAAATAGCCCTATATCGTGCCTATAGAAATACATCATTAGGATAAACCCATGAGATTCGATAAATTAACCACAAAATTTCAGGCTGCATTGCAAGCCGCGCAAAGCCAAGCGATGGCTGCCGACAACGCTTATTTAGAGGCACCGCACGTTTTAAAAGCATTGCTTGATGACAACGAAAGTGGCATGACAGCATTGCTAGTGCAAGCAGGTGGCAATGTTACGCAAATCAAACAAGGCGTTCAGGCTGCGTTGAATGCGTTGCCAAAAGTATCAGGGCAGGGCGGCGAAATGTTCTCAAGTCGTGAGCTGCAAAACGCGCTGAATTTGATGGACAAAGCCGCCGTAAAACGCGGTGATACGTACATCGCCAGCGAATTATTCTTGCTCGGTTTGCTGCAAGAAAACGGCGCAACAGGCAAAATTTTAAAAGACGCAGGCGTAACTGAAGCTAAATTAACGCAAGCGATTGAAACACTCAACCAAGGACAAACTGTGGATAACCAAAACGCTGAAGACCAACGCGAAGCGTTGAAAAAATACACATTAGATTTAACCCAACGCGCACGTGATAAAAAGCTAGACCCTGTAATCGGGCGTGATGACGAAATTCGCCGTGCCATTCAAGTGTTGCAACGCCGCACAAAAAATAATCCCGTATTGATTGGCGAACCCGGTGTTGGTAAAACCGCGATTGTAGAAGGTTTGGCGCAACGCATTGTAAACGGCGAAGTACCTGAATCTTTGCGCGGCAAACGCTTGCTGGTGTTGGATTTGGCGGCGTTGATTGCTGGTGCAAAATATCGTGGCGAATTTGAAGAACGCTTGAAAGCGGTGTTGAACGATTTGGCGAAAGATGATGGCAACAGCTTGATTTTTATTGATGAAATTCACACGTTAGTTGGCGCAGGCAAATCCGACGGCGCGATGGATGCGGGTAATATGTTGAAACCAGCTCTAGCACGTGGTGAATTACATTGCATTGGCGCGACCACGTTGGACGAATATCGCCAATACATTGAAAAAGACGCGGCTTTGGAACGCCGTTTCCAAAAAGTGATGGTGGACGAACCAAGCGTGGAAGCGACAATTGCGATTTTGCGTGGTTTGCAAGAACGCTACGAAACGCACCACGGCGTGGATATTACTGACCCTGCGATTGTGGCGGCGGCGGAATTGTCTAACCGCTACATCACAGACCGTTTCTTGCCCGATAAAGCGATTGATTTGATTGACGAAGCAGCGAGCCGAATCAAAATTGAAAAAGAAACTAAGCCTGAACAAATGGACAAACTTGACCGTCGTCGCATTCAGTTGCAAATGGAACAAGCGCATTTGCAAAAAGAAAAAGATGACGCAAGTAAAAAACGCTTAGAAATCATTGAAGCAGAATTGGCGGATATTGATAAAGAATACGCGGATTTGAACGAAATTCTGAAAGCAGAACGCGCGGTTTCAGAAGGCAGCACGTCTATCAAGCAAAAAATTATTGATTTGCAAAACAAAATTGAACAAGCCAAACGTGATGGCAATTATGGTTTAGCGTCGCAGTTGATGTATGAAGAATTGCCTGTTTTGGAAAAACAACTGGCGATTACGGAAGATACGAAACAGCATACGGCAAACAAATTGTTGCGCACGGAAGTGGGTTCGGAAGAAATCGCGGAAATCGTGTCGCGCATGACGGGCATTCCTGTTTCCAAAATGATGGAAGGCGAACGCGAAAAATTGCTGAAAATGGAAGAAGTGTTGCATAAACGTGTGGTTGGGCAAGACGAAGCAGTTCGCGCAGTGGCGGACGCGATTCGCCGCAGCCGCTCTGGTTTGGCTGACCCAAATAAACCTTACGGCAGTTTCCTGTTTTTGGGACCAACTGGCGTGGGCAAAACGGAATTGTGCAAAACGTTGGCGAATTTCTTGTTTGACAGCGAAGAGCATTTAATCCGCGTTGATATGTCGGAATACATGGAAAAACACAGCATTGCGCGTTTAATCGGTGCGCCTCCGGGATACGTTGGCTACGAAGAAGGCGGTTATTTGACCGAGCAAGTTCGCCGCAAACCGTATAGCGTGATTTTGTTGGACGAAGTGGAAAAAGCGCACCCTGATGTGTTCAATATTTTGCTGCAAGTGTTGGACGATGGGCGTTTGACGGACGGTCAAGGGCGCACGGTGGATTTCAAAAATACGGTGATTGTGATGACGTCAAACATCGGTAGTCAAAATATTCAAAATATGGGCGACACGTCCGATTATGCGGCGGTGAAAGAGGCGGTGATGGACGATGTGAAAGCGTATTTCCGCCCTGAATTGATTAACCGTATTGATGAAGTGGTGGTGTTCCACGGTTTAAGCCAAGCGAATATTCGCAATATCGCGCAAATTCAATTAGGCAGCCTGAAACGCCGTTTGGCTGCACAAAATCTGCGTTTGGAAGTGTCTGACGCGGCGTTGGATTTGATTGCGGAAGCTGGTTTTGACCCGATTTATGGTGCGCGTCCGCTCAAACGTGCGATTCAAGCAGAAATTGAAAATCCGTTGGCGAAAGCGTTGCTGGAAGGGCGTTACGCGCCTGATAGCACCATTCGTGTGGACGGGGCTGGCGATTATTTGGTTTTCGCGTAATCTAAGTGAATGCAGCCTGAAAACTTTTTTCAGGCTGCATTTTATATGCGATAATTCGCCCCGAAATAACCCCCTTTTTAGGAATGAGAACAGCATGGCAGAAAAAAATTCAAAAACAGCAGATAAACCAACGGATAAAGCGGCGGCATTAGCGGCGGCGTTGGCACAAATTGAAAAAACATTCGGCAAAGGCGCCGTGATGAAAATGGACGGCAGCACGCCACAAGAAGAGCTGCAAGTGATTTCTACTGGCTCTTTGGGCTTGGACTTGGCTCTGGGCGTGGGCGGTTTGCCGCGTGGTCGTATTGTGGAAATTTTTGGCCCTGAGTCTTCTGGTAAAACGACTTTGTGCTTGGAAACGATTGCGCAATGCCAAAAAAATGGTGGCGTGTGCGCGTTTATCGATGCGGAAAATGCGTTTGACCCGATTTACGCGCGTAAATTGGGCGTGAAAGTGGAAGAATTGCTGGTGTCTCAACCTGATACGGGCGAGCAAGCATTGGAAATTTGCGATACTTTGGTGCGTTCTGGTGGCGTGGATATGGTGGTTGTGGACTCGGTTGCTGCGCTTGTGCCAAAAGCGGAAATTGAAGGCGATATGGGCGACAGCCATGTGGGTTTGCAAGCGCGTTTGATGAGCCAAGCGTTGCGTAAACTGACGGGTCATATCAAGAAGACGAACACTTTGTGTATTTTCATCAACCAGTTGCGTATGAAAATTGGCGTGATGTTCGGCAATCCTGAAACGACGACTGGTGGTAACGCATTGAAATTCTATTCGTCTATTCGTTTGGATATTCGCGGCACAACGCAAATCAAACAGAAAGATGGTGAAGAGCCAATCGGTAAAGAAACCAAAGTGAAAGTGGTGAAAAACAAAGTTGCGCCGCCATTCCGCACGGCTGCTTTTGACATTTTGTATGGCGAGGGCATTAGCTGGGAAGGCGAATTGATTGATATTGGTGTGGCGATGGGCGTGATTAAAAAATCGGGCGCATGGTTTAGCTACAATGATGGCAAAATCGGTCAAGGTAAAGAAAACGTGCGCATTTGGTTGAAAGAAAACCCTGAAATGGCGGAAGAAATTGCCAATAAGATTCGTGCGGAAGGTTTGGTGAATCCTGTGATTACTGAAGGTACGATTGATGAGACGGACGGCGAGCAGCCTGAAGAATAATCTGTTATCAAAAGCAGCCTGAAAACGTTTTCAGGCTGCTTTTTTATTCTTCTAACTTCTGCCACTCATTTTTCATCAACCATTTGCGTTTATACGTTTGCAGCAAATCAATCATTTCTGCCAGTTCTGCGCGAATATTCAAACTTGTCCATACAAAGCCTTGCACTTCAAACGGTAGTTTTACGGCTAATTGATGAATAGCTGCTTCGTCATCAGTATTCACATGAATTTCAGGCTGCCAATTGCCTTTTAGCATCAGCGAAACTTGTTTTAAATCTTCTTGCAGGCTGAAAAAATGGCGTTGCAAAAGCTGGTCTTCATCGGGGCTTAAACGCGGCTTGCTCAAGCGCGGTACGTTAAAAAACATGATGTTCACGCTGGAAACGATACTGCGATGATTTTGCTGAATGCTCTCTAAAACTTCGCTGCTGATGTGCGTTTCTACGGCGGTGGGTGCCATCAGGCTGCGCGTTTTCACTAGACGACTGTTGATTTTGCGTTGCTCTTCCTGCAAGTCCATCCATTGCCCTGGCAAAATCACTTTTTGCCCTGTAACGGAGGCGAGCTGTTTGGCGCAATCGTTTAAGTTATCGGCAAGGGTGAACCGCCACATCAGCGTAGATTTGAGCGGTATCAGTTGCGAGGCGGCGAGTGAAATCGCTGCACCTAGTACCACATTCACGGCGCGCATAATGCCGTCGTTCACCCAGTCATCGCCTTCTGAATGACCGAGCAGCATGCACATGGTCAGCCCCATCAGCATAAACGCATAACCGCGTTTGCCCAGCGATTTAAAACCGCAGGCAAAGCTCACTAGTCCAACCAGTATAAAAAACAAGATGTTATGGCGAAGATAGTTCTGATTGAGCCACAGCATTGTCAAGCCAATTATCATGCCAAACATCGTGCCTAAAATGCGCTCGTAAGATTTGCTGGCAATCGAGCCTTGATAGGGAATGGTGCCGAGTACCACAAACACGGTAATCGCAATCCATTCGCTGTGTTTTAGGTGGAAATATGAGCCGAGACCAATGGCAAACACCACGCATAAAGCCAGTCGCAGGGCGTGGATATTGCGTTGATATTGATAGCGTTTGTATGGCGTAACCCAGTTGGTTAGCCAAAGTTGGATAATGGCTTTCATGTTTTCAGGCTGCGTGTAAAAAATTTGGTGGTGTCCTGAAAAGTGTGCTGTAAAAAATAAGCAATAAAAAAGCAGCGAAAACAGAGTATTATTGAATGTGTGAAAATACAAATAACTCTGAAATGTCCTCGCTGCCAAGGACAAAATATAAAGAAAAATGGCTACTTTGGCAATCGTAAACAAAAATATTTTTGCAAAGATTGCTGCCGTAATTTTATTGGCGACCATAACCTTACCTATAAGGGTTGTCATTCCAAAGTTGATGAACAGGTTTGGAGAATGACCGTTAGAGGTTGTGGCATTCGCGATATTGCAGCAATTACGGGTTACAGCAAAGACAAAGTTCAGGCTGCCTTAAAACGCCATGAGTTTGAGCCATTTCCTAAACAAAAACATTACTCTACACTTGAAATAGACGAGTTTTGGACATTTGTCGGTAACAAGTCTAATAAAGTGTGGCTAGTCTATGCCTATCACAGAGAAAGTGGCGAAATTGTCGCTTACGTTTGGGGTAAGCGCGATTTAGCAACAGCGCGAGCACTCAAACGGCGTTTGAAAGAGTTGCGTGTAACCTATGACAGAATTGCGACCGACGACTGGGCTGCATTTTTAAATGTCTTTTCAAATGAAGAATGGCATCTAGTTGGTAAGCAACACACAGTTGGCATTGAGGGTAATAACTGTCGTTTACGGCACAAAGTAAGGCGAGCGTTTAGAAAAACGTGTTGCTTTTCTAAAAGTATGTTTTATCACAAGAAAGTTTTTGATTTGGCTTTCTTTGATATTCACTTTGGCATTGTTTAGTTTTACAGCACACTTTTCAGGACACCACCAAAAATTTATATGATAATGCAGCCTGAAAAAAATTAAAGTAAATTTTATAACTATCTGTTTATCAAAAATAAAGTTTCAGGCTGTCTGAAAAAATCTTTACAAAATATATAAAAAGGTTTACAAAAAGCACCATTCCATTCTTATAAATTCCAAGAGGTTTCTTTTTTATGTTGTTTTTTATTCAATTTCTTATTGTGCTGTTCTGCATTCTTGTGGGCGCACAAGTGGGCGGCATCGGCTTGGGCGTGTTTGGCGGCATCGGTTTAGCTGTGCTGACGTTTGGTTTTGGCTTGCAGCCGACTAGCCCACCGATTGACGTGATGTTGATGATTATGGCGGTGATTTCTGCTGCCGCCGCCATGCAAGCGTCTGGCGGTTTGGATTACATGATTAAAATCGCCACACGCATTTTGCGCCGTAATCCAAAACACATTACATTCATCGCGCCAGCGGTAACCTATTTGTTTACTGTGTTGGCAGGCACAGGACACGTGGCTTATTCCGTGTTGCCTGTGATTGCTGAAGTGAGCCGCCGCAACGGCATTCGCCCAGAGCGTCCGCTTTCTATGGCAGTGATTGCTTCACAATTTGCGATTATCGCCAGCCCGATTGCCGCTGCCGTCACCGCAACCGTTACCTATCTTGAGCCGCAAAATATCCACTTAGGCACCATCTTAATGGTAACCGTGCCATCAACCATTTTGGGCATTGGTTTAGCGTGCGTGTTTGTGAACAAAATGGGCAAAGAGTTGAAAGACGACCCAGCGTACCAAAAACGTTTGCAAGACCCAGAATACGCTGCTTCTTTGCAACAAGAAGAGCAGTCCACAGCAGAAGACACGCCAACCAGCAGCACCGCCAAAATTTCATTGGCGATTTTCCTGTTGGCGGCCGTGATTGTCGTGATTATGGGTGCGATTCCATCTCTGCGACCAGTGTTTGGCGAAGTCGGCAAAATGAAACCGTTGGGCATGGCGCACACGAT
Organism: Kingella negevensis; assembly: GCF_030177895.1. Lineage (NCBI taxonomy): Bacteria > Pseudomonadati > Pseudomonadota > Betaproteobacteria > Neisseriales > Neisseriaceae > Kingella > Kingella negevensis. The sequence goes on from NZ_CP123448.1 coordinate 1,775,253, forward strand.
TGAAATTGTGATGCTGTCCGCAGGCGCGTTGATTTTGCTGATTTGCAAACCCGATAACCACGCCGTAACCAGAGGCTCAGTGTTCCATGCAGGCATGCGCGCTGTGATTGCCGTGTTTGGTATCGCGTGGCTGGGCGACACATTAATGCAAGGTCATTTGGATATGGTAAAAGAAACCATGTCTGGCTTGGTGCAAACTGCGCCGTGGACGTTTGCGTTTGCCTTGTTTGTGCTGTCCGTGTTGGTGAACAGCCAAGGTGCAACCGTAGCGACTTTGTTCCCTGTAGCCATTCAGTTGGGCGTACCTGCGCCAATCATCATTGGTACGTTTGTGGCGGTAAACGGCTATTTCTTTATTCCGAACTACGGTCCAATCATCGCTTCTATTGATTTTGATACGACTGGTACAACCAAAATTGGTAAATATATTTTCAATCACAGCTTTATGATTCCTGGCTTGTTGAGTATGGCGTTTAGCTTGATGTTTGGCTTGTTGTTTGCCAATATGTTGTTATAAAAACAAAAAGCAGCCTGAAAATAAATCTTCAGGCTGCTTTTTAGTTTGGTAAATTATAGTAAATTCAAAATAAAATAGTACGATTCTAATTTTATCTTTAAGGTGTATAAAATGGCATATTCAATTGATTTACGAGAAAAAGCATTAAATTGTTACAAGCAATGTAACAATGCAAGTAAAGTTGCCAAAACCTATGGTATCTCAAGAAATACGCTTTACCTTTGGATTAAATTAGAAGAACAAATAGGTAGCCTGAAACATCAAGTCAAAGGGCAACATGCCACTAAATGGGATACGCAAGCACTCAAACAATATATTGAACAAAATCCTGATGCTTATCTCTATGAAATGGCTGAAATATTTAGTTACTCCCGCTTGCACCTTATTCGCCTGAATGAAATCCAATAGAAAAAACATGGGCAAATATTAAGAAATATATGCGTTCAATTTTGCCTAGTTATGATAATTTCACAGATTCGTTACTGTCCTATTTTTATTTTAATTAATTATATTTGTTATTCGCGCGGAAAAATTCCCACTCTTCCACCACTTTACCATTTGGCAAATGGCACATACCATATTCACTACCGTCTTTGTCTTTGCGAACTTCCAACTTACCGCCTTGTTCCACGCAGTAAACAGAAGCAGGATTTGCCATGCCAACAGCAGGTTCAATCTGTTTTTGCTCAACAGCAGAAGTTTGCGAGGCACAAGCCGATAAAGCTTCGGCTGCGGTTAAAGTGGCTAAAGTTTTTTTCATATTGATTTCCTTTCAGATTAAAGTTTTCAGGCTGCCTTTGCGGCTTCTTCACCACGCAACAGCGTAATCAAATCCACAATGCGCTGTTTCATTTCACGGCGGTCCACAATTTGGTCAATCGCGCCTTTTTCCAACAAAAATTCAGCGCGTTGGAAACCTTCAGGCAGCGTTTCACGCACCGTTTGCTCAATCACGCGAGGCCCTGCAAAGCCCACCAATGCGTTCGGCTCTGCCAAAACCACGTCGCCCAAAAAAGCAAAGCTGGCAGACACGCCGCCCATGGTTGGGTCAGTCAGCACAGAGATGAACGGCAGATTTTTCTCACTCAGCAAATGCAAAGATGCGCTGGTTTTGGTCATCTGCATCAGCGAAGTTAAACCTTCTTGCATACGCGCACCACCTGAAGCCGCCACGCAAATAAACGCACAATTATCATTTGCCGCGCGGCGCACGCCTTGCACAAAACGCTCGCCCACCACAGAACCCATCGAACCACCAATAAAGCGGAACTCAAACGCGGCAACCACCACAGGCATGCCGTGCATCGTGCCTTTCATTACTACCAACGCATCGTCTTCTTGCGTTACTTTGCGCGCGGCAGACAAGCGGTCTGGGTATTTTTTGCTGTCTTTGAACTTCAGAATATCGGTTGGGCGAATGTTGTCGGCGATTTCTTCGCGGTTTTCGCTGTCTAGCAACAAATCTAAGCGTTCACGCGCGGTGATGGCTTCGTGGTGTCCGCATTTTGGGCAGACGTTGGCGTTTTTGATGACTTCAGTTGCGTATTGGGTTTCGCCGCAAGCGGAGCATTTGCGCCACAAACCTTCTGGCACGCCTGATTTGTTGTCATTTTTTTTGATTTTTGGGGGGAGAATTTTGTCTAACCAGCTCATGTTTTTCTTTCCAGTTTTTCAGGCTGCGATGGAAATGCAGCCTGAAATCATTATTCTATAAAGTGATTTTGGGGCGAAATATAGCTTTTATTGCTTTGGTTGGCAAGGTTTCATTTCTTCGCGTTTTCAGGCTGCGTTACCATACGATTAAGCAACCAGTTTAAAAAATCGCCATACGTTTGACCGCGTTGCGCCACAATTTTATCGGCTTCTGGCACGGCAGCAGATTGCGTAGAAACTTGCAGCAGATTGCCGTCTTTCTCCCATGGATAAAACGCTTTCGTGCTTAAATTCATCACGCCGCTTGAGTAAAACGCAATTTCTGCGTTGTAGCCATAGCCGCACCATGGATTATCTGCGTTTTCAGGCTGCGTGAGGTTGCAACCTGTGCGCAAATAGGTTTGTTTGGGCAAACTGAGTTCATACAAAGTGGGCATGATGTCTTTATGCGAACCGATGCGCTCAGGTTGATACACGGTATTTTGGCGATAATTTTCAGGCACATACAAATAAAACGGCACGGCGTGCGCCAACACTAAATCGCTGATGTTTGGATAGGCAATTCCTCGCATGTTGTGGTCGCCTGTGGCGGCGATAATGGTGTTGGTTTGTTTGGCTTGCGTGATGAAATGCCCCAACGCGTTGTTAGCGTAGTGGTAAGTGTTCAAGATTTCGTTTAATTCTTTGGTATCGCCCAAGTTGCTAAATTGGGCTTTTTCGGCTTCGCTCAATGGATATTGCATGCGTTTTGATGTGTTGGGCAACGCATACGGAGGGTGATTGGTGATGGACATCATCATGATGAATACGGGTTTGTGTTCCTTATCGGCTTGCTGCAAACGCTCGGTAGCATAGTTGAACATATATTCATCGGGTACACCCCAAGTGCCTGATTGCGCTTCGGGATAACGGCGGTGCAATTCGGTTTCATCCACAAATTCTTGTGCGCCAAGGTGCTTGGTGAACGTGTCAAAGTCGCGCCAGCCGCCGTTGCCTGAGGTTAGGTAAACAACGGTGTAGCCTGCGTTCAAATAAGGTTTGAACACATTGGTTGGGAAGATTTTGTTTTTGGCGGACGTTTGGCTGACGTTGTTCAACGGGCTGCGGATAAAGAAACGGTGCAGCGTGTCGCTGGTGCCGTTGCCTTCGGAAACGAAGCGTTTGTATAGCCAATCTTGCGCGAAGTGTGGACGCAATTCGCCGAGTAAATCGCGCATTTTGGGGTCGTCTAGTTGCAACCATAAGTGGCTGCTCATGCTTTCCATAACGGCAAGCACGACGTTTGGACGTTTAGCGGCGGCTTCGGGGTTGTCGGGCGTGGTCACTTGCAAGTTGTCCAGCGTGGGTTTGGCAACGGGTTTGCCGAGCATGGTGCTAAACAGGCGGCTGCCGTCTTCATCGCTGACTTCGTTGTATTGATTGCTGTTGCGGTATTCTGCCACTGCCCAGCCCAAAGCGGTAATCGGGTTGGGAACGAGTTTGTTCAGCGTTTCAGATGGGGAAACTTGCGCGGAAGATTTACGCAAAGGGAATGTGCCAAAAGACGCGCGAATGCCAATCACCAACAATAAAACCATGCCAAACGCATAGGCGATTTGGGTTTTCAGGCTGCCTGAAACGGGTTTATTTTGAACATGGTTGTGCAATTTAGTCAGCAAAAAGGCAATCGGCAGTGCGGTAATCGCTAAGCCAATCAGCGCGGAAACAATGGGGTAGTCTGACCAAATGGTTTTTAAAACGGCGGTGGTGTCTTCGTCTAACAGCCCGAAAATGAACACGTCAAACGGGCGGTTATACACGGAATAATAGAAGATGTTGCCCACAGTCAGCGCAATCGCCAGCAAAATCATGGCAGTGGCGAAACGGCGGTGCAGGCGATAATAGGCGGCTAAACCTTTTTGATATGCCAACAAAATAATCGCTGGCAACACCAATACGGCAAGCATGAGAGACGCGGATTTGATGTCAAATAAAAAGCCTTTGGAAAACAGTGCGCCCAAATCGGTTTGATATTGCTGACGCAGCGCGGAATCGGTGTATCGGCTAAATAGGAATAATCTGCCGCTAGCAAAAGTGAGCAGCAGGGAAATGAAGGTGAATAGCCATTCTGGGAGGAACTTTTTGAACATGATGGCAGCCTGAAAAAAAGTTTATTAAAAGTCTGCCTGAAATCACATCAAGCAGCCTGAAAAACACTTCAATCAAACGCTGGCTTTCAACGCATTATCCAAATCCGCATAAATGTCCTCAATATCTTCAATGCCGACAGACAAGCGCAACAAACCTTCTTTAATGCCCAAGCCCATTTTCAAATCATGCGGCATACCGCTATGCGATTGCGAATAGCAGTGGTTCACAAGGCTTTCCACGCCGCCCAAGCTAGACGCTAAGCGGAACATTTTCAGGCTGCGTACAAATTTTTGTGCGCCTTCCATGCTATCGTTTTTTAAGACAATCGTTACCACACCACCGAAACCGCGCATTTGTTTTTTCGCTAGTTCGTGATGTTCATGGCTTGGCAATCCAGGGTAATACACTTTGGCAACGGCAGGGTGTTTTTCCAAGCGTTCTGCGATGATTTGCGCGTTTTGCAAATGTTGGCGCATGCGAACCGACAGCGTTTTAATGCCGCGCAACACAAGCCAGCAATCCATTGGGCCAGCAATCGCGCCTGTAGTCGGTAAAATGGCATTGAGCGGTTTGGCAAACTCTTCGCTTTTCACAGCAGCTACGCCCAGCAATACGTCTGAGTGTCCGCACAAATATTTGGTGGCGGAATGGAACACGATGTCGCAGCCCATATCTAATGGATTTTGCAAGTATGGTGTGGCGAATGTGTTGTCAATGCCCACAATCGCGCCATGTGCTTTGGCTTTTTTGGCGAGCAATTCAATGTCCACCAAACGCAATAATGGGTTAGACGGCGTTTCCAACCAAACCATTTTTACTTTGTGTTCGGTAAGGATTTTGTCTAAGTTTTCAGGCTGCGTTAAATCGGCAAAAATCACGTTCACGCCCCAAGGCACGTACACATCGCGCAGCAAATCGTGGCAACCGCCGTAAATGTCGGAAACGGCAACAATCGTATCGTTTGGACGCAAGAATGCGCGGAAAATGCAATCAATCCCTGCAATGCCGCTAGCAAACGCGAAGCCGTGTGTGCCGTGTTCTAATGCGGCGATGGTGTCTTCCAATGTTTTGCGTGTGGGGTTGGACAGGCGTGAATATTTGAATGCGACTTGTTCGTTGATTTCGTGCATGGCGAACATGCTGTTTTGATACAAAGGCGGCATGAGTGCGCGATTGTGGTCGTCTGGATTGTAGGCGGCGTGAATCACTTCGGTGTCAAATTTGGCGTTTTGTTGAGACATGATTTTACTCCTGTGATTGAAAAAATTAGATTGGGCGATTGTATGCTAAAAAAATGTTGAAGTGATATACTTTGCGCCTTTATTTTGGACTGAATTGTCTTATATCAAAACACAAAAATGAACGAGATTCCTGATATTCAAAGCAGCAAAGATTTACGCAATATTCCAATCAATCAAGTGGGGATTAAAGACCTGCGCTTTCCTGTGTCTGTGCGCAGCCAGTCGGGTGAACAGGCAACGGTGGCGCGTTTTACGATGACAGTTTTTCTGCCTGCGGAGCAAAAGGGGACACATATGTCTCGCTTTGTGGCGTTGCTGGAAGAGTTTGATAGCGTGTTGGATTGGGGCAGCCTGAAAACGCTCACTTTAGAAATGTTGGCAAGACTGGATTCTCACGCAGGCAAATTGTCGGTGTCGTTTCCGTTTTTCCGCAAAAAATCTGCGCCTGTTTCGGGGATTGAATCGCTGCTGGATTACGATGTTTCGCTGACGGGCGAGGTTTCGGCAAAGGGCAAATATTCAGGCAACCTGAAAGTGTTGATTCCTGTAACGAGTTTGTGTCCGTGTTCCAAAGAGATTTCGCAATATGGGGCGCACAATCAGCGTTCGCACGTTACGGTTTCGCTGCAATGCGTGGAAAACGTGGCGGTGGAAGAGGTGTTGGATTGGGTGGAGGCGCAAGCGTCTAGCCAGCTTTATGGTTTGTTGAAACGCCCTGATGAGAAGTTTGTGACGGAACGGGCGTATGAAAATCCGAAATTTGTGGAAGACATGGTGCGCGATATTGCAGCGGTTTTGCTAGCAGACAAGCGGATTTCGGCATTTACGGTGGAAAGTGAGAATTTTGAATCTATCCACAATCATTCGGCTTATGCGTTGATTCAGTATCCTTAAAGATTATAGTGAATTAAATTTAGATTAGTACAGCGTTGCCAACTCCCTTATGTACTAGATGTACACGGCGGTCGTTGTCGCCTTGTCCTAATCTAAATTTAATCCACTATAAAAGCAGCCTGAAAATGGGTTTTCAGGCTGCTTTTTGTTGTTAGAAATCTTTGCAAAACCTCAGATTTGAGCAGTTTTCAAAGCTATAGCAACGCAGCAAGCGACTACGTAATCAAGTACGTTGAGCTTGTGAGTAGCGCATAGCGAAGAAAAATGCCAAAGATGAGGATTTTGCGAAGATTTCTATTTTGCCAATTCATTATTTACTTCTTCATATAGTTTGGCAAAATCAGGTTCACCCACAAACACTTTCAACACTTCGCCGCGTTTGTTAATCAACACGCTGGTGGGATACAACTCTGTTTTCAAAAAAGATTTGGCGACTGACTTATCCGCGTCAAACATCACATCAAATGTCATTTTCTGCTTGGTGACATAATTTTTCACGCCGTCCAAACTGTCCGCAGGGTTAGGCGTGGGTTCGGCGATACCCAAAATCTGAAAGTCTTTGCCCTGATAATCTTGCGACATTTTCACTAATTTCGGCATTTCGCTCACGCAGCCTGGGCAAGTAGGAAACCAAAAGTTAATCAGTGTTACTTTGTTTTTCAGGCTGCCATTATCAATGGTTTTGCCTTGCAAATTACTGAGTTGAAAAGCAGGCGCGGGATTGCTGCTGGGCGACAAAAGCGTGAATGCAGCCAGTGCAACAATGGCAATTAAAATAAGCGTGGGAAAGATTTTTTTCATGGAATGTGGATAAGTTGAGCAAAATGATTCAGTAAATTTTCAGGCAGCCTGAAAACTTTGCCGTCTGCGGTGGTAGGCATGAGAGTGATTTCGGCTTGCATGCAAACTTGGTTCGTGTCGGCAAATAAAATTGGCTGTTGCAGCACGATTTGGCGCGATTGCACGCTACTGATTTGGCTGTGAATGTGCAGCAAATCATTCAGGCAAGCGGCGCGGCGATAGCGAATGTCGGCGTGGCTAACGACTAAGTTGGCTTGGCGCAATGTGTCTTGTAAACCGTGCTGTTGAAAAAAATGCCAACGCGCCGCTTCCAGAAATTCCAGATAGCGGGCGTTGTTCACGTGTCCGTAACCGTCTAAATGATAGTTCAGGACGTTGATGATGAGCGGTTGAATCATGGATTACAACTCAATGGCTTCAAAGGCTTCGCGTTGCAGTGGTTCGCTGCTGAGGTCGGTAACAATGCTGGAAAGCTCAATTTCAAACCATTCGCGGAAAATATCGGGGTGCAAATCTGGCCATTCGGCTTCGTCTTCGCACCAGTCTGCCAATTCCGCCGCAAAGATTTCTTCCACGCGACTTTCTACTTCATCCCACACTTCGTCTGCGTTTTGGCAGGCTGGGATTAAGTAAGAGTTTGCGTCTTCTTGCAAGTCTTCTAGCGTGAGTTCGCTCAAATCGGTATCGGGCAGGTTTTGCAGCCAATTCCAGAATAATTCGGTTGGGATAACGATAATGACGCTGCGGTTCACTTCATACATGGTGCTTACTCCTTCGGTTGGTTATTCGTTGGCATGCTGATGGTGGGTTCTGACGCGGCTTCTTTCCAATCGGCTTCTGGGTCGCTCAGTGCATCTTCTGCGTTTTCAGGCTGCGTGATACCGAGTTGCTGATTGCGCATGGCAACATAGGCTTCACGTGTGGCAATGTATTTATCCACTGCCATGCCGTCCAGTGCGTCGGTTACGTCTAGCAACTGTTCACGTGTATTCACGACCTTCACGCCTGTGAGGGCGTAACGTGCGCCGTTGTCGTGAATAATGCTTGTGGGCGAATAGACAAAGTGAACGCCATTACCTAAGCCGTCGCGCACAGTGGTTGGGCCTGCGAGCGGCAGTATCAAATAGTTGCTGTTTTTCCAGCCCCAAGTAGCGAATGTGTCGCCCAAGGTGTTTTTGTTGTTTGGCATACCTGCTGCGCTGGCAACGTCAATCAAACCGCCAATGCCAAACGTAGTGTTCACGGCAACACGCATAAAATCGTAAGTGGCGTTTTTTACGTTGCCACGCAATACGTTGCTACCAAAACTATTCACATCACGCAAATTATTGAAAAAATTGCTGAATGCGGTACGAACGGGCTTCGGCGTTACTTTGCGATAACCACGCGCTACGGGCGACATCATATACTGGTCTGCTTTGTCGTTAAACGTGAACATGGCGCGGTTGTAGCGTTCGTAAGGGTCTTGCGTGTTGTCTGCCAACGCTGGGGCGGTTGCGCCCAAGATCAGCGCGAGCAATAGGGTTTGGCTTAGGCATTTATCCATTCTTCCACCTCGTAAAGTTCTGCCAACGAGCGCATGGATTGCGGCAGCGATTGGATTTTCAGGCTGCCTTGTCGCAATGCGGCTAATAATAGGGAAATACACGCGGAATCGGCTTTTTCTACGCCGCTAAAATCCACGCTTTGAATGTCAGGCTGCTTGCATTGGCGCAGGAATGTGTCGTATGTTTGACGATTAACCGTCCACACGCTCACTTCACCTTTGAGGTACAAGCAGTTATCTTGCACGAGCGTTTGCATTATTTTTGACCATTTTTGGCTTTTAATGTGGTGATTAAGCCATCGATGCCTTTGCTATCCAAAATCGGTTTGAATTGTGCGCGTTGGTTTTCTACCAATTTGAACACGCCTTCAAACGTAACGTTGAACACTTTGTAGGTATTGCCGTCTTGATAGGTGCTGAACACAGCCTGAACGGGTTTTTCGCCTGCGTTGCTGATGGTTACGCGCACATCAACCAACTGTTTACCACGCAATAATGAACCGCCATCTTTGGCGACTGCGTTATTGTTCACGGTTACTTGCGCGTTTTTGTAGCGCAACATTTGGCTGGCGTAGGTTTGAATCAGCATGGTGCGGAACTCGTTTACTAGCGTTTGTTTTTGCGCTTCAGTAGCTTTATTCCATGGTGCGCCAACAGACAGGCGTGTCATCAATGGAAAATCAAAATATGGCAGCGCGTAGTTTTCTGCTTGTTTGCGAACGGCTGCATCGTTTTTGCCATTGGATTTTTTCAGGATTTGCAATACTTGAGTAGCGTTGTCTTTCACTTGCTCAACCGCTTGTTGTGGTGTGGCAAACGCCATGTTAATACTTAAAACGCCAATGCTTAATGCAGTTAAAATTTGGGTTTTTTTCATGTGAGTTCCTTATCGTTTTGGTTTATATAATTTTCAGGCTGCATTTTAACGCAGCCTGAAAATTATGGGGTTTCAGTTGCAGGCTCGCTGCTTTGTGCAGGTGTGCCTTTATCAATAAAGTTGTTGATAAACTTGTTAATCAGATTTTCCAACACCATTGCCGATGTTGTCAAAGTTAGCGAGTCGCCATTACGCAATTTTTCTTCTTCGCCGCCGTTAGTTAAACCAATGTATTGCTCGCCCAACAAGCCTGAAGTCAAAATCGCCGCGCTTGCGTCCACGCTGAATGGATACTGGCTGTCCAATTCCATGGTTACTTTGGCTTGGAAACTTTGTGGGTCAAGCTGAATGCTGCTCACGCGACCGACCAACACGCCAGCCGTTTTAATCGGTGCCTGCGGTTTCAGGCTGCCAATGTCTTCAAATTGCGCGTAAACCGTGTACGTTTGCGTATTGCCGCTAAAGCCGCCTTTATTGCCAGCCACTTTAAACGACAACGCACCCAAAGCCAAAAAGCCCAGCAACACAAATAAACCCACCCAAAATTCTAAAATACCTTTTTTCATTACCAAATCCTTGTTTCAGGCAGCCTGAAAACTTAGTTTACTCAATTATTTTCTGCAAAACCGTTGTAGGTTGGCTTTCCAAGCCAACATTCTTTTCAGGCTGCATTAACTATACGATTGAAATCTAGTTCACAAACATAAACGCCGTCAAAATAAAATCCAAAGCCAACACCGTCAGCGCAGAAGACACCACTGTTCGCGTACTCGCACGCAAAATTCCCTCCGCAGTCGGCACACAATGAAAGCCCTGATACACCGCAATCAGCGACACCGCCGAGCCAAATACCAGCGACTTAATCAGCCCATTGACCACATCATAAGACCAGCCAATATTGTTCTGCATATTTGACCAAAACACCCCATTATCCAGCCCCAGCCATTGCACGCCGACCAAATAACCGCCGTAAATCCCAGAAACATTAAAAATACACGCTAAAAGCGGCATAGAAATCACGCCTGCCCAAAAGCGCGGTGCAACCACACGCGCCACAGGGTTCACCGCCATCACGTCCATCGCTTCAAGCTGCTCCGTGGTTTTCATCAAACCGATTTCGCTCGTCATTGCACCGCCTGCACTGCTGGCAAACAAAATCGCTGCCAGCACAGGACCCAACTCGCGCAGCAACGAAGCCGCAACCATAAAGCCCAGCACGTCCGCCGACTTAAATTTTGCCAACTGCGTATAGCCCTGCAAGCCAATCACCATGCCGACAAACAAGCCCGACACCGCAATAATCAGCACCGATAACACGCCCGAAAAATATATTTGGCGAATCGTCAAACGAATCCGCAGCAGCGATTGCGGCAATAGCCGAAGAATGTTTAGCAAAAACAAAACCGTTGCGCCCAAGGTTTGGACGAACTTGATGGTTTTTGCACCGATTGTTTGGATAAAATTCATAAATTATTCTTCAAATTTTCTTTTAATGTGGGCGCATTATCTTTTTTCTTGATTCTATCTTTCAACTGCAAAATGCCAATCCCACACACCAACGCGACAATAAAACAGATAAAAGGAGCAGGATTTTCCCACGTTTTCAACGCAGTTTCATAAATCACACTTAAAAACCAGACAGAAGTGATGGCAAGCAAAATTTCTTCACCAATTAATGATTTTTTTGTCATTTCTTGCAACTTATCACGCTTTCTCGCACCCCCTTTATAATAAAAATAAAAAGCTATGCTCAAAATAATTGCCACAACACTGCGGATAATAGGTTGTTCAGATAAGATGATTTTCTCAATCAGTCCATACGTTGTGAAAAAATAAAAAATATATGATAGATAACGGATTTCGCCAAATAATCTGCGATACCATTGTTTTAATGTATTCATTATCAGTTCCTTTATTTTTCAGGCTGCCTGAAAAAAATTATCGTGGTTCACCAAAATCCTGTACCCAATAGATAACGGGCGGCGTTTCATTGAGCTTACGATTATACGCACCAGCCATGCCGACTTCTGTTACATTGGGGTTCATTAAATTAGCACAATGTCTCGGGCTGCTTAGCCAGCTTTTCATCACTTGTCCGTGCGCAATATTTTCAGCAGTTGTCCAAAATTGATAACCTTCCGCTTTGATGCGGTCAAACGATTTTTTCCCGTCTTTGCTATTGTGGGAAAAATGACGATTGTCTGCCATTTCTTGCGCATGCTTTTGAGCAGCATCAGCTAATTTCTCGTTCCAGCGCAAAGGTGCGGCAGCCTGAAAATGCTTGTCACCGCACGTCCTTGCTTTTGCACGAGCCGCATTGATTGAGTTAAGCATTTCTGTTGTATGATTTGATGTTGTCGCACACGCAGAAAGCAAACTTATCACAATTAACGAAAAAATAGATGATTTCATTGCTATTTCCTTCATTCAACGAGTATTCAAAGCAGCCTGAAAAATATAGTTAATGCAATTATTTTTTAAGACAAGGCGACAACGCCCGCCGTGTACGTATAGTACATAAGGGCGTTGGTAACGCAGTGTTAAAAGATAAGTGCATTAACTATATGTTTCACGATTTCTTATTTAAATAACCAAAATGCCAATTCATCAACGCAAAAAACACCAAAAGCGGCAAGTTACCAACAAAAAATCTTACCCAACCATTTTGTGAATAGGCAGGAATATATTGAATAAAGAATGGCTCAAAAACCTTCTTATCCAACAACACAAAAACAGCCCATTCAGCCAAAAACCATTTCCAATATTTTTGAATGTTTTGTTCGGCTAGATTACCGTAAATCCGCCGAAACAGTTTCTTCACAAAATGATTCTGCATGATTTTTCCTTTTTTCAGGCAGCCTGAAACCTATTTTTGTGTTCCCAACAAATCCTCTTGTAAACTCGTTTTCGCAGGAAACTGAAACGCCACAGGACCATTCGGTAATCCGCCCACGAACTGCTTAATCCATTCCGAATTGCTCTGTTCCATTTCCTGTGGGCTGCCTGAAAATAAAATCTCGCCGTGCGCCAAAAAGATAATCTGGTCCACCAATTGCAGCGAATGTCCCACATCGTGCGTTACCATGATACTGGTTGAGCGCAACGCTTTGGTAACGCGATGAATCAAATGCGCAATTACGCCCAAAGAAATCGGATCAAGCCCCGTAAATGGCTCGTCAAACAACATTAATTCAGGGTCAAGCGCAATCGTCCGCGCCAACGCTACGCGCCGCGCCATGCCGCCCGATAATTCAGACGGCATCAAATTTTCCACGCCACGCAAACCCACGGCGTTTAGTTTCAGCAGCACCAAATCACGAATCACGTTTTCAGGCAGCTTGGTTAATTCGCGCATGGGAAACGCCACGTTATCAAACACGTTCAAATCGCTAAACAACGCGCCTTGTTGGAACAAAACGCCCATTTGTCGGCGATGTTCGCGCAGTTGCGTTGATGAAAACGCGCCTAAATCGCGCCCGTTAATCAAAATTTTGCCTGAAGTGGGGCGCAGTTGTCTTGTAATTAGGCGCATGATGGTGGTTTTGCCACTGCCTGAACCGCCCATAATTGCCGCAAATCGCCCTTGTCCAATCGTGAAACTCACGTTTTGCAAAATGGGGCGGCTGTTATAGGCAAAGGCAACTTGTTGAAATTCAATAAACGGCACAGTCATGGCGAAAATCTAGGGATAAAAATAAGAAATGGTATGCGTTCAATAGCGCAAATGCAAGATAAATGCGGTTATCTTGGGGTTTTTTACGCGAAATTGGAACAAAAAAGCGACAGATAAAAAAAGACTCTTTGAGAGAGAAAATTCCCAAAGAGTTCAGATAGGTTTTATATAAACCAAAGGATTTACGAAAGGATACATGATGAAATTTGGCGCGGTGGACGGGGCTCGAACCCGCGACCACTGGCGTGACAGGCCAGTACTCTAACCAACTGAGCTACCACCGCGCAACCGATTGCCGTTAAAGCAACCGATAAAAACTGGTGGGTGATGACGGAGTCGAACCGCCGACATTCTGCTTGTAAGGCAGACGCTCTACCAACTGAGCTAATCACCCATATTTTCTTCGCTGCGTTAGCGAAGACCGAATTAAACCAGTTTTCGGGTTTGTGTGCAAGTGTTTTCTTGAAAATATTTTACGTTATTTTATAAATTTTTGTTTGAATTGAGAATTTTTTAGAAAATATTTTCAGGTTGCCTGAAAAATGTGTAATTTAGTATCAGTGTAATCAAAAATTTGTAAATGGGCTTTTGTAAGTAATTGTATTTTATAATTTTGTTTTGTGAAATGAAATATCAAAGCCTTGTTTTTCGGACTAATTTTACTTATTATGCGCCACTTTATGACTTTTAAAACATATCAACGCTATGAAAACTGGATTGAAGATTTTGGCGGCTTTATTGGTCGCAGGGAGTTTGGCTTGGGGTGGCTACGAACACTTTAAACCGAAAGAAACGGTTTCTTACATTACTGAGCCTGTCAAACGCGGCAAAATTTCGCAAACTGTGTCAGCAACTGGCGAAATTGCGGCAACTAATTTGGTGGATGTGGGCGCACAGGTTTCAGGTCAAATCAAAAAAATGCACGTTAAAATTGGCGATACAGTGAAACAGGGCGACTTGATTGCGGAAATTGATAACGTGTCGCAAGTCAATGAAGTGAATACGAAAAAAGCGCAGTTGGAAACGTATCACGCTCAATTAGAATCAGCGCAAGTGGCGTTGAAAATCGCGCAACGTAAATACGACCGCTACAAAACTTTGGTCGGTGCGGACGCGGTTTCCAAAGAAGAATTTGAAGCTACGGAAGATTCTTTGTCTACTAATCGCGCGAAAATCAAAGAGTTAAATTCTTCTATCAAACAAACACAAATTGCGATTAATACAGCAGAAAAAGATTTGGGCTACACCCGAATCACTGCGCCGTCTGATGGCACGGTGGTGGCTTTGGTGGTGGAGCAGGGGCAAACGATTAACGCCAGCCAAACTTCGCCAACGGTCGTGCAAATTGCGAATTTGGACAGCATGACCAACAAAATGCAAATCGCAGAAGGCGATGCGACTAAAGTGAAATCAGGTCAAAAAGTGAGTTTTACCATTCTGTCTGAACCTGATGCACCTTTGACTGCTACTTTGGGTAGTATTGACCCAGGTTTAACGACCATGTCTCAAGGCTCGTATAGCCGTTCTACCGACACAACTGCTAACGCGATTTACTATTATGCGCGTGCGCTTGTGCCTAATCCTGAACACAAATTGGCAATCGGTATGACTACGCAAAACACGATTGAAATCGCCAGCGCGGACAACGTGATTACTGTGCCAACCTTTACGATTAAAATGAAAGATGGCAAGAAATTTGTGCGTGTGTTGGGCGCGGATAATCGCGTATCTGAAAAAGAAGTGCAAACTGGCTTGAAAGACAGCATGAATACAGAAATCAAATCAGGTTTGAACGAGGGCGATAAAGTCATCATGTCTGAAATGAGCGATGGTGATAAAGAAAAAGCCATGGATAGAGGCATGAGACGTATGTAATTCACAGTCTAAGGTTTATATAAGGCAGCCTGAAAGGATTTTATGATGAAAAAAGCAGTTTTTTAATGGCGACTTCGGCGGCTTTGGCGGCGTGTTCGGCTACGTCTAACACCGTTTCAGGCAGCCTGAAAACGGTGAACGTGTATCGCTCAGATAATTCGACACAATGCGGTGGTGAGGGTGTTTCGCCTGAATCGATGAAGCAGAATTTGGGCAGTATTCAGGTTTACCAAATGCGAAAAGACCATTTGCGTGGGGTTGCGTTTCCGTCTGTGTGCGGCGGCGCGACTGGGCAAATCAATGTTTACACGATTAACGTGAAAGACCAAACCGCAGCCGAAAAACACGGTTTTAGCGTGTTGAAACAGCAAGAGGAATAATCTTTCAGGCAGCCTGAAAAAATATAAAAGTAAAAGGCACAATAATGGCATTAATTGAATGTAAAAATATTAACCGCTATTTTGGCGAGGGCGAAAACCGCGTTCACATTCTCAAAAATGTGAATTTGACGGTAGAAAAAGGCGATTTTGTCGCGATTATCGGGCAATCGGGTTCGGGTAAATCCACGCTGATGAACATTCTCGGTTTGCTCGACACGCCGACCAGTGGCACTTACATGATTGCTGGCACGGAAACGTCCAAAATGACAGGCGATGAACTCGCTGCCATGCGCCGTAAACGCTTCGGCTTTATTTTCCAACGCTACAATTTGTTAAGCTCGATTTCGGCGCGTGATAATGTGGCGTTGCCGTCTGTTTATGCAGGTTTGGATTACGATGAACGCAGCCAACGCGCGGATATGTTGCTCGACAAATTGGGCTTGAAAGGCAAAGAAAAAAACAAGCCGAGCGCGTTGTCAGGCGGTCAGCAACAGCGCGTTTCGATTGCACGTGCATTGATGAACGGAGGCGAAATTATTTTTGCTGATGAACCAACTGGCGCGTTGGATTCAGGCAGCGGCGAAACGGTAATGGAGATTATCCACGAGCTGTACGCCGAAGGGCATACGATTATCATGGTTACGCACGACCCGAAAATCGCCGCGCAAGCCAATCGTGTGATTGAAATTAAAGACGGCGAAATCATTTCCGACACGAGTAAAACGACTGAAATCAAACCAAGCAACGTGCAAAGTATTCAAGAAAAACACGGTTTGGCGTTTTATAAAGACCAATTTCAGGAAGCCTGCAAAATGTCGGTGCAAGCGATTGTGGCGCACAAAATGCGTTCTTTGCTGACGATGTTGGGGATTATTATTGGTATCGCGGCGGTGGTTTCCGTGGTTGCGCTGGGTAAAGGTTCGCAAGAGAAAATTTTGTCTGACATCAATAGCATGGGGACGAATACGATTACGATTTTTCCAGGTAACGGCTTTGGCGACAGACGCGCGGGGCGAATCCGAACGCTGACAGTAGCAGATGGCGAAGCAATTTCAAAATTAAGTTACGTTTCTAGCACCACCCCAAGCAGTTCTTCAAGCGGCACTTTAACGTATCGCAACACGGACTTAACAGCAAGCGTAACGGGCGCAGGCGAACAGTTTTTTGACGTGCGTGGTTTGAAATTGGCAACGGGGCGATTGTTTGATGCCAATGATGTGAAAGAAAACGCGCAAGTGGTTGTTATTGATGACAATACGGTAAAAAAATTATTTCCTGATGGTGCTGACCCGTTGGGCAAAACGGTGTTGTTTAGAAAACGTCCTTTGACGGTGATTGGCACGTTGGAAGCGGAGAATAATTCGTTTGGCGGTTCTTCGGATAGCTTGTCGCTGTACACGCCTTATACTACGCTGATGAATCAGATTAGCGGCGCAAAATATGTGAATAATCTGTCGGTTAAAGTGAAAGACAGCGTGGATTCGCAGGTGGCGGAAAAAGGGATTACCGAGCTGCTGCTGGCGCGACACGGCACGGAAGATTTTTTCATGCAAAACAGCGACAGCATTAAGCAAACGATTGAATCGACCACTGGTACGATGACGATGCTGATTTCATCTATCGCGTTGATTTCGTTGGTGGTGGGCGGTATTGGCGTGATGAATATTATGCTGGTGTCCGTTACCGAACGCACAAAAGAGATTGGTGTTCGCATGGCGATTGGCGCACGTCAAAGCAATATTTTGCAGCAATTTTTGATTGAAGCGATTTTGTTGTGTTTGATTGGCGGTTTGTCTGGCGTGTTGATTTCGTTTGGTTTGGCGGCGGTGTTTAACCATTTTGTTAGCGATTTTGCGATGTCGTTTTCTACGGCGTCTATCGTTGGCGCGGTGGTTTGTTCAACGGCGATTGGCGTGATTTTTGGTTATATGCCTGCGAAGAATGCGTCTAAACTCAATCCGATTGATGCGTTGGCGCATGATTGATATAGCAGCCTGAAAACATTGTTATGCTGTAACAAAGCAGCCTGAAACGGTATAATCCCGTTTTTCGGGCTGCTTTTTTTTTGGATTTTATGCTATACGAATATTTAATCGTCCCATTCACTGAATTTTCTTTTATGCGATACGCGTTGGCGTCTGTCGTGTTTTTGGCTTTGTCTGCTGCGCCTGTGGGTGTGTTTTTGGTGATGCGTCGCATGAGTTTGATTGGCGATGCATTGAGCCATGCGGTTTTGCCAGGGGCGGCGATTGGCTACATGATGGCGGGTTTGAGTTTGCCTGCCATGAGTTTGGGTGGTTTTATTGCTGGCATGTTGATGGCGTTTTTTGCGGGTTTGGTCAGTCGGTTTACAGAATTGAAAGAAGACGCGAATTTTGCGGCGTTTTATTTGAGCAGTTTGGCGATTGGCGTGATTTTGGTGAGCTTGGGCGGTAATAGCGTGGAATTGCTGCATTTGCTATTTGGCTCGGTGTTGGCGGTGGATTTGACTTCGCTGCGCTTAATGGGCGGTGTGGCAAGCCTGACGATTTTGGCGTTGGCGATTATGTTCCGTCCGTTGATGATGGAAAGCATTGACCCGTTGTTTTTGCGTGCGGTTAAAGGGCGCGGCGGCTTGTGGCATATTGCGTTTTTGGTGTTGGTGGTGATGAACTTGGTGGCGGGCTTTCAGGCATTGGGGACGTTGATGTCTGTCGGTTTGATGATGCTGCCTGCGATTTCTGCGCGTTTGTGGGTGAAAAGTATGGGGGCGTTGATGTGGGTGTCGGCGTTGAGTGCGCTGGTGTGCGGTTATGCGGGATTGTTGCTGTCGTATCATCACCCTGCTAATTTGCCCTCTGGCCCGACGATTATTTTATTTTGTGGGGCGTGGTATTTGGTTTCGGTGTTGTTTGGGGCGAATAGTGGGATTTTGGTGAAATTGGTTCGCCGTAAGCATCGAAAAATGAGCGCAGTTTGAAACATTTGCAAAATCCCCATCTTTGGCATTTTTCTTCGCCGCGCTATGCGGACTGATTTTGTTGCCAAATTGAGATTTGGACAAAATCTAGTCTGCGCTGCTCGCAAGCTCAACGTACTTCATGTACGTAGTCTCTTGCTGCGCTGCTATGGCTTTGAAAACTGCTCAAATCTGGGGTTTGTAAAAGTTTCAATTTAAAAAGCAGCCTGAAAACTATTTTTCAGGCTGCTTTTTCTATTTTTTGCGACTGCGTTTCATCTTAAATTCTTCTTTTCCTGATGCCATCATCACGGTAACAATATTTTGTATGGTGTTGCGGACGGCGGCATGGTCTTCATCAAATGTTTCAATGAAAATTTCTAACGATTGGTGCAGCATGTTCAACGTGGTATCAAAGTCGTTTAGCAAATAATGATGATAGGCAAGCCGCGCGAGTATACGCCCGTAATTCACGTGTTCTTTGCCGAATACGCGTGTAATCATGTCGGCGGCTTGGTTGTAAAGTGTTTCGGCTTGCTGATGATTGCCTTGCTCGTCGTATGTGGCGGCGAGTTCAGACAAGGCGACTGCGGTTAGAATGTGGTCGCCTGAACAACGCTGCTGAATTTGGGTGGTGTGTTCTAGAATGGATTGTGCTTCGGCTAGATGACCTTGTCTGCGATAAATGGCGGCGGCATTGGTGTAGGTGAGGGCGGTGTAACGGTATTCCATGCCAAACAGTTTTTCATGCAGGGCGGCGGATTGTTCGTAGTATTCAAGGGCTTTTTCAGGCTGCTCGCTGTAGGTGCTACCTAAATCGTTGAGCAATAGGGCGATTTGTGCGGCGTTTTCAGGCTGCGTGTAGAGTGTTTGCGCTTCTTGGTAAACGGCTTGCGCTTCCGCCAGCTTGCCTTGTTGGCAGTATGTGCCGCCCAGTTGGTGCAATGCGTCTGCCAGTTGGGCGTTGTGTTTACGGGTTTCGTTGTGGCGGCGAATGGTTTGCACGGCTTGTTTGAGCAGGGTTTCGGACGCGCCAAAATCGCCTTTACCTTCGTGCCAGTTGCCGAGATTAACGAGACTTTGGGCGTGTTCTAGGCTGTCTTCGCCAAACGTGTTTTGCGTGTCTTGATACAGTGCGCGCACCAGTGGTTCTGCTTGCGCCAGTTGGCAAGTTTCTATGAGCTCGCGAGCGAGTTCTTGGTGTTGGGTTCGTTCTGATTTCATAGGATTGCCTCTTGTTTTGGGAAAGTTTTTCAGGCTGCAATAGATTATTGTAAGTTTCCATTTGCAGCCTGAAAAGTGTTATCCGCAAAAAAGGCGAACATCTGTTCGCCTGTGTGCTTAATTGTCGGCAGCGTGCCACGGTTTGCTTGCGCCGTTGTGAAACGATGGCTTTTCGCCGCCCCACAATGCTTCGATGTCGTAGAAATCGCGCACGGCTGGGAGCATCACGTGTACCACTAAATCGTCTGCATCAACCAAAGCCCATTCGCCGCTGTCTTGACCTTCGCTGCCCAAAATATTGAAACCTGCTTCTTTCAAATCCACAGCCACATTGTTGGTCAATGCTTTTACTTGGCGAGTGCTGTCGCCGCTGGCAATAATCATGCGCGCAAATAATGAGGTTTTCGCGCTGGTGTCTAATACCACGATATCTTTTGCTTTCACGTCTTCCAAGGCGTTCACGGCAATATCAACCATTTTTTGCAATTCTTGTTCAGTCATAGTGTTCTACTTGAGATAAATGTTTGAAAATGGGCGCGATTATACCGTGTTTTTACACTTTCAGGCTGCGATTAGTGGGAGAAATAGAAAATTTTATGCAATATCAATAGAATGAAATAAATAGGTTTAAATCAGCATTTAAATTGCATATTATTTACCTATCTCACAAAAACGTTAAAGGAACGACTATGAAACCGCTTCACTTTGTTTTGATGATGACTTGTTTTTCAGGCTGCCTGAATGTTGCTTACGCCAGAGACATGGCGAAAATTGAGGCTGGTAGCTATCGCCCGTTGTATCTCAAAAAAGACACGCCGATGATTCCCGTGAAAGCATTTGAGCTAGACAAAACGGCGGTTACTAACGCAGAGTTTGCGAAATTTGTCGATGCAAATCCCGAATGGCAACGCGGCAAAGTGTCGGAGCGCAAAGCGGAAAGCAAATATTTGCAGCAATGGGAAAAACGCGGTAACAGTTTCTCGCCCAAAGCGGCAGACGCGAACAAGCCTGTTACAAACGTTTCATGGTTTGCCGCGAATGCGTATTGCGCCGCGCAAGGCAAACGCTTGCCCACGATTGATGAATGGGAAATTGTGGGACAAGCGTCCGCCACGCAAAAAAATGGCACAGCAGAACCCAATTTCAACCGTTCCATTTTGGATTGGTATGCCAGTGGCGGTCAGCGTAAATTGGAAGATGTGGGCAAAGGCAAACCAAACTTCTGGGGTGTTCACGATATGCACGGCTTGATTTGGGAATGGACGGAAGACTTTAACAGTAGCCTGCTCAGTTCGGGCGTGAGCAGCAATTTGTATTGCGGTTCAGCCTCCGTT
Source organism: Kingella negevensis (assembly GCF_030177895.1). NCBI lineage: Bacteria > Pseudomonadati > Pseudomonadota > Betaproteobacteria > Neisseriales > Neisseriaceae > Kingella > Kingella negevensis. Next base: position 1,796,336 of record NZ_CP123448.1, read on the forward strand.
AATTCGGTAGACCCGAGCGATTATGTGGCGTTTATGCGCTACGGCATACGAACCAGTTTGAAGCCTTATTTTGTGTTGAATAATTTAGGGTTTAGATGTGCGAAGTGATTTCGCAGTTTAAAAATCGTAGGTTGGGCATTGATGCCCAACATTGGCAGCCTGAAAAATGGCAAACAAAACGCAGCCTGAAACTTTCAGGCTGCGTTTTCATTTATACTTTCGCTTTTTTGAAAACAGGATAAACCACATGATTTCACGTCAAACCTTACTTACTTGGTGCGACCAAACCCTGCAAACCGCGCAATTCAAAGATTACGCACCCAACGGTTTGCAAGTGGAAGGCAAAAACGAGATTCGCAAAATCATCACCGCCGTAACCACCAGCCGCGCCGCGATTGAATTTGCCGCAGAGCAGGGCGCAGATATGCTGCTGGTACATCACGGCATGTTCTGGAAAAGCGAACCCGTTACGATTACAGGCTGGAAAAAGCAACGTATCGCCACGCTACTGAAACACCAAATCAATTTAGTTGGCTATCATTTGCCATTAGACGCACACCCAACGCTGGGCAATAATACGCAATTAGCCGCGCAAATGAGTTGGCAGCCTGAAAATGCGTTTGGCGAACAAAATCTACTGAACATCGGTTCGCTGCCTGAAAACCAACAAACGTTGGCAGATTTAGCCGCGCAACTGAAAACCGTGTTGCAACGCGAACCTGTTGTCGTGGGCAATCTTTCAGGCAGCTTGAAAAAAGTGGCGTGGTGTACGGGTGGCGCACAGGGATTTTTTCAGGCTGCGATTGACGCTGGTGCGGACGTGTTTATCACAGGCGAAATTTCTGAAGCGCAATATCATTTGGCAAACGAAACAGGTGTGGCGTTTGTGAGTGCGGGACATCACGCAACGGAGCGTTATGGCGTGCAAGCGTTGGGCAAGGCGATTGCAGAAGAATTTGGTTTAGATGTGCAATTTTTTGATGAAAGTAATCCTGCGTAATAATTAAGTTGCAGCCTGAAATGCTCCAGCGTAGAGATTTCTTGTGTTTTGGTTATTTTGTAAAGCTCAATAGTCAAAATCAATCTTGCTAAAAACCCCTTGATTTTTTAAATGTTTCAGGCTGTCAATGGATTAATTGCAGCCTGAAAACAAGTTTACAAATACCACAATTCTCAACTATTCTTTGTAAAAACTTTACTTAAATTTAAATAATGCTTTAATTGCCGTAGTGGTTTCAGTTAGAATTACAGAGTTAGATACTATCAACCACTGCGGTGCGCGTATGTGCGCCAAAAAATGGAATACAAACAAATGGATAATAAAGAAATCAATCAAGGACGCCGCCGTTTCCTTGTGCTGGCAACATCGGGCGCAGGCGCGGTTGCTACGGCAGGCGCAGCAGTTCCTTTCGTGGCAAGCTGGTTTCCTTCTGAGAAAGCAAAGGCGGCTGGTGCTTCCGTTGAAGTGGACATCAGCAAAGTAGAAGCAGGGCAATTATTAACGGCTGAATGGCGCGGTAAACCTATTTTTGTGTTGAACCGCACGCCACAGCAAGTCAAAGATTTGGCCACTTTAGACGGCGAATTGGCAGACCCTAAATCTGAAGTTGACCAGCAGCCTGAATACTGCAAAAACCCTACTCGTGCCATTAAAGAAAACATCTGGGTGGCTGTGGGCATTTGTACTCACTTAGGTTGTTCGCCAACGTATCGCCCTGATGTGGGTGCGGCAGACTTGGGTGGCAACTGGAAGGGTGGCTTCTTCTGCCCATGCCACGGTTCTAAATTTGACTTGGCAGGTCGCGTATTCAAAGGCGTGCCAGCACCAACCAATTTAGTCATTCCGCCTTATAAATATGTGAACGACAACGTTGTTCTCATCGGCGAAGACAAATAGGGGATTGAAAATGGCAAACCAAACCAATAACAAAGCAAAAGCATTGTTGGACTGGGTGGACGCTCGTTTCCCCTTGACCAAATTGTGGAACGACCATGTGGGTCAATACTACGCGCCAAAAAACTTTAACTTTTGGTATTTCTTCGGTTCGTTGGCATTGCTGGTACTCGTGATTCAAATCGTGAGCGGTATTTTCTTAACGATGAACTTCAAACCAGATGGCACAATCAACGCGCAAAACTTGCCTGTGGCATTTGCTGCAGTGGAATACATCATGCGCGACGTGTCGGGTGGCTGGATTATCCGCTACATGCACTCAACAGGTGCATCATTCTTCTTCATTACGGTTTATCTGCACATGTTCCGTGGCTTGATTTACGGTTCATACAAAAAACCGCGTGAATTGGTGTGGGTGTTCGGCTCGCTGATTTTCTTGGCATTGATGGCTGAAGCGTTTATGGGCTATTTGTTGCCTTGGGGACAAATGTCGTTCTGGGGTGCGCAAGTGATTATTAACTTGTTCAGTGCAATCCCAGTCATCGGTCCAGATTTGTCTACTTGGATTCGCGGCGACTTTAACGTGTCAGATGCAACCTTAAACCGCTTCTTTGCCTTGCACGTGATTGCCGTGCCTTTGGTGTTGCTTGGCTTAGTGGTGGCTCACTTGATTGCGCTGCATGAAGTTGGCTCAAACAACCCAGACGGTGTGGAAATCAAAAAACTGAAAGACGAAAACGGCATTCCGTTAGACGGCATTCCATTCCACCCTTACTACACCGTGAAAGACATTTTGGGCGTGGTGGTGTTCCTGATTGTGTTCTGCTCCGTGATGTTCTTCAAACCAGACGGTGGCGGTTATTTCTTGGAAGCCCCAAACTTTGACTCAGCTAACCCACTGGTTACGCCAGCGCACATTGCACCAGTTTGGTATTTCACACCGTTTTATGCGATTTTGCGTGCCATTCCATCATTTTTGGGTACACAAGTTTGGGGCGTAATCGGCATGGGCGCAGCGGTTGTATTGATTGCCTTGTTGCCATGGCTTGACCGTGGCGAAGTGAAATCGGTTCGTTATCGTGGTCCAATTTTCAAAACCGCATTGGTATTGTTCATTATCTCATTCATTGGTTTGGGTATTTTGGGCGCGATGGTGGCAACCGATACACGCACTTTGGTAGCGCGAATCTTGTCGATTGTGTATTTCGCATTCTTCTTGGGTATGCCGTTTTACACCAAAATGGACAAAAACTTGCCAGTGCCAGAGCGCGTAACCATGAGTACGCCAAAACAAAAAATCATGTTCTTCGTGTATGTTGCGATTACCGTGATTGGCTCGTATTTGTTTGCAACCATTATCTAAAAGGCAGCCTGAAATGAAAAAAGCATTGAAAAACGTGATTGCTGCCCTGTTGGTAGCAGCACCCATGAGCATGGCAGTGGCTTCAAGCGGCGGACATTATGAACACGCTGAAATCGACCCACGCGACCAAGTGAGTTTGCAACGCGGCGCACAAATTTTTGTGAACAACTGTTTGTCTTGCCATTCGGCAGCCGCTATGCGTTACAACCGTTTGCAAGACATCGGTTTGAGTGAAGACGAAATCAAGAAAAACTTGATGTTCACCACCGATAAAGTGGGCGATGTGATGCAAGCGCACATGTCGCCAGCTGATTCCAAAAAATGGTTTGGTAAAACACCGCCTGATTTAACGCTGATTGCCCGTTCTCGTGGTGCGGATTATATCTATGCTTACTTGCGTGGTTTCTATAAAGACCCAACCACGCCAACTGGCTGGAACAACACCATGTTGCCAAAAGCAGCCATGCCACACGTTTTGTGGGAGCAAGAAGGTGTGAAAGTTGCCAAGTTGGATAAAGACGGCAAAATGGTTTTGAAAGCGGACGGCACGCCTGACTGGACTTGGGAAAGCACAGGCAAACTGACGCGCATGACCAAAGACGGCAAAGTGATTACCAAAGAGTTCGACACTTACGCAAAAGATTTAACCAATTTCATGGCATACATGGCTGAGCCTGCTCAGGTTCAACGCAAACAAATTGGTTATATTGTGTTGATGTTCTTGCTGGCAGTTATGTTGCCATTGGCATATTTCCTAAAAAAAGAATACTGGAAAGATGTTCACTAAATGAAATGCAGCCTGAAAAGTTTTTCAGGCTGCGTTTTTTTTGTGTGTAGGTCAGATACTTGTATCCGACAATTTTTCACTTTCAGGCTGCTTTCATATTATAAACAAATACTTACAGCGTTTCTGTGGAAAAGTATCGCCAAATTTGCTATAATTTGCTTTATTTTCAATAATCTTTCAGGCTGCATAAAAATTAGGCAGCCTGAAAACATAAGTAAGAGAGACTGAAAACCATGATGACATTGTACTCAGGTATTACCTGCCCATTCAGCCACCGTTGTCGCTTCGTCCTGTTTGAAAAAGGCATGGATTTTGAAATCAAAGACATCGATATTTTCAACAAACCCGAGGATTTAGCCATTATGAACCCATACAACCAAGTACCCGTTTTGGTAGAACGCGACTTGGTTTTGTATGAATCAAACATCATCAACGAATACATTGACGAGCGTTTTCCACACCCGCAACTGATGCCAGCAGACCCCGTACAACGCGGACGCGGACGCTTGGTGTTGCACCGCTTAGAAAAAGAATTGTTTGTTCACGTTCAAACATTGGAAAACGTCGCCGCAACCAGTAAAGAACAAGCCAAAGCGCGTGAAGCCATCACACAAGGCTTAACCATGATTGCCCCAGCGTATGCCAAAAACAAATACGTTTTGGGCGATGATTTCTCAATGATTGACGTAGCACTTGCCCCATTATTGTGGCGTTTAGACCATTACGACATCAAATTAGGCAAAGCCGCAGCCCCATTGTTGAAATCAGCAGAACGCATTTTCCAACGCCAAGCGTTTATTGACGCATTAACGCCAGCCGAAAAAGCCATGCGTAAATAATTGGCAGCCTGAAAAATGACGATGACTTCTACCAAACCCTATTTAATTCGCGCCCTGTATGAATGGTGCTTGGATAACAACACCACGCCATACATCGCCGTTTGGGTAAACGAACATACACGTGTCCCAGCGCAATATGTGCAAGACAATCAAATCGTGTTGAGCATCAGCCAAACTGCCACCAAAGATTTGTTAATCGACAATGAATGGATTACGTTCCATGCACGATTTGGTGGCGTTGCACAAGAATTGATGATTCCTGTTGGACACGTGATGAGCATTTTCGCCAAAGAAACAGGCGAGGGCATGGGCTTTGAAGTGAGCGAATGGCAGCCTGAAAACAGTGCAGAGCCACAAACCACACAAGACACCGAAGCACCGAAGAAAAAAGTGCTGAAGCTCGTGAAATAACAAAAATCCCTAAACTGAAAAGTTTGGGGATTTTTTTCAGGCTGAAACCTTTGCAAAACTTGCGTAAGGTGGGATTTATCCCACCAAAGAAACCAAAAAATATCAGCTAACCTCATTTTCAGGCTGCATTTTGAAAATAATTATTTGCTCAAAAGCAGCCTGAAACCATTTCTGCTAAAATCCGCTTTCGCAAAAACACACAAAGTCACCCATGAATTACCGCAAGCAATTTGTCAAAGAAACCACACTTTCCGCCGCCGCCATTTTTTTGGTGGTACTCGCCATCCTTGTGTTCACGCAAGGGATTAACTTGCTCGGACGTGCAGCCGATGGTCGCGTGGCAACGGAAGCAGTTACCGCGCTGATTGGCTTTTGGACGGTGGGCATGACACCGCTTTTGGTGGTTTTAACCGCATACATCAGCATTTTGTCGGTGCTGACGCGATATTGGCGCGATAGCGAAATGGCGATTTGGCTTTCTAGCGGTTTGGGGTTGAAAAAATGGATTCGCCCCGTGCTATCGTTTGCCGTGCCATTGGCGATTTTGGTCGCCGTTATGCAAATGTATGTTTTGCCGTGGGCAGAATACCGTAGCCGTGAATACGCGGAAATTTTGAAGCAAAAACAAAATTTGTCGCTGGTGGAAGAAGGCAAGTTTACCGAGTTGGGCAAAAAAGACGGTCGCATGTATTTCGTGGAAACGTTTGACACGGAACAGGGCGAGATGAAAAACCTGTTTATCCGCGATGAGGACGAAACAGGGCGTGATAGCGTGGTGTTCGCCCAGCACGGGCATTTTGATGTAAGCGACAATCAGCGTAAATTGGTATTGGAACAGGGCTACCGTTACAGCGGCGTGGCTGGGCGCGGCGATTTCGACCAAGTGTCGTTTGAAAAACTGAATTTGGTGATTAATACCACGCCGAAAATTGTGAACCCGATTGATCATCGCCGCACGGTGCCAACGCTGAAACTGTTTGGCAGCAGCAATCCTGAATATCAGGGTGAATTGATGTGGCGATTGTCGTTGCCGATTACGGTGGTTTTACTGAGCTTGCTCGCCATTCCGATTTCGTATTTCAATCCGCGTTCGGGCAGTTCGTATAACGTGCTGACGGCAGTAGGCTTTTTCCTGCTGTACCAAAATGGTTTGACGGTGCTGCGTAACGCTGTGGAAGACGGCAAAATCAATTTTTGGGTGGGCTTTTTGCCGATGCATATTTTGATTGCGCTGAGTGTGTATGTGTTGATGAAAATGCGTTCAATGCCTGCGAAACCGTTTTGGACGGGATTGAAAGAAATGTTTTTACCGAATAAATAAATAGAACTTTTCAGGCTGCCATAATGCAGCCTGAAAAACTGGAATTTAGAGAAAAATGAAAAAATTATCTGTATTGCTAACCATGTTGCTCTGCGCAGCGTGTTCACAAGAAAAATCTGAAACTCCTGCTGCCAGCGCACCTGTCGCCGCGTCCGCCGAAGCAAAAGCACCGCTTGTGCTGACTGTGCAAGACGAAGCTCAAAAACTGTATGACTTAATGGCAAAATTTGACCGCGAAGAAGACGAGCAGCCTGAAATCCCTGAAGATGTCAGCGATGCTTCTGCCGCGCAAATGGTAAACGGACAAGTGAAATTGTTGCGCCAACACGTCGCAGAGTTGAAAAAACTGAATTTGCTCAATCAACCGATTATTGATGTGAGCGAGAAACTGATTAAGGCGTATGAAGTGGACGCGAAAATCGCGGAAGAAAACGCGGCGTTTATCGCTAACCCAGAAGCCGCTTTAGCCGAATCTGATTTGCCTGATGTGGACACCGAGCAAATGATTAACGATGCACGTAACGAATTGGTGCAAATGTTGCCAGTTGGGGCTTCTGAGCCTGCTTCTGCGCCGCAATAATTTCAGGTAGCCTGAAAATGAAATTATTGACTCGTTATTTAATTGTGCGCCTGAGCGTAATGTCGGGCTATGCTTTGCTGGCGATTTTGGCTTTGTATAGTTTTATTGATTTACTGAGCGAAATCACCCATGTGGGCGTAGGCGTTTACAACGGTTGGGACGCGACTAAATACATCTTAATGCAAATGCCAGCACGTGCTTATCAGTTGATGCCTTTAGCGACGTTGATTGGCGGCTTGATTGCCCTGAGCCAATTGTCGTCCAACAGCGAATTGGCGGTGATTAAAACCAGCGGTTTGAGTACGCGAAACATCATTATGATTATCGTGAAATTCAGTGCGATTTTTGCCGTGATTACTGTGTTGCTGGGCGAATGGATTGCACCTGAATTGAATCGTCGCGCTGAAATGATGCGTACCAGCCAACGCGCCAGCGGTGCTTCTGTCACGTATGACGGACTGTGGATAAAGCAGCCTGAAAGCATGGTGAGCGTCGCCGCCATGTTGCCCGACCACACTTTAACGGGCATTAAAATTTGGCGATACAATCAGCAATATCAACTGGTTGAAGCCGTTACCGCAGAAAAAGCGACTATCACGAACGGCAAATGGACGCTGAAAAACGTGCAAAGCAGCACATTTGCAGACAACCGCGTTTATCCCAAAGCAGAAGCTGAACGTGAATGGCAAACCAATGTCAGCAATAATTTGTTAGACATTTTGCTGGTGCAGCCTGAACAAATGTCATTTAGCGCATTAACTAAATACATCAATTACTTAAAAAGTAATCAGCAGCAAACGCTGGCGTATGACGTGGCGTGGTGGAACAAATTGGTTTACCCAATTGCGACCATGGTGATGGCGTTGGTGGCGTTGGCGTTTACGCCTAATTCTGGTCGCCACAGCAATATGGGTTTGAAATTGTTTGGCGGCATTTGCTTGGGGTTGCTGTTTTTCTTTTCGGGCAGACTGTTTGGCTTTACCGCGCAGCTTTATGGTGTGCCAGCTTCTATCGCCGCGATTTTACCAACTGCCGCGTTTGCTTTGTGGGCAGGATATTTAATCCACAAGCAAGAAGCGCGATAGAATTTAGCTTGCTATAAATCAAATAGCAGCCTGAAAAATAAGAAATTTTAGTAGAACAAACCTAAATTTTGTTATAATCCTACATCGTAACTCAACCTTTTCAAGGATAGAAAAAATGACTATGCAACGTGATTTAACACGCATTCGCCACAACACTAAAATTGTGGCAACTTTAGGCCCAGGCAGCAACAACGTAGATTTGTTGCGCGATATGATTACCATCGGCGGCTTGCACGTGGTTCGTTTCAACTTCAGCCACGGCACACCAGAATTTCACGAAGGCAACGCACAAATCGTTCGTGAAGCAGCGCGTCAAGCAGGCATTGAAGTGGCTATTATGGCAGACTTGCAAGGCCCTAAAATCCGCGTGTCTAAATTAGAAAATGGCAGCGTGGACATTGCTGCTGGTGAATCTGTGTTGTTTGACGCTGCTTTAGAAGGCGAAGGCAACCGCGAACGCATCGGCTTGGATTACCGTGAATTGCCAAACGATGTGAAACCAGGTGATGTATTGTTGCTGGACGATGGTTTGCTGACCGTAACTGTAGAAAAAGTTTCAGGCAGTGAAATCCACACCATCGCAAACAACAGCCACAAATTGAAATCAAACAAAGGTATTAACAAACAAGGCGGCGGTTTGTCTGCTGGCGCGTTCACCGAAAAAGATTTCCGCGATTTGAAAACTGCCGTGAAAATCGGTTGCGATTACTTAGCTGTTTCTTTCGTGAAAAACGCGGAAGACATGAACATCGCTCGCCGTGCGGTTGCAGAAGAATGCGAAAAATTGGGTTTGACCATTCAACCAGGTTTGGTGTCAAAAATCGAACGCATTGAAGCGATTGAAAACTTGGACGAAATCATTTTGGCTTCAGACGGTATCATGGTTGCGCGCGGCGACTTGGCGGTTGAAGTGGGCAATGCAGCCGTTCCAGCATTGCAAAAACGCATGATTAAACGCGCACGCGAATTGCGTCGTTTTAGCATTACAGCCACTCAAATGATGGAAAGCATGATTACCAACCCAGTGCCAACTCGCGCCGAAGTGAGCGACGTTGCCAACGCAGTGTTGGACGGTACTGATGCGGTGATGTGTTCTGCTGAAACTGCTGTGGGTGCGTATCCATTTGAAACCGTGCGCCAAATGTCTTTGATTTGCGCAGCGGCTGAAAAAGAACAAGATTCTTTGGTTGGCGTTGATGAAAGCGCAGTAGCAACCAACGGCGAAACGCCTCACGCGATTGCCAGCTCTGCGGTTCACGTGGCAAAACAAATCAATGCTAAAGCGATTGTGGCATTGACTGAAAGCGGTAACGCAGCGTTCCACGTTAGCCGTTACGGTATTTTGGTGCCAATTTACGCATTGACTCCTAGCACACAAGCACAACGCCGTATGGCAATGTATCGCGGTGTTCGTCCAATCAAATTGGAAACCAGCACTGAACACAACCAAGCGTTGCGCGAAGCAGAAGCATCTTTGGTGAACTTGGGCGTGTTGCAATCTCGCGACCAATATGTGATTACTTGCGGTTCTCGTATGCGCGAAACTGGCGGTACTGACTCATTGCAAGTGGCTACAGTTGCTTAAGATAGTTGATTAAAATATCAATGATACTGCGTTGCCAACAACCTTATGTGCCACGCGCACACGGCGAGCGTTGTCGCCTTGTCTCATTTTCATTTTAACCAACTATAAACAAACCATAAAATGCAGCCTGAAAAATAGCTTTCAGGCTGCATTTTTGTATTTTCATCTGCACAATAAAATTTCAAAGAAACAAAATAAAACAGAAAAAATATAAGAAAAATTGAAAAAATTGTAAAATAATAAAATTAAATTTCAAAATTCAGCCTGAAAGAGTTGTCATGGGTGCACAAAACCATTATTCTTAACACTTCTTAATAATACACAACAAGAAAGCACAACCATGAAAACAGATGACGTACGCATTCACGCCGTAACCGAATTATTGCCTCCAATCGCCCATTTATACGAATTGCCGATTAGCGAACAAGCCTCAGAATTGGTGTATAACACACGCCGCCAAATCGCCGACTTAGTGAGTGGCAAAGATAATCGTCTGTTAGTTATCATTGGTCCGTGCTCAATCCACGACCCCAAAGCCGCGATGGAATACGCACAACGCCTGCTGCCATTGCGCAAAAAATACGAAAAAGAATTACTGATTGTGATGCGCGTGTATTTTGAAAAACCACGCACCACAGTTGGCTGGAAAGGCTTGATTAACGACCCTCATTTGGATGGTAGCTTTGACATCAACTTTGGTTTGCGCCAAGCGCGTAAATTGCTGCTGGATTTGAACAACATGGGCATGCCAGCATCAACAGAATTTTTGGACATGATTACGCCACAATATTACGCCGACTTGATTTCATGGGGCGCAATCGGTGCGCGTACCACGGAAAGCCAAGTGCACCGCGAATTATCAAGCGGCTTGTCTTGCCCAGTCGGTTTCAAAAACGGCACGGACGGTAATCTGAAAATTGCGATTGACGCGATTGGCGCGGCTTCACATCCACACCATTTCTTGTCTGTAACCAAATCGGGGCATTCAGCGATTGTTCACACGACGGGCAACCCTGATTGCCACGTGATTTTGCGCGGCGGCAAAGAGCCAAACTACAGCGCAGAGCATGTTCAGGCTGCGGTTGAACAATTGAACAAAGCGGGTGTTACGCCAAAATTGATGGTGGATTTCAGCCATGCAAATAGCTGCAAAGACTACAAACGTCAAATGGAAGTGGCGCAAGATGTGGTAGCGCAAATCAAAAATGGCGAGCAAAACATTATGGGCGTGATGGTGGAAAGCCACTTGGTTGAAGGTCGCCAAGACAAGCCTGAAGTATATGGTCAAAGTATCACAGATGCTTGCATTGGTTGGGATACAACTGAAGAGATGTTGGCATTGTTGGCAGAAGCAAATAAAGTGCGTGTGTAACGCAGCCTGAAATATTTGCAAAAACCGTCATTTGGTAGGGACAGGGTTTATCCCTGTCCTTTTTCATGTTTCAGAAAAATTAAAATTTTCAGGCTGCATTTTGTTTACTGATTATCCATTGGCGAAGACAGCGCAGGAATATTGCTCACATATTTGCGGTGATACAACCGATGTTGCCCACGCCAAAGCAATGCAGCCTGAAAAACCAAATAAGGCTGACACGCCGCCACCACAAGCGAACGCGGCTGGTTGAGCGCAATCGTCAAACGCCCATGCGCGATAAAATCAAATAACGCCCAGCCCCAAAGCCACACCGCAGGCATCGCAAACGCCAGCACCGCCAAAACAGAACACGCACGCGTTAAAGTAGGTGCGAGCCGCATACCTTCATCGCTCAATCGTTTCATTTTAAGCATCGCAAAAATGGCAGACAGCACAATCAACACCATGCCGCCGTTAATAATCACCTGAATCCAGTCAAACGCAAATTCAGGCGTGATTTGCAAACCATCGCTGGCTCGCGGCGAAGTAACAGGGGAGAGCGCAAATTTCACGGTTTCCGCCATGTTCAAAAGCAAATCTGCCACGATAATCCATACAGGAATCAGAGTAAATTGACGTTTCCAATCGATATTCATTTTTCAGGCTGCATAATAAAAAAACGCATTCTAGCACCTGTATAGTTAATGCACTTATCTTTTAATACTGTGTTGCCAACGCCCTTATGTACTACTCGTACACGGCGAGCGTTGTCGCCTTGTCTTAAAAAAATAATTGCATCAACTATACAGGCAGCCTGAAACGTCATTAAAATAGCCGTTTTGATACACATACAAAGGATACAACAATGACTTATCGCATTCGTCGATCCAATAGCGGCGGCGACAATTCCTCGCCGATCGAGCCGCGTTCCACAAATATGCAAACCATTGAAGACGAACGCTGGGCGCAACGCACTTTGCGCGAAGTGTTAATGCAAGCCTACGAAGAACAACGTCGCACACGCTTTTGGCGCAACATTTGGCGTGGCGTGTGGGTTGTGCTGTTTTTGATGTTTGTTGCTGCGCTCAAAACAGGTGGCAAAGACAGCAGCAATCGAGCCAACAGCATGGCAGCGTTGGGCAAAGAACACACCGCCGTTGTGCGTTTGGAAGGCGAAATCGGCGGCGAAAATGATCAAGTTGCCGTATTGCGCAAAGGCATGGAAGCTGCATACAAAAACAGCAAAGCCAAAGCCATTATTATTCACGCCAACAGCCCAGGTGGCTCACCCGTTGTTTCCAATATTGCTTTTGCCGAAATTCGCCGCATGAAATCGCAGCACGTTGATATTCCGATTTACGTGGTTACGCAAGATATGTGCGCTTCAGGCTGCTATTACATCGCCGCTGCCGCCGACAAAATTTATGCCGACCCGTCTAGCTTAGTCGGCAGCATTGGCGTGATTGGCAGCAGCTTTGACGCAACAGGCTTAATGGACAAACTGGGCGTAAAACGCCGCGTGCGCATTGCAGGCAACAACAAAGGCATGGGCGACCCGTTCACCGCCGAAACACCTGAGCAAGCCGCTATCTGGCAACAAATGTTGGCGCAAATTCACGATGAATTTATCAAAGCTGTGCGCGAAGGTCGCGGCAAAAAATTGCAAGAGGGCGCGTATCCTGATTTATTTAGCGGACGCGTGTTCACAGGCATTGAAGCGAAAAAAGCGGGCTTGATTGACGAATTTGGCAATGTGTACAGCGTGGCGCGTGATGTGGTGAAAGCCCCAGAATTGGTGGATTATACGCCTGAAGATGATGATTTTGCGAAGTTGATGAACCGTTATTTTGGGGCAAAAGCAGAAGCGAAATTGTCTGAATTAGTGAATAAAGTTTGGTAAACAAAAAGCAGCCTGAAAAGTTTTCAGGCTGCTTTTTTTATTCACGATGATAGGGGTGATTGTGCAAAATCGAGACCGCGCGATAAAGCTGCTCCGTCAGCAACACGCGCACCATGCCATGCGGCAAAGTTAAGCTGGACAATCGCATCATCAACCGCGCTTTTTGCTTGATTGTGTCCGTCATGCCGTCTGCACCGCCGATGATAAAGCAAACGTGTTCACCATTTTGCTGCCATTGGCGCATATGTTCCGCCAACTCCATAGAAGTGGGGGCTTTGCCACGCTCGTCTAACGCGACAACCAGCGCATTTTCAGGCAGCGCATCTAAAATGCGTTTTTCTTCTGCCAACATGCCTTGCGTTGCGTTCACACCTGCACCGCGCTTTTCAGGTTTCACTTCTTTAAGCGTATAATTCACATCGCGTCCAAATCGCTTGGCGTATTCTGCCACCGCTTCATCAACCCATTTTGGCATTTTTGTGCCAACCGCTAAAACAGTAATATTCATCTGATTCCTTTTTCAGGCTGCATTCAATAATCGCTTATTTTACAACACCGTTACAAAAAGCCAAACGCAGCCTGAAAGTCAGTATAATAAAGCTATTCCGTAAAGAAATGAAAACAGGAACTCCACATGAAAATCAGCACCCAATTTGACGCAGGCGCAGTCATCGTCCGCGATTTAAGCAACCCCGAACACATCCGCCTAGCCCTGCGCCCAGACAACGCTTCCGAATTTAAACAATGGTTTTATTTCAGGCTGCAAGGCGCAGCGTACACCAACTGCGTGATGCACTTTGAAGACGCACACGAATCCGCCTATCCCGAAGGTTGGGATGGTTATCAAGCCGTTGCATCATACGACCGCCAAAACTGGTTTCGCGTGCCAACCGCCTACGAAAATGGCGAACTTATCATCACGCACACACCGCTCGCCAACAGCATTTATTACGCCTACTTTGAACCATTTTCCAGCGAACAACATTTGAATTTGCTTGGTGAAGCACAAGGCAGCGGTTTGTGCCAAATTGACGATTTGGGCAGCACCATTCAAGGGCGCGACATCAATTTGCTGACCATCGGCAACCAAGTCGATAGCGACTTAAAAATTTGGGTCATCGCTCGCCAACACCCTGGCGAAACCATGGCAGAATGGTTTATGGAAGGTTTCCTGTCGCGCTTGCTTGACCATCAAGACCCAACTGCACGCGCCTTATTAGACAAAGCCACGTTTTACGTTGTGCCAAACATGAACCCAGACGGCTCATCATTGGGCAACTTACGCACCAATGCAGCAGGCGCAAATCTGAACCGCGAATGGCAAACACCAAGCGTAGAGCGCAGCCCAGAAGTGTATTACGTCCGCGAAAAAATGCACGAAATCGGTGTGGATATGTTTTTAGACATTCACGGCGATGAGTCGATTCCCTATATTTTTGTGTCAGGCACAGAAGGCGTGCCAAGCTACAATTCACGCATTGCCGAACTGGAAACGCTGTTCAAAAACGCTTTTCAGGCTGCATCGCCCGATTTCCAAGATGTACACGGTTACGAAAAAGACCACTTCGGCGAAGCCAATATGACGCTGGCAACGAATTACGTTGGCGATACGTTCAAATGCTTGGCGTACACCCTAGAAATGCCGTTTAAAGACAATGATAATTTGCCTGATGACGACTTCGGTTGGAACGGACAACGCTCGCTGCGCTTGGGCGAAAGCATTTTGAGTGCGGTGTTGGCGGTGGCGAATGAGTTGTATGTAGAAGAATAAATTTCAGGCTGCCTGAAACATCGTAGGTCGGATACTTGTATCCGACTTTGTGCTGAAATAAATGTTATGAATAAAAAAAGAACTAATTGAATTAATAGAAGAAAAAATTAAATTTGCTGATGAAAATTTACTTTCTTATAAAGAAAACAATTTGGCTTTCAAACAATGGCACAGAAGCACAACCGTTTTAATAGAGAAATGTATTGGCAAAGAAGAAGCAAATGATTTCTCATCAATAAGTTATTATAGCCATGTCTTTGGATCCGATAACGATGAATATTACAATCAACAAGTATATTTAAACGGCATAAAGTCAAAAATAGCGTGTCTCAAATCTATTATCGAACAAGTTCAACTATTCTATAAAGATACAACTGAAGTTTCTAAAAAATAGATAATATAGCAATATTAGAAAATATCTTTTCAAAATTTCATTCAGTTGCAAGACAATTATCAAGAAGATATTCAGATAGAGATACATTAACCATCAATGATGAATACGATGTTCAAGATTTATGACCCAGATGGAAAAATTCGTAATCCAATTGGGTTGGAAAATGATTTGAATAAACAAGGAAGTGATAGTTTCCCTGTTAAAACTTATATATTCCCAAAATAACTTTTCAGGCTGCCTGAAAAACAATAAACAAAGGTTAAATCATGCAGGAACACACAAACTCAACAACAAAGCAGCCTGAAAACATCAGCCTGCCACAACACGAGTTACTCCAAGAAAAATCCTTTTTCAAAACCCTCAAAATCACAGACTGGCTATTTGCCGCCATGATTGCCACGATTGCGGTGCTTATCCAAATCAAACTCCCTCACAAAATGGACGGTTACGAAACCGCAATTTTGTGGACAAGCGCACTGATTGCCATCGGTTTGGGTTGGTTTTTCAAACCCATGCGCCAGTTTATTGTTGGCGGCGTGGTGGTGGGTTACATGGCGGTGGGCTTGTATGACGGCAACATCACCAACAGCAACGAAACGAACGGCAAATTTTTGCTGCGCTATTTATTGAGCAGCCAATCGGCGATTATGTGGCAATGCGCACTGACGGTGTTTGCGTTTGTGTCATATTTGATTGGCACGTTATCGGCGTGGCAGCAGCAGAAAAAGCAGCCTGAAAACCCTGTCCAAACCAATATGCTGCTGAAAATCGGCAGCGATTTGGGTTGGTCTGCGGCGTTTATGGGCTTTGTGGGCTTGTTGGTGCGTTGGCACGAAAGCTATTTACTGCGCCCTGACGCGGGACATATTCCTGTATCCAATCTGTATGAAGTCTTTATTTTGTTTATGGTGATTACAGGTTTGATGTATTTGTACTATGAACGCAAGTTTGCCATGCAGAAATTGGGCGCGTTTGTGTATGCGCTGTTGTGCGTGTTGGTGGGATTTGTGTTGTGGTACAGCATGAGCCGCGGAGCGCATGAAATTCAGCCGTTGATTCCTGCGCTGCAATCGTGGTGGATGAAAATTCATGTGCCTGCGAACTTTATTGGCTACGGCGCGTTTTGTATGGCGGCGGCATTTGGCGCAGCGGAATTGCTCGCGTTGCGCGGCAGCAAGTTTTTCCCAGATGCGGCGCAAATTGAAGAAGCGATGTATAAAGCGATTGCAGTCGGTTTTCTGTTTTTCACAATCGCGACGATTTTGGGGGCGCTTTGGGCGGCGGACGCTTGGGGCAGATATTGGAGTTGGGACCCGAAAGAAACGTGGGCGTTTATTGTGTGGCTGAATTATGCGATTTGGTTGCACATGCGTTTGGTGGCTGGCTGGCGCGGTAAAGTGTTGGCTTGGTGGGCGGTGATTGGTTTGTTTATCACGGCATTTGCGTTTGTGGGCGTAAATATGTTTTTGACAGGGCTGCATTCTTACGGCAGCTTGTAATCAAAAAGCAGCCTGAAAAGTGGTTTTCAGGCTGCTTTTTGTATGCTTTAATCACAAGCTATCAGGAGGTAAATATGAAACTAAATCTTTAATCGCCGCACTTGCCGCGCTATCTCTGCTCAACGGGTGCCCCGCTTTGATGTGGGCAGAAAACCCAGCATTCTCTACAAGATACAGTTTCCAAGACGCAGGCACGGACAATGTTCGCGCATTTGGCGTAACACAAAAAGCCACATCACAGCTTAAAGTAGGACGCATGATTATGATGGGCGACAAATATTGGTATGCTTTGCACAAAGGCGATAGCGATACCTTGTTGCCTGTGATGAACGCGAAATTATCGCAGCATTATCAAATATTTGATAACATCAACCAACAAGAATTAACCGCCATGCCTGTTAAAATTTTCGATAAAGGTAAGCATTTTTACACAGACTTCTGCTTGCGTTACACTAATCCGACCGCGCAAGAATTGGTGTAACTCACCGAGCTGAAGTTTGGCAAAATGGAACAGCAGCCTGAAACGTATCGCTTTGAACAAGCCGTACCTGTGAAATTGACCGCCGCCATCGTTACACGCAAAACCAACGGTGGTACTTTGGCAATGAAAATCATCGGCACACCATTTGCGCTGGCTGCGGACGCAGTCGGCACAGTGGTTGCGCTGCCATTTGTGGCGTTGATTGGCATAGGCATTGCAACCCAATAATCACTAAACTCAGCCTGAAACATTATTTTCAGGCTGCCTGAAAAAATAAAATGAACAAACAAATCCGCACCGAAATTTTCACGCGTTTACGCGAACAAAATCCACACCCCACCACCGAACTCGAATTTTCCAGCCCGTTTGAATTGCTGATTGCCGTGCTGCTGTCCGCGCAAGCTACTGATAAAAGCGTGAACAAAGTAACCACCAAACTCTTCCCAGTCGCCAACACACCGCAAGCCTTGCTAGACTTGGGTTTAGAAGAAATCATGGCATACACTCAATCTATCGGTTTATACAAAACCAAATCCAAGCATATCATCGAAACCTGCCAAACCCTGCTCGCCAAACACAACGGCGAAGTGCCGCAAACACGCGAAGAGCTAGAAGCCCTGTCAGGCGTGGGACGAAAAACCGCTAATGTTGTGCTGAATACCGCATTTGGTCAGCCCGTTATGGCGGTGGATACCCACATTTTTCGCGTTGCCAACCGCACAGGGATTGCGCGTGGCAAAAACGTCCGCGAAGTGGAAGACAAACTGATGAAGCACATTCCCAAAGAATTTTTGATGGACGCACATCATTGGCTCATTTTGCACGGACGCTATACCTGCAAAGCCCTGAAACCGCAATGCCAAACCTGTCTCATCAACGACTTATGCGAATACGGCGGCAAAACCACGCTATAAAAATTTCAGCATTTCTGCCGAATTTATGGCATAATGCGCGCTCGTTTACTTCGGTAAACGATTTTTTCGGAGTTTACTGGCTGGTGGCGTGTTGCTGCTCGGTAAACTTGTCGCCGCAAGGCATTTTTATTTTTAGGATAAACAAATGTTAACAGTAGAACAAAAAGCGCAAATCGTTAAAGATTTCCAACGTAAAGAAGGCGATACTGGCTCTTCAGAAGTACAAATCGCATTATTGACTTTCCGTATCAATGATTTGACTCCTCACTTCAAAGCAAACCCAAAAGACAAACACAGCCGTCGTGGTTTGTTGAAAATGGTGAGCGCACGTCGTCGTTTGTTGGCTTACTTGCGCCGCACAGACGCTGACACTTACCGCAACGTGATTACACGTTTAGGTTTGCGTAAATAATCGCACAAAATATCAAAGCTGCCTGAATTTCAGGCAGCTTTTGATTTTTTCAGGCAGCCTGAAAAGTTTTGCTATAATCCGACTTCACAAAATAACACCATTTAAGGAAACAGAAAAATGTCATACAAAACAACAGCTCTTTTATTGGCTGCCGCTTTGGGTTTGAGCGCGTGTAATCAAAATGCCGCCGAGCAAAAACCAGCCGCTTCTGCGCCAGTTGTAGCAGCATCAGAAACCAGCACACAAGCCGTTTCTGCCAGCCCAGTAGTTGCTGCATCAGTAACCGTAACCAGCAAAGATGGTAAAGTAAGTTTGTCGCTAGAAGACACTTTTACTGACAAAATCAGTGACGCAGCGTTTGCACCAGAAAAAGCAACCGCCGAACAAGTTACCTTGCTGCAATACGATGAAGCGCGTAATTTGACGATTTCTGCCGTAGATTCAGGCAGCCTGAAAGGCAAAGCAGACAAATTCTTTACCACGCTGAAAAGCAAAATTGAAAGCAACAAAGAAATCAAAAACGCCAAAATTGAAAATGCAACGGCTACCAGCATGAGCTACAGCTACGAGCGCAGCGACAAAGCCAACGAAAGCTGCACCGTAACTGTAACCGCAGACAACAAAATCATCACCGTTTGCGCAACCAGCACAACCGTTTCTGCGGCTGATTTGCAAGCCTTGCTTTTAACGAGCAACTTGAAAGCAAACTAATCTTTCGCAATAAAAAACCGTTTTCAGGCAGCCTGAAAACGGTTTTTCTTTTATTTCAAAACATCTTCAATCACACTCAACTCAACCAATCCGCGATAAATCCCGTCATCGTCAATGGTTGGGCAAACATGGTTGGCAACGGCTTTCAATTCAGGAATCGAGTTGCCCATTGCCACGCCAAATCCCACCGCTTCAATCATCTCAAAATCATTCGGGCCATCGCCAAACGCCATCGCGTCCGCCATGGTTAAGCCCAATTTGTCTAACGCAGCCTGAATGCCACGCGCTTTTGAACCGTCTTTGTCTAGCAAATCCAAACCGCTTGCGTGCCAACGAATCGTTTGGAAATTTTCAGGCAGCAATTGAGCCACTTCCGCGTCTTGCTCTTGTGGATAAAAACCCAGAATTTGATACGTTTCATATTTATCCAACGCGTCCGCGTCTGTTTGATGAACGATGCCGAGCGAATTCAACGCATCACGCAAATAATCGTTTTCTGCAAACGCAAACAAGCCTTCACGCCCTGCCAAAATATGCGCAATACCGCGCTCTTTTAGGCTGCCTGAAAATTGGCGCAACACGGTTTTATCAATCGGGAACGTTGCCAATGGTTTGCCTTGAAATTCAACGTATTGACCGTTCACGGAAACAATCATTTCAATGCCACATTCGTCAATCACTTCCAAGATTTTTTCAGGGATAGACGGAATGGCGCGACCTGTAGCAATCGCAGTAATAATTCCTTGTTTTTTCAATTCTTTCAGGGCGATTTTGGTGCTTTCAGGCACATATTTTTTACCGCGATTAATGTAAAGCGTTTCATCAATATCAAAGAAAACAACTTTTGGTTTTTGTGTCATTTAAATAACTCCTTCGGGATAGTACAAACTGGAATAGGTTGAACTTTGTGTTGTGTGGCGCGGTTGAGTTTCACAAAAATATCAAAGACTTCTTGGTCGCGTCCGCTAAATTGCTCGCGTGTGGCACCTGCTTCTTTTTGCGCCATCGCCCATTCTAATTCTGGGTAAGTCGCGCCCATTTGCTGTTCATCGGTGCGTTCGCCGTCCCACAAGCCGTCTGTGGGCGCGGCAGCCTGAATGTCTTGTGAAACGCCTAATGCTTTGGCAATCTCATACACTTGCGTTTTGAGTAAATCGGCGATTGGGCTGATATCCACGCCGCCGTCGCCATATTTTGTGAAGAAACCCACGCCGAAATCTTCTACTTTGTTGCCTGTGCCTGCCACCAGTAAACCGTTGATTTGTCCGTAATAATACAGCGTGGTCATGCGCAAACGGGAACGGGTGTTTGCCATGGCTAAATCTTGGTTGTCAGCTTTTTTCAGGCTGCCTGAAAGCGCGGTGTGTTCAAATTGTTCAAAAGTGGGGGTTAAATCCACTAATTCGCCGCGCACATTTGCATATTTTGCAGATAGGGCGGCGATGTGTTTCGCTGCGCGGTCAAATTGGTCTGGTTTTTGGCGAATGGGCATATTGAGCAGCAGAACCTCTAAGCCTGTTTGGGCGCACAGTGTGGAAACCACGGCAGAATCAATGCCGCCCGATACGCCCACCACGAAACCTTTAGCTTGGGATTTGGTGGCGTAATCGCGCAGCCAGTTGATGATGTGTTGAATAATGGCTTGGGTTTGCATGATGAAACCTTGTTATAAAAAAGGTAAGAATATAACGTGTTTTCAGGCTGCCTAAAAGACTAAATGAGGGTTTGTTGAGGAGACTCAAAAGATAAAAACCGTTATCAGTAATGAAAGCAGATAACGGTTTTTATGTGATTTATGAAGCGCGAAATTGTCAATTATACGCAAAAAATTGAAAACGGTTTGTAAAGAATGAAGGGTTGTTGTCGCAGAACAACTATCTTGAAGTTTGTTCTATCTTGTTGAAGTAATTAGATTACAATAATGTTCATCAAGAGACACATTTTGAACGTTTCTTCTCTCTACATACCTTTTTTATTAACTCATTATGAAGGAGCTTGCCATGAAAGGCTTTGCAATGTTGAAAATTGGGGAAACAGGTTGGATTGAAAAAGAACGTCCAAAATGTGGTCCTTTAGATGCGATTGTGAAACCACTCGCTTTATCCCCTTGCACATCAGACGTGCATACTGTTTGGGCGGGTGCATTGGGCGAACGCGAAAACATGATTTTGGGACACGAAGGCTGTGGCGTTGTGGCTGAAGTGGGCGAATTAGTTAAAGATTTCAAAGTGGGCGACCGCGTGATGGTGGCTGCGATTACGCCAGACTGGGGTAGCGTGGAAGCACAAGGCGGTTATCCAATGCACTCAGGCGGCATGTTGTCAGGCTGGAAATTCTCTAACTTCAAAGACGGCGTGTTCGGCGAATACTTCCACGTGAACGAAGCAGATGCTAACTTAGCGCACATGCCAGCCAGCATTACACCGCAAGAAGCGTGCATGTTGTCAGACATGGTGCCAACAGGTTTCCACGGCGTTGAATTGGCTGAAGTGGAATTTGGCGACACCGTTTTGGTGGTCGGCATTGGTCCTGTGGGTTTGATGTCTGTGGCAGGTGCAAACTTGCGCGGCGCATCTCGCATTATCTGTGTGGGCACGCGCAAAATTTGCCAAGATGTGGCTCGTGGCTACGGCGCAACCGATTTCATCAGCTACAAAGATGGTCCAATCGATGAACAAGTGTTGAAAATGACTGGCGGCAAAGGCGTGGACAAAGCGATTATTGCTGGCGGCGAAGTGGATACTTTTGAACCTGTCATCAAATGCTTGAAAGCAGGCGGCAAAATCGGTAACGTGAACTATTTGGGCGAGGGTGCTTATGTGAACATTCCGCGCGTTGAATGGGGCGTGGGCATGGGTCATAAACAAATCAATGGCGGTTTGATGCCTGGCGGACGTCGCCGTTTGGAAAAATTGGCTAGCTTGATTGAATGCGGCAAATTAGACGTGAAACCTTTGCTGACGCACGTTTTCCACGGTTTTGAACACGTTGAAGATGCGTTGATGTTAATGAAAGACAAACCGTCTGATTTGATTAAACCTGTTGTGATTTTGGGCGAATAATCTCAAAATGGAAAAAGAGCGCGAGCATGATAAGATTGTCCGCGCTCTTTTTGTGTTTTCAGGCTGCATTTTGTAGGGTGTGTCCCACACCCCGAAATACTCACGCAGCCTGAAAGATTAAAATGGTGCGCACGGCACACCCTACCATAAAATGCAGCCTGAAAAAAGGAAACCCACAAACCATGAAAATACTCATCATCACAGGCTTTCTAGGCGCAGGCAAAACTCGTTTCATACAAGAAATGGCGCGCCAAACAGGGCAACAATTCGTTATTTTGGAAAACGAATTTGGCAAACTCGGCTTAGACGGCGCACGACTGCAAGAAAGCGCAGGCGACCAACTCAAAGTTTGGGAACTGAGCGAAGGCTGCATTTGCTGCTCACTCGATTTAGATTTCACCTACACCGTTCTCACGATTGCCAATAGCCTAAACCCCGACTATTTAGTGATTGAACCCAGCGGCGTTGCCATGCCCAGCAACATCATCGCGCAGCTCAACAAAATCGCCTACGAGCGTATTACCCTTGCCGCACCGATTGTGCTGATTGACGGCGCACATTATCAAAACAGTCGCGCCCAATTTGCCGATTATTTTCAAGACCAACTCAGCAGCGCAAACACAGTCGTTGTCAGCAAAACAGAAAATTGGCGGCGTGATGATTTTGCCAAATTGCGCGAAGAACTGAGCCTGTCGACCGAAATCACGCTGTTTGAAACGCATTACAGCCACTGGTCGCGTGAGCAATGGCAATCGCTGCTGGAAACGGAAATGCAGTTGGTAAACGAAAACGGTAAAACGCAATTTAAGTTCAAACAAATCAAAAAGCAGCCTGAAAATCCGTTGGCAAACATCAGCATTGAATCGCCGTATTTTGCCAATATTGGTTGGCTGGACTACGCGCTGCGTGTGTTGGTTTCAGGCTGCGTGGGGAAAATCGCACGCGCAAAAGGTTGCTGCGAAATTGCAGGGCATTGGGTGAAATTTGATTTGGTGAATACGGAATACGCGATTACAGGCAGTGAATCGATGGAGGATTCTCGCGCGGTGGTGATTGGACAAAATTTTAATCATGACGCGATTAAGATGTTGTTTCAACAAAAATAAAACGCAGCCTGAAAACGGTTTGACAGCGTTTTCAGGCTGCTCTAAAATTTGCCTCAGCATTCAGAGTTGGACGTTTCCATGCCAACCTGCCGCGATGTGCGTGGTAAGGTGGATAATCGCAAAAGTGATTGATGTGGCTCGCAAGAGCAACAATGGAAATGCCCACAACTAGAATGTGGGCTTTTTTATTTTCGGGGCATTTATCCTCAACTTGCACCCCTTAATTTGCTAAACAAGGAATCATTATGACAACCGCAATCAACTTTCGTTTTTTCACGCAACCCGCCAGCGCATTTGTTCGCGTGGAAACGTATTCAGACGATTCGTCTTATCCACAAAAAGTGGCGACTATTCAGCCTAATAGCGTTTCAGGCTGCCATATTTGGCAATTTGGTACGCACACCACAGATAATCCATTGCCGATTTTAACGGCGTATTTTGCTGAAATTGGCGCGGAGAATGCGGAATACGCTGCGCAAAGTTGTGTGGAGAGAACCAATCGGTTTGTGGCGGAACGGCAGCAGGTTTTTGCTGGTCGTGAATAAATGAAGAAAGCAGCCTGAAAATGGTTTCAGGCTGCTTTTTATCGATTAAGGTTGTTTCTTCGCACCAAATGCACCAATTTTGCCATTGGCTTTTTGTTCGCGGAAATCGCCAGCTAATTCAGCGGCGTTGTTGCCAAAGAAACCGCCATGCGTTTCGACATCTGCACCGGCATCGCTGTGGAAGGTGTTGCCTGTGATGCCTGCTTTTAGGTTAATGATGGTTTGTCCGCTGCTGCGGATTGTGCCTGTTAAACTTTTGCTTTGGAAATTGGCGTTAAATTGGGCAGCAGCTTGGGTGTTGGTTTTTTGTCCACTAACTACCACGGCTTGTCCAACATATGTGGCAGAACCTGTTTGCGGCATATTGGCGGTTGGCGTGCCTTGGTAGAAGGTTTGATAACGGTTTACGTCGTTATTTTTCACTACGCCAAAACGGGTGTAGGTGTAACCGCTTACTGTGCCGCTGTGATTGTTGCCGCTAAAGTTTTGCCATTGACCTGATTGGACATTGAGCGGAATGCTGACACCATCTACAAGCAGGGAAGTTAAAGAGGCTTTGTTGTTGGTTTCTGCGATGTTGGAATCGAAGTAGTATTTGCTGGTGGTGGCATCATCAGCAAAAATTTGCACCCAGTAATAGCCATATTTACTTCCTGGAACATATACTACACCCGCACCCATTTTAGTGTAGGTTTTTAAAATCATATTTTTGTAATGTCCCGAACTATTTCGCCATTGGTCCAATACTGTTTTATCTGCTGTAGTGTTACCCGCGGCAATATTTTCGCCAACATAATTCGTTGTACCGCCTACTTGAATGTTCTGTCCATTTAAACGTGCATGTTCAAATGAACGGACAATCTCTTCTGCACGGCGTTGTGCGTAAGCAGATAATCTTTCATCATGTTTCAGTGCTGGTAAACCAACTTCGGCACGAAGTTTATTTGTATTGGTTACAACTTTTTGCGCTTCTGTTGCTAATTTTCCAGTTGGCGGTGCAACTTTCCAAGAATGCGTTAATGAATATAACGTTTGGTCGCGAGCAACGGCTTTTGTAATGCCTGTATTGCTGCCCATATTGGTATAAATTGGGTTATTTGTATTGTTGTTGGTATTAGCGGAATTATTGGTATTTTTATTTGTATTACCAGAATTATTGGTATTGGCATTATTGCTGGTGTTGTTAGCATTGCCAGAATTGTTATTGGTTACATCAGGTCCATTATTCGAGCCTGAACTACCACAAGCTGCTAATGCAATAGCCACAAATGTGTAAACAAGAGAACGAGCGACTTTCATCATAAAGTTCCTTCTAATATTGGAAAAAATTATATTGTTATTCGCAGCCTGAAAATGGTTTCAGGCTGCTTTTTATTGATTAAGGTTGTTTCTTCGCACCAAATGCACCAATTTTGCCATTGGCTTTTTGTTCGCGGAAATCGCCAGCTAATTCAACGGCGTTGTCGCCAAAGAAACCGCCATGCGTTTCCACGGTTGCGGCTGCGTCGCTGTGGAATGTGTTGCCTGTAATATTAGCTTGCAGGTTTACCACGGTTTTTCCATTGTTACTCAATGAACCCGTTAAACTTTTGTTTTTAAAGTTCACATCAAACTGAGCAGCCACTTGTGTATTAAGTGCTTGTCCGTCCACCACCACACCTTGCCCCACGTATTTCGCAGAACCTGTTTGCGGCATATTGTTAGTTGGTGTGCCTTGATAGAACGTTTGATAACGGTTTACTTCGTTGTGTTTCAATGAGCCAAAACGAGTGTAAGCATAACCACTCACCACGCCACTATGGCTATCGGTATGAATCTCTTTCCATTTACCTGCTTCAACATTCAAAGGAATGCTTACACCGTCCACAACCAATGAAGTTAAAGGTTTTTGATTATTGGTTTCTGCGATAGAAGAATCAAAATAGTAATCGCTGCTGGCGTTATCTGAACCAAAGATTTGCACCCAATAATATTTTTTTTGACTGTTTGGCAAGTAAACCAAACCTAAACCAATTTTGGTGTAATCTTTGTTAATCATATTCGCATAGTGGCCTTTACTGTTTTTCCAGTCGGTTACCACAATATCCGCCGTGGTTTGACCCATTGCGATATTTTCACCCCATACCGCGCCTTGCTTGCGGTTCACCACCGCCACGCCAGAGCCAATTGCTTGCCCACTGCTTAAGCGTTGATGCTCAAACAATTGCACAATTTCTTCAGCACGTCTTTGCGCATAAGCTGATAAACGCGCGTCGTATTTCAATGCACTTAAACCCAAATCCTGACGGATTTTATTGGTGTTTTCCACCGCTTTTTGGACTTCAGTCGCTTGAGTGGCTGCCGGTGGCATCATTTTCCAAGAGTGAGTCATCGAATATAAGGTCTGGTCTCGATTAGCAGCCAGCGTAATGCCCGTGTTGTTATTTTTTCCGTTATTGCTATCAACAATAACAGGCGTGTTGTTTTGATTGTTTGGATTGGTGTTGTTATTCAAGCCTAAATCAGGTCCGCTATTAGAACCACCGCCGCCACCACAAGCAGACAAAACAGCAGCCGCAAGAATAAATAAAACAGAATGGGCAACTTTCATCATTATCCCCTTCAAGGTCAGCAAAAAACGAATGAAAACAAATGGTTTGATTATGTTAAACTTTTTTAATTTAAACAGCAATAGCTTTACAGGAATAGCAAAAAATTAAGGTTTAGAGTGTTTGAAATTTACAACTAAGCAGCCTGAAAACACTTTCAGGCTGCTTTTGATTGATGTGCATTTCAACCATTTCAGGCAGCCTGAAAATACAGGAAACTGTTATAATCAAGCGTTATTTTTTCACTACAAAACACAAAGAAAAGTAAAAACCATGCAAGAACAATATCAACCATCGGCAATCGAGCCACAAGCCCAACAAAAATGGGCAGAGCAACGTGCTTTCAATGTTGCCGAAGACACCACGAAACCAAAATTCTACTGCCTGTCCATGTTCCCCTACCCAAGCGGTAAATTGCACATGGGACACGTCCGCAATTACACCATTGGCGATGTGCGTTCACGTTTCAAAAAAATGCAAGGATTCAACGTGTTGCAACCAATGGGCTGGGATGCTTTCGGTATGCCTGCGGAAAACGCGGCGATTGACCGCCAAGTTGCGCCTGCTGCGTGGACATATTCTAATATTGATTATATGAAACAACAGCTTAAATCATTGGGTTTCGCGCTGGATTGGGAACGCGAAGTGGCAACATGTCGCCCTGATTATTATCGCTGGGAACAACTGCTGTTTACCAAATTGTTTAAAAAAGGCATTGTTTACCGCAAGTTAGGCACGGTGAACTGGGACCCTGTGGACAACACGGTTTTGGCAAATGAGCAAGTGATTGACGGACGCGGTTGGCGTTCGGGTGCGTTGGTGGAAAAACGCGAAATTCCGATGTATTACTTCAAAATCACGGATTACGCCGAGCAATTATTGAACGATTTGGACGGCTTGGATTGGCCTGAACAAGTGAAAACCATGCAGCGTAACTGGATTGGTAAATCGCGCGGTATGACGGTTCGCTTTCCATTGGCGGACGGCAGCAAATCGGGTTTGACTGGCGATTACGCGGATTTTGTGCAAGTTTATACCACGCGTCCTGACACGATTTTTGGTGCGTGTGCGGTGGTCGTGGCGGCGGAACACCCATTAGCAACGGCTGCGGCGGAAAATAATCCTGAACTTCAAGCGTTTATCGCGGAATGTAAGGCTGGTTCGGTTGCGGAAGCGGACATGGCAACGATGGAGAAAAAAGGTTTGCCGACTGGTCGTTTTGTTACCAATCCGTTTAATGGTGAGCAGTTGGAAGTTTGGATTGCGAACTATGTGATTTGGGGTTATGGCGATGGCGCGGTAATGGTTGTGCCAGCGCACGATGAACGCGATTTTGCTTTCGCGCAAAAATATTCTTTGCCAATCAAGCAAGTAGTGGATATTACCAACGCACCAGCCGCTTACGATAACCAAAATTGGCAAGAGTGGTACGGTCAAAAAGATGAGCAAACCGCGTTAATCCATTCAGGCGAATTTAACGGTTTAAATATTTTCCAAGCCTTTGACAAAATGGCAGAATTTTTGCAAGCGAAAAATTTGGGCGAACCGAAAACGCAATACCGTTTGCGCGATTGGGGCATTTCTCGCCAACGCTATTGGGGCTGTCCTGTGCCGATTATTCATTGCGAAAAATGCGGCGATGTGCCTGTTCCTGAACAAGATTTGCCAGTCGTGCTGCCTGAAAATATCGTGCCTGACGGTTCGGGTTCGCCATTGAGCAAAATGCCTGAATATTACGAAACGACTTGCCCTGAATGTGGTTCGCCAGCGCGCCGCGAAACGGATACGATGGACACGTTTATGGAGTCTAGCTGGTATCAATTCCGTTATATGTCGCCAAAATTTGACGGTGGCATGGTTGAGCCAAGCGCGGCGGCGTATTGGGGTCAAGCTGACCAATATATTGGCGGTATTGAACACGCGATTTTACACTTGCTGTATGCGCGCTTCTTCACAAAATTGATGAATGATGAAGGCATTGTGAACGTGCGCGAGCCGTTCAAACAATTATTGACGCAAGGCATGGTGTTGCAAGCGACTTATTATCGTGAAGATGAAAGCGGTAAAAAACATTGGTTTAACCCTGCCGATGTGGACGTGCAAACCGATGATAAAGGTCGCCCTGTTTCGGCGATTTTGAAAGAAGACGGGCAGCCTGTTGTGATTGGTGGCGTGGAAAAAATGTCCAAATCCAAAAACAATGGCGTAGACCCACAGCAAATTATTGACGCTTACGGCGCGGATACGGCGCGTTTGTTTATGATGTTTGCATCGCCGCCTGAACAATCGTTGGAATGGTCGGACGCTGGCGTAGCTGGGGCGCATCGTTTCTTGAGTCGTTTGTGGCGCACGGTGTTTGAGTTTGTGAAAAACGATGGCGCGAATGTGGCGAAATTCTCGGGCGGCGAACTTTCAGGCAGCCTGAAAGATTTGCGCTTTAAATTGCACAGCACGATTGCGAAAGTTACCGATGATTACGACCGCCGTCAGCAATTCAACACAGCGATTGCGGCGGTGATGGAATTGCTGAATCAATACGATAAAACGGATTGCAGCAGCGAACAAGGTCAAGCGGTGGCACGTGAAGTGTTGGAAGCGGTGATTATTTTGCTGTCGCCAATCGTGCCGCATATTTGCGAAACGCTGTGGGCGGAATTGAACGCTGGCAGTAAGTTGTGGGAAACGAGCTGGTTGGTGGTTGATGAATCGGCTTTGGTGCAAACGGAAATTGAGTTGATGGTGCAAGTGAATGGTAAATTGCGCGATAAAATCAATGTGGCCGTTGATGCGAGCGAAGACGCGATTAAAGCGGCGGCGTTTGCCACAGCAGGGGCGCAAAAATTCATGGAAGGCAAAGAGCCAAAGAAAGTGATTGTTGTGCCGAAACGGTTGGTTAATATTGTGGTGTAAATAAAATTCAGGCAGCCTGAAAAGTTGGTTTTCAGGCTGCCTGAATTTTTTTGAATCCACTATAATATTCACCATATTTAATTAAACAAACAAAATGATGACTTTTGCCACCCCCATTTCCACACCAACCCAACCCCATTCCGCCGACATTTCCGAAAATCATATGCGAATGCACATTCCTGAAATTTTGGAAATTTTACTGATTGACCGTACTACTTCTACCAGCGGAACCATTAAAAATATTATTTGGGCAAATGAAAATTACATCGCGTATGGCGAACAACATTACGCCGCCACTTCGCCGATTAAAATAGATTTGATTACAGGCGAACACACACCCCACATCATGCCACGCGCTTTAAAATCGCAAGAATTACAAAAAGAACGCACCAAATCCAAAGCCGAAGTTTTCACGCCAACATGGGTGGTGAAAATACAAAATGACGCGCTTGATGAAAACTATGCCGATGACGATTTGGAAACCTACATCAGACGAAAATGGCTGGAAATCACTTGCGGCGAAGCGCCGTATATGACCACGCGCTACGACATGGAAACAGGCAAACTCATTTCCCTAGCCGAACGTGTCGGCTTTATTGACCGAAAATTGTGCCGAATCAATCAACACATTCAAGACAAAGCAGAATGGCACAGAATGGCACAGAATGGCAATGCTCGCTTATCAAGCCAGCTACGGTTTTGAATGGAATGGCGATTCACTGTTATTGGCGCGTGAAAATTTACTCTACACTTACCGCGATTTTTACTACGACAAATGGCAAGAAGAGCCACTACACGATTTATTCAAAGACATCGCAGAAATCATCAGCTACAACGTTTTTCAAATGGACGGTTTAAAATACATCATTCCGCTGTCGGAAAAACGCGAAAAAATCATCATTCAGCAGTTATCTTTATTTGATGAAAGACCAGCCAATGAAGAATGGCGCATTCAGGCAGGCAAGCGCGTGAAAATCATGAACTGGAACACCAAAAAAATGGAATATTTTGATAAAGAGCTAAAATTATGAGCAATCCAACTGACATTAAAACCGTTAAACTGATTTACCCGCAAATTTACGCTTACAGGCTGCCTGAAATGCCCGACAAAAACGGCTGGATTAAAATCGGCTACACCGAACGCGAAAATGCAGACGAACGCATTAAAGAACAAACCCACACCGCAGCCGTTCGCCTAAATTACGACAAATTATGGGCAGAACCTGCTAAATTCCGCGATTCAGACGAATGGTTCAAAGGCAAACAGCTCCACGCCTATTTGCGCAAAATCAAACACATTCAACAAGCAGAAGACAAATCCGAATGGTTTTACTACAACGGCAATCCCGAACACGCCCAACGCCATTTTCAAGATTTTATTCAGCGCGACTACTCGCAATAATACGCCAAAAATGACGATTACCAACTCCGCGAAGAACAACGCGAAGCCGTTGCTCAAACGCTTGCCTATTTCCAAGAAAACCCAAACGGCAAATTTCTGTGGAATGCCAAACCGCGCTTTGGCAAAACGCTGACCACTTACGATTTGGCTCGCGAACTCAAAGCCGCCCAAGTGCTTATCGTAACCAACCGCCCAGCCATTGCAAACTCATGGTTTGACGATTTTGAAAAATTCATCGCATGGCAAACCGATTTTGCTTTTGTGTCCACCGCCGACACGCTGAAAAATCGCTCTGTGATGACACGCGATAATTTTTTAAATCAGCACAAAAATGGCAAACAAAATATGCTCGCCTTTATCTCACTACAAGATTTAAAAGGCGCAATTTGCTTTGACGGACAACACGACAAATTGGATTGGGTTAGCCAAATGAACTGGGATTTACTCGTTATTGACGAAGCCCACGAAGGCGTGGACACCCTAAAAACCGATGTTGCGTTCAACAACATCAAACGCAATTTCACGCTCCATTTATCAGGCACACCATTTAAAGCGATTGCGCGAGACAAATTCCAGCAAGACGAAATTTTCAACTGGACATACGCTGACGAACAACGCAAAAAAGCCGAATGGAATCCCGAAAACGAACAAAACAACCCCTACGCCGCTTTGCCACGCCTAAACCTATTTTCGTATCAAATGAGCCAAATGATTACCGACCAAGTGAATCAAGGCGCAAATATTGACGGCGAAAATATTGATTTCGCATTTGATTTAAATGAATTTTTTGCGACAAACGATAGCGGCAAATTCATTCACGAA